>NZ_JAKTHX010000027.1:0-208832 GCF_027854635.1 Acinetobacter sp. AOR43_HL
TTATGCAGTTACTTTCGCAACAACACCAGCACCTACAGTACGACCACCTTCACGGATCGCAAAACGTAGACCTGGGTCCATTGCGATTGGGTGGATTAATTCTACTGACATTTCAACGTTGTCGCCTGGCATAACCATTTCAACGCCGTCTTGTAATTGGATTGCACCAGTTACGTCAGTTGTACGGAAGTAGAACTGTGGACGGTAACCATTTAAGAATGGAGTGTGACGACCACCTTCTTCTTTAGAAAGTACGTATACTTCTGCGTCGAATTTAGTGTGCGGCTTGATTGTACCTGGTTTAGCAAGTACTTGACCACGTTGTACGTCTTCACGCTTAGTACCACGAAGTAAGATACCACAGTTCTCACCTGCACGGCCTTCGTCAAGAAGTTTACGGAACATTTCTACGCCAGTTACAGTTGTTTTAACTGTATCTTTAATACCAACGATCTCTACTTCTTCACCAACTTTAACGATACCAGCTTCTACACGGCCTGTTACTACAGTACCACGACCAGAAATTGAGAATACGTCTTCGATTGGCATTAAGAATGCTTTGTCGATAGCACGTTCTGGTTCTGGAATGTAAGAGTCAAGCGCTTCAACAAGAGCAAGAACTGAAGACTCACCATATTGACCAGCATCGCCTTCCAACGCTTTAAGCGCAGAACCACGGATAACTGGAGTGTCATCACCAGGGAAGTCATAAGTAGAAAGAAGTTCACGAACTTCCATTTCTACTAATTCAAGTAATTCTTCATCATCAACAAGGTCACACTTGTTCAAGAATACGATGATGTAAGGTACACCAACCTGACGAGAAAGAAGGATGTGTTCACGAGTTTGTGGCATTGGACCGTCAGTCGCAGCACACACAAGGATCGCGCCGTCCATCTGAGCAGCACCAGTAATCATGTTTTTAACGTAATCGGCGTGGCCCGGGCAGTCAACGTGCGCGTAGTGACGAATTGGAGAATCGTATTCTACGTGTGAAGTATTAATTGTAATACCACGTGCTTTTTCTTCAGGTGCTGAGTCGATTTGTGAGTAATCTTTCGCTTCACCGCCGTAAGTTTTTGCACAAATTGTTGCAATCGCAGCAGTTAAAGTTGTTTTACCATGGTCAACGTGACCGATTGTGCCCACGTTTACGTGTGGCTTATTACGTTCAAACTTGGCTTTAGCCATGATGATCTTCCTTTATAAACTACTCATGGAGGGTCACCCCATGAGCACTTGGTTTTTAACTAAGAAATTAGTTTGGGCTTATAGTAATCGAAAGATTACTCGTCGTCACCTTTTTTACCGCCAGCTTGGAATTTAGCGATGATGCCTTCAGCCACGTTACGTGGAGTTTCAGCATATTTAGCAAATTCCATAGAGTAAGTCGCACGACCTTGAGACATAGAACGCATTTGAGTCGCGTAACCAAACATCTCAGCAAGAGGAACTTCTGCACGAATTGCTTTTGTTCCACCAGGAAGATCGTCCATACCTTGAACCATACCACGACGACGGTTTAAGTCACCCATGATATCGCCCATGTAGTCTTCTGGAGTTTCTACTTCAACTTTCATGATAGGTTCAAGAAGGATAGGATCCGCTTTCATGAAACCATCACGGAAGGCATAAGAACCTGCCATTTTGAACGATAATTCGTCAGAGTCGACGTCATGGTAAGAACCGTCGAATAATGTCGCTTTAATACCAACAACAGGGTAACCAGCCAATACACCATTCTTCATACGTTCTTGAATACCTTTGTCAACCGCGCCAAAGAATTCTTTAGGTACTACACCACCAACAACTTCTTCAACGAATTGGTATTCTTTACCAGCTTCTTCAACATCAAGCGGTTCAAGACGTACATATACGTGACCAAACTTACCTTTACCACCAGTTTGACGTACGAACTTACCTTCTTGTTCAACAGACTTTTTGATCGTTTCACGGTAAGCAACCATTGGTTTACCAATGTTAGCTTCAACACCGAATTCACGCTTCATACGGTCAACAATGATGTCAAGGTGAAGTTCACCCATACCAGCAATAATTGTCTGACCAGATTCTTCGTCTGTACGAACACGGAACGATGGATCTTCTTTAGCCAAACGACCTAAAGCGATAGACATTTTTTCTTGGTCTGCTTTAGTTTTTGGTTCAACAGCCAATGAAATTACTGGCTCTGGGAATTCCATACGCTCAAGAGTAATGATGTTTTTCTCATCACATAATGTATCACCAGTTGTAACGTCTTTAAGACCTACACACGCTGCGATATCACCTGCACGGATTTCATCAAGATCTTGACGTTCGTTCGCATGCATTTGCACGATACGACCGATACGTTCACGCTTAGCTTTAACTGGGTTATAAACCGGATCACCTTGTTTAAGAACACCAGAGTAAACACGTACGAATGTTAAGTTACCTACGAATTTGTCGTTCATGATTTTGAACGCAAGCGCAGAGAACGGAGCTTCGTCAGATGCTTCACGAGACGCTTTAGTTTCGTCTTTGTCGTCAAGGATACCTTCAATCGCTTTAACTTCTGTAGGTGATGGTAAGAATTCAATTACAGCATCCAACATACGTTGAACACCTTTGTTCTTGAACGCAGAACCACAAAGCATTACTTGAATTTCAGAAGCTAATGTACGAGCACGTAAACCAGCGATGATGTCTTCTTTAGAAAGATCACCTTCTTCTAGGTACTTGTCCATTAATTCTTCAGAAGCTTCAGCCGCAGCTTCAACCATTTTTGTACGCCATTCGTTAGACGTATCAACTAGGTCAGCTGGGATATCAGCATATTCAAACTTCATACCTTGAGATGCTTCATCCCAGATAATCGCTTTCATTTCGATAAGGTCAACAACACCCTGAAATGTATCTTCAGCACCAATTGGCACAACGATAGGAACAGGATTACCACCTAAACGAGTTTTAACTTGCTCAACAGCACGGAAGAAGTTTGCACCAGTACGGTCCATCTTGTTCACGAATGCTAAACGAGGCACTTTATATTTGTTCGCTTGACGCCATACAGTTTCAGACTGAGGTTGTACACCACCTACAGCACAGTAAACCATGCACGCACCGTCAAGAACACGCATAGAACGTTCAACTTCGATTGTGAAGTCTACGTGTCCCGGGGTGTCAATTACGTTGATACGGTGTTGTTCGAATTGGTTACCCATACCAGACCAGAAACAAGTCGTAGCAGCAGAGGTAATTGTAATACCACGCTCTTGCTCTTGTTCCATCCAGTCCATTGTTGCTGCACCGTCGTGTACTTCACCAATTTTGTGAGATACACCTGTGTAGAACAAAATACGTTCAGTTGTAGTTGTTTTACCTGCGTCAATGTGCGCAGAAATACCGATGTTACGGTAACGAGTAATTGGGGTTTGGCGAGCCATGATGTCTACATTCCTAAATGTTATATTTAAAACAGGACGCACCAATTAAATTGATGCGCGCGAATATCCAAACAGGCAACTTAAATACCTGCAAAGCCCCCACTTTGATAGAGAGCAATGTTGAATCGAGCTGCTGTACGCATGAATATTCTCCTGAATAAGGCCTGTTTTATCCGCTTAGAAACGGTAGTGAGAGAAGGCTTTGTTAGCTTCAGCCATACGGTGCACATCTTCACGTTTTTTGATTGCTGCACCTTTACCTTCAGCTGCATCAAGCAACTCACCAGCAAGACGTAAAGCCATCGTTTTTTCAGAACGCTTAGCAGCAGCATCTACTAACCAACGCATAGCTAAGGCAGTACGACGGGATGGGCGTACTTCCATAGGTACTTGATAAGTAGCACCACCAACACGGCGTGCTTTTACTTCAACCATAGGACGAACTTTTTCAAGAGTAGTCTCGAAAAATTCAACTGGGTCTACTTTGTTTTTTTCTTGAACGCGTTCTAAAGCACCGTAAACGATACTTTCTGCAATAGATTTTTTACCATCTTGCATTACGTGGTTCATGAATTTAGCGATTGTTTGGCTGCTAAATTTTGGATCTGGAAGGATCTCACGAGCAGCGACTACGCGACGTCTTGGCATTTTAATACACCTAATAATATGACACTTCAGGATGATCCAGCAGTTTGTACAAGTGTCATGTACACGACGCTGGCCTTACTATACGTCGCTTGAATTACAAATCTATGAAGAATTCAAACAAGCGAAACGCTAAAGGGCTTATTCGACTAGTTTCCTAGAATTACTTCTTAGGACGCTTAGTACCGTATTTAGAACGTGATTGATTACGATCTTTAACACCAGCACAGTCTAATGAACCACGAACGGTATGGTAACGTACACCCGGTAAGTCTTTAACACGACCACCACGGATAAGAACAACACTGTGCTCTTGTAAGTTATGGCCTTCACCACCGATGTAGCTAGATACTTCAAAACCTGAAGTTAAGCGAACACGGCAAACCTTACGCATAGCTGAGTTAGGTTTTTTAGGTGTAGTTGTATAAACACGTGTACAAACACCACGACGTTGTGGACAAGCCTTCAACGCAGGAACTTTGGATTTTTCAACCAAAGTCGTACGACCCTTACGGATCAACTGATTCGTTGTTGCCATATGGCAATTCTCCCGTTATTAAAAAACCTTAAAAAGAAAATACCTCTTTTTAAGGGCACATAATTGTAAGCCAAGATGCAAAAATGGTCAACACGGCAATACTTACCAAATGTTGACCATATCAATGTTTGACAGCACGATTTACAAATTTAAATAGAGGCTATTTCTACATTTTAAACCTTCACTTTGTAAGCGTATTGTTAAGAGTATTTTTTATCTTCTAATAACTCGTCATCATCCTCTGGAGTTAGAGCAGGCTTTTGTTCAGTATGCTCATGTTCTGTCACATGTTTGTCAGCAAGTTTTTCTAAGCCCTGATGAACATTTTCCTGAACTTTCTCTTCACTCTTTTCACTTTCTGTAGGTTTTAACACAATAGATACTTTCGAGATTACCTCGTGGTTTTCTACTTTATGATGATGAGCAGCATGAATGTTGCCATCTTCCCCTACATTTAAAAGTCTTGGGCTTGCTTTTTGAATGAGTGTAACCGCAGCATAATAAGCCTGTAGTGGAGATAAATGCTCACTTGGATGTTCGTTTAAATAATGTCTTGCAGCTCCAAAAATTGCCTGAGCTTTATGTCCTACATCTTCTTGTAATTTCCAGCTATATACTGCACTTAAAACAGCGCCTGCAACTGGAGTAAACTTACCAAAAGCTGAAAGTTTAGGAATACGATTTAACCATTCCCATTTAAACTCCCCTTCTTCATCTGTTAACCAGTTCTTTAAAGTATCTATATCTGTGGTTGAACCTAATACTTGCTGAAATTGATGAATATCTTGAGTTTCCAACATATTTCGCAATGTTTTTAAAGCCAACAAGAGAGTTTGTTTCTCTGCAATCAAGCTAATGTCAACTTCTTTAAAAATAAACTCAACAACATCTTGGTCTGCTACCTCCAGTAGATCAAAGCCATGTGACCTTCCTGTCTGGTAAATAGTTCTTAAGACCAAAACTAATGAAACTGGAATATCTACAGCTGCACCAACGACACCTGATACACCTGTAATTGCACCTTGTACAGTCGCAATGAGCTTGTTTTGTTCTATAAGCGCCTGACTTAGACGTTGAGAACGACCTGTATCTTTAGTTAATTCAAATAAATCTTTAGCACCCGCTTCTTCTAGGATTTTTTCCGTTAAGGTACTTTTTGAACTAAAGTCATTTAACCAATTAAATAAATGGCCTGAGATTTTTTCATCCCAATCTGGCGAAAGAAATGTAGCAACACCATTTACTTTTTTAAAATGTCGACCAAATACCTGACGTGTGACTTTTGGTAAATGTTCTCTTAGCATTTGTTGAGGACTTTCATATTGCTCAACTTCAAATGGGCTTTTTGTTCTCGATCTACCTTCAACAGTTTTTCCAGTTGGGATTGGTTCAATTACCTTACTGACGTCACCTGATTGGTTCTGTTGCAAGATACTCAATCCTGTAGAACTGAGCTTTTTAGCCACTCCGAAGACCTGAGAAAACAAATTGTCAGATTGATTATTATTAAATTTTGTCATCAAGTACCTCGATTTTTTAATTTATCTAATTAGAGATAAATACTAGGTGGAATGTGGATTTATCTCAACTTGAATGTGTGTATTTTAGTTAACCCCAAATGCAACATACTATGTATTTGGTTATTTTTTTTAAATGTAAAATTGTCATAAAGATTTGCCATAAGAAATAAAAATCCTTTCTGCTATCATGTTAACAACGAAAAACATGAGTCCCGTTTTCTTACAGCTATATTCTCCTATTCATTTTCATAGCTGTTGAACACGATAGACTCTTAAATATCACCATAAAGGGACCTGTAGATGAAACGTGTTGTAATCACTGGTATGGGTATTAACTCATGTATCGGTAACTCTTTAGAAGCAGTTACTCATTCACTTCAAAATGGAATCTCCGGGACACGTTTTAACCCAACTTATGCTGAACTCAATTTTAAAAGTCATGTCAGCGCTGCTGCAGAACAAGACTTTGATAATATCGACCGTAAATTAAAACGCTTCATGGGCGTATGTGCGATGTATGCATACAACGCTGCTGTAGCTGCAGTTGAACATGCAGGCCTTACTCCTGAACAACTTGCTGGTAATCCACGTTATGGTATTGCAGGTGGTTCAGGTGGTGGCTCAACTGCTTCTGTTGTTGAAATGACAGAATTATTAGAGACTAAAGGCGCACGTAAAGTGGGTCCATTCTTTGTACCACGTAACATGTCAAACACCATTACTGCAAACGTAGGTGTTGCATTTAAACTACAAGGTATTTCACATACTATTACAAGTGCTTGTGCAACTTCTGCAGATGCAATTGGTTATGCGTACAACTTAATTCAACTTGGCAAACAAGACCTTATGCTTGCTGGTGGCGGTGAAGAAGATCACTGGTCTCAAAGTTTATTGTTTGATGCAATGGGCGCACTTTGCTCGAAATATAACGACTCTCCAGAAACAGCATCTCGCCCATATTCAGCAGACCGTGACGGCTTCGTTATTGCTGGCGGTGGTGGTTTCGTAGTACTTGAATCACTTGAGCACGCGCAAGCACGTGGTGCGAACATTTTAGCTGAAGTAGTAGGTTATGCTGCGAACAGTGATGGCGCGGACATGGTTGCTCCAAGTGGTGAAGGTGCTACACGTTGTGTATTAATGGCACTTGAAGAAGCTAAGCAACATGGCGTAGAGAAAATTGACTATGTAAATACACATGGTACTTCTACTCCAGCGGGTGACATTACAGAACTTAAAGCAATGGAACGTGCATTTGGTGAAGGTAACGTACCTCCTCTTAGTTCAACCAAATCTATGACAGGTCATAGCTTGGGTGCGGCTGGTGTACAAGAAGCTATTTACTCTGTGCTAATGATGCAAAATGACTTTATTGCACCAAATATCAACGTGACTGAACTTGATGAAGGCGCAAAACCTTTTGATATCGTACTTGAAAAACGTGATGCAAAATTGAATACTGTAATGAGTAACAGTTTTGGCTTTGGCGGTGTTAACGCTTGCCTTATTTTCAAGAAGTGGGATGCATAATCCCACCTAGGATTATCGATGGATGCACCTTCTGATGCTTTTTTGTGGGTAAAAGCATTACATATTATTGCCGTGGTTTGCTGGTTCGCTGCTTTGTTCTACTTACCACGTCTATATGTTTATCATGCTATGAGTGAAGATGCTGCAAGTCATCAGCGCTTTGAGGTAATGGAACGCAAGTTGTATCGTGGAATTATGTGGCCTTCGATGATTGCTACATTAATTACCGCCCATTTCCTTGTAGAGTGGGGTGATGCAACTCGACATTACCATCAAGCCACATGGTTTTACCTCAAAGTTGGATTAGTGGCTTTATTAGTGATTTATCATTTGGTATGTGGCTATTATCGTAAAAAGCTCATCGGAAATGCTCACTATAAATCACATAAGTTCTGGCGCTTTTTTAATGAAATGCCAACCTTAATTTTATTTGCTGTTGTGATTTTAGTTGTTGTAAAGCCTCAGTTCTAACTGGGGCTTTTACTTTTCTTATCTAAGAAGTCTTATATTCACAATAATAAAAACATGAAATTCATTTAAATATTTATAAAAACAGAACTATAAAATTAATGAATAGCCATGGCTCTTTATTTAGCAACACATGATCTATACTATGCTAAACAAATAGATGAACTCATTTAATGGCAAAGCTATGCTAACTTTTAATGCCCTTAAACGCTTAATCCATATACCATTTATTCTTCTTACACTTTTTATTTTCCGTCACTTAAAAAACTATCCGATTAGACATCTGACTGCTCAAGAAAAATTATTGGCACAAATGGTTTTCGGCGACATGCTTGATTGTGAACGGCCTAAAATTATTGCTACGCGCTACCTCCCTTGGCAGAGTTGCGGTATTTTCATGGCCCCAAATGGGAATATTTATGTCAATCCTGCTGATTACAGTGAAAATTACGCTCTAGAGTCCAAGTTTATGCAGGGTATTTTTATTCACGAACTCACCCATGTCATGCAATATCAAAAAGGCATTCATGTACTATTTAAAGGTGCTTTATTACAATCAGCCTATTACCTCAGCTTTAAAAGTTACAATCCCTACAAATACACCTATCACCCTGACAAGGCATTTAGTACGTATAATATTGAACAGCAAGGCGAAATTGCGCGCGACATTTGCTCTGGAAAAATCCCAAATATTATCTGTTCACCTCAACTTCATTTGTAACTAAATAATCAATCCCGCTGTGAACGTAACATTTTTTGCGTAATGTAAATAAGAATTCTTATAAATCAGAAATACTTATCTAAACTATAAAAGTGGGCTTATTCAATTCAAATTATTGAAAAAAATAGAACAGACTTATTCCAAATTAGCTTGTGATAAGGCAGTATACAAACAATAAAAATAATGAAGCTTGTTTCTATTCTATACAGAAAATCTCGTTATTTTTACGCAGAAAATATGGGATTGGTATATATTATTGATCTTGACATTTTTGTTTACTATTTTAATTGTTTACTATCGTATCATACACATCGTTGAAAAATTATATTCATAAAAATCAACACTGTGTGTATCTATATTCGTTATGATCTAGGATTAGGTTTGAATGAAAAGTTTTAAAGTTGCCCTTGCTCAGTTTTCTCCGCATATTGGCAATATTGACTCAAACACCCAAAAGATGATTGAGCAAGTAAATCAGGCGAAAAAACAAGACGCTGACCTGATTATTTTTCCCGAGCTTTCTGTTATTGGTTATCCAGCTGAAGATCTATTGTTACGTCCAAATTTAAATAAACGTATGCAAAAGGCTTTTGCACAACTTGCCGAAGTTAAAGATATTGTTATGGTTTTCGGGTTCGTAAACCAGACAGAAGATGGTCAACGTTATAATTCTGCTGCTGTCATGAAAGACGGTCAAGTTTTGGGTGTTTTTAACAAACACAATTTACCAAACTATGGCGTCTTTGATGAAAAACGCTATTTCCAAAAAGGCCATCAGCACTTAGTTTTTGAATATCTTGGGCATAAGTTTGGTGTATTAATCTGTGAAGATATCTGGTCAATTAACACTGTCAAACAGTTGAGCCAATTAAATGTTGATACAGTTCTTGTACTCAACTCATCACCATATGAAGTCGGCAAACCACAACACCGTATACAGACCTTAAGTGAACTTGCAAAACAACTTCATCTAAATATTGTTTACGTTAACCAAGTGGGCGGACAAGACGATTTAATTTTTGATGGCACAAGTTTTGTCAGCAATCAAAATGGTGAAATTGCTTTACAAGCTCCAAGCTTTAAAGAAGACATTTATATTGCTGAATTTGACCGTGATACAAAGTTATATAAAGTCACTGAATCTGCTCCTGCATTAGAAACATTTGCAGAGATCTATCAAGGTTTAGTCATGGCAACTCGTGACTATGTAGAGCGCTCAGGCTTCCCAGGTGTGATTCTGGGTCTTTCTGGTGGTATCGACTCTGCCCTCACACTCGCAATTGCTGTTGATGCAATCGGTGCAGAAAAAGTGCAAGCTGTAATGATGCCTTATACCTACACTTCTCAAATTAGTGTAGAAGATGCGGCTGAACAAGCTCGCCGTATGGGTGTGACTTTCGGTATTGCTGAAATTCACTCAATCGTAAATAGCTTCATGCAAACCCTGTATCCTTTCTTTGGTAATTCACCAGCTGATGCAACTGAAGAAAATTTACAAGCGCGTGCTCGTGGCACATTGCTTATGGGTTTATCAAACAAGTTTGGTAATTTAGTCCTTGCTACAGGGAATAAATCTGAACTGTCAGTTGGCTACTGTACGCTTTATGGCGATATGGTTGGTGGCTTTGCTGTTCTAAAAGATGTTTATAAAACTATCGTGTTTGAATTAGCAAAATACCGTAACAGCTTAAGCGAAACTCCTGTGATTCCTGAGCGTGTGATTACCCGCCCACCTTCAGCAGAACTTCGTCCGGATCAAAAAGACCAAGACTCTTTACCAGCTTATGATGTATTGGATGCCATCCTTTACGCATACATTGAAGAAGATTTAGGTCAGGCCGACATTATTGCCAAAGGTTTTGATAAAGAAGTTGTTGAAAAAGTCATCCGTTTAGTTGATCGTAATGAATACAAACGTCGTCAAGGTGCGATTGGCCCGAGAATTACCTCTCGTGCATTTAGTCGCGAACGACGTTATCCGATTGTCAACGGTTGGACAGCGAATGACTGAGCAGAAAAACTCATCAAAAACTACAGCACTTGCTCAAGCACTTTTGCTTGAGCAGGTGGAATTTTTTAAAAAACAATTATCTATAGAAAACTCACCTATTTATTTCCAGCAGTTCATTCAGTTGTTTATGCAACATGCTGACGAAATCAAGCTACATGAAGTTGTTTATTTAGAGCAACTACAAGCCGTTGTGAAACGCTATGCTTTTGAAATGCAGCTAGGTGCTGGTTTACTTGAGTTTATTGGGGAAATCGCGCAGCGTATTTATTTATCTGCTATGAAGTCTCCAATTCAGTTACAAGATCTGGTCTCTGACCATCAATTTGAAATGTGGCTTTCTAAATTTTTAGAAATGGAACATATTCCTCATTATCTTAATCAGTTTTTAAGAACTAGCCCTTCTGTACAACAGCTTTGCCAATATATTGCAACCTCGACTCTAGAACAAAAATTACCAAAACTTCTAACTGCATCTAGAGTAGATGACTACCATTTTGAATGGCAACATAAGCTCAAAAAATTCTCTTTTTTACAACAACAACGCCTCGAGCATAAACTTGAAACTTGGATTGCCAGTTTTATTCATGAGCAACTTACAGAATTAAGTCTTTTATCGAGTGAAGATTTAGAAAGTCTAGTACGTCATGTTTGGGAAGATATTAGACATAAAAAAATGTATGAATTTATGAAACAGCTCACTCCTCTCGATGTTGAAGAGTTTTTTGTTTTAATTTACGAATACTGGAAAGAATTACGCCAGTCACAATTTATGCAAGACCTGATTTTGTATGGCGTTGAAGTTTTTTATGATTTTTATAAAGACCAAAGTTTATTTGAAGTATTAAGTGAGATTGGATTAACCGAAAGCGACTTACAAACAGAAGCTTTACGTTTTTATCCGAAGGTTATAGATGCCTTTAATGAACACGGTATTTTAGAACCATTACTTCAAGCGCTTTTAGCTCCTTTTTATCAAAGCTCAAAAACACTCGATATGATTGAAAAACATTTTAATGAGTAAAAAATAGATAAAAAGAAACCACGCAGGAGCGTGGTTTTTAAAATGGTGGCTATGACGAGACTTGAACTTGTGACCCCCGCATTATGAGTGCGGTGCTCTAACCAACTGAGCTACATAGCCGTAAACTGTGTGCGCATTATCTATAGTTCTGTATAGCAGGTCAATAGGTAAAAACCCTTAATGCCTATCAATTGAACAAATAAGATTCAGATCATCATTATTTGTTCTTTTTTTAGCATTTTTTGCTTTAAACAATTGATCGGCCACAGAAATATATTAAAGATCTAATACTAGTTTTTTACCTTTAGCTCTCGATACACAAATCATCATGCTCTTCTGTGAGGCCTTTTCTGCATCACTTAAGTATTGATCGAAATGCTCTGCTTCACCTTCTAAGATAGCGGTTTCACATGTACCACAAACCCCTTCTCGGCATAGACATTCCACATCAATATTTAATGTCTCGATGGCTTGTAAAATCGTCTGGTTACTTTGTACTTCAATTTCTTGATTAGATTTGGCAAGTACCACCGTAAATGCTTCACCATCTTCAGGAACTGTTGAGGCAAATTGTTCCCAATGAATGTATTCATCGCGGTAACGGTGCTTGTTACAACAATCAATCACAGCATCAATCATGGGTTTCGGCCCACAAACATAGACATGTGTGCCTTTTGGTTGCGATGAAATTAATTCGTCTAAATTAAGCATGCTGCCTTCTGAGTCAACATAACTAAATACATGCCCTGCATGTTTCTGTGTTAGCTCATCAAGTAAAGCTGCGTGTTCAGGTGAACGGTAAGCATAGTGCAGCTCATACTCTGCTCCGCGTGCTGCAAGCTCATCCATTTGAGGCAAGAATGGTGTAATGCCAATTCCACCTGCAATTAAAATATGTTTATTCCCTGTTTCGGCTAATGGAAATAAATTTTTTGGTTCTGAAATCTGAATTTCACAGCCTTCATTGCATTGATCATGCATAAACACTGAACCACCCTTACCTTCCACATCTTTACGAACGCAGACTTGGTAAGTCGATAGGTCTTGTGTACAACTCATCAATGAATATGCATTTGAAAGCTGTTCATTCATTTTGACAATAATATGGCTTCCCCCACTAAATCGAGGAAAGTTCTGCCCATCTTGACGTTTGAACGTAAACCGTTTGATTAAAGGGGTTAGTTGCTCCACATGAGTAACAACCGCTGGGAACATTTCATAATGACTCGCCATATTAGAATCCTTCTTTTACCGCATATTCTTGTTGTTAGGGCTTATCCTTAAAGCCCTAAACACATGTATTTAATGGTCATAAATTCTTCAAGACCATATTTTGAGCCTTCACGCCCAACACCTGATTGTTTCACACCACCAAATGGTACAACTTCATTTGAAATTGCTGTGGCATTCATACCGACCATTCCATATTCAAGCTGTTCTGACACTCGCCATAAACGTGAAATATTTTCGCTATAAACATACGCAGCCAAACCGAAGATAGTGTCATTTGCTTGAGCAACCACATCTGCTTCATCTGTAAAGCGAATGAGTGGCGCAACTGGACCAAAAATTTCTTCTTGGACAATTTCCATGGTCCGGTCAACGTTAGTTAAAATTGATGGTTCATAAAAGGTTTGCCCTAAAGCATGCTGTTTGCCGCCGCAAGCAATTTTAGCGCCTTTGCTCACTGCATCATCAATCAACTGTTGTGCTTTCAAGACTGCTTTTTCATTAATTAATGGACCAATTTGCACACCATCTTCAAGTCCATTACCGACTTTAAACTTTTGTACTTCTTGTACAAACTTCTCGGCAAAAGCTTGATAAATATTGTCGTGGACATAAATGCGATTAGCACAAACACAGGTCTGGCCCGCATTACGGAACTTGGCAAAAATCGCACCTTGTACAGCTTTATCCAAATCGGCATCGTCAAACACAATCAGTGGAGCATTACCGCCTAACTCAAGCGCCAATTTTTTAATGGTGCTTGAACACTGCTGCATCAATAAACGGCCCACTGGAGTTGAGCCAGTAAAAGTCAATTTCTTCACTTTTTCATGCGAAGTAAATACAGAACCAATTTCTTGTGATTTACCTGTAACAACGTTAATCACACCAGCCGGAATACCTGCTTTTTCTGCAAGCTTCGCAATCGCTAAAGCACAATAAGGCGTTTCATTCGCTGGCTTAATCACGACCGTACATCCAGCTGCTAAAGCTGGTGCTGCTTTACGCGTAATCATAGCAATTGGGAAATTCCACGGCGTAATCGCAGCCACCACACCCACAGGTTCTTTACTGATAATAAAACGCTGCTGATTATTGACGGTTGGAATCACATCACCATAAATACGCTTACCTTCTTCGGCAAACCATTGAATAAATGATGCAGCATAACGCACCTCACCTTTCGCTTCTGCCAAAGGTTTACCTTGTTCAATGGTCATGATTAAAGCAAGTTCATCGGTATGTTCAAGAACCAGTTTGTACCAAGCCAATAAAATATCTGCACGGTTTTGAGCAGTTAAAGCCTTCCAACTTTGCAAAGCTATATAAGCAGCCTCAACAGCCTGTGTCGCTTCGGCCGCTCCCATATTAGGAATTGTGCCAATTTCTTCACCTGTTGCAGGGTTAGTCACTGGAACCGTTGCATTTGACTGTGCAGCTAACCATTGCCCATTAATGTAGGCTTGTTGCTGAAATAATTCAGTACTTTGTAAACTCGACATATCATCTTCCTAACTGAAGAATCAGGTGTAAGTCATCTTTACACCTGAATAAATCCATTTGTTTTATTTGTGATGCTGCGCCACTAAATGTTGGAAGTAAGCAATACCATGTTCACTAATTCCTGAACGTTGCTTATCAGTCATAATACGGCCTTGACCTCGATAACCACGTGATTTCAAACCACGTTGTACGCTTTCGACCAAGTTCAAATCTTCAGGACGGAATACATTGCGATACCACTCAATCAAATCTTTCTGATCTTGAGTGAGTTCTTCGTTCGTGAAGTAAATATCGTAATGCTGCAAAGTCGTTTCTGCATCTACTGGGAACTCATAGATCACCGTCATGAAATTGCTGCCCGGTGGTACGTTGAACATCGTGCAAGGCCAAGTCCAGAAACCATGAAACTCAGGATCTGTTACTGATGGATCAAGCTTGAATGACTTCTCAGATGAGCGAGCAAAACCGTACTGTAATGTCCAGTTCTGATGTGTGGTATGCCAATATTTATCAACTTGTACGGAGTCAGCAAAACCAGGATGCGCTGGTCCACAGTGATAGCACTCTAGATAGTTATCAACAATCACTTTCCAGTTTGCTGGAGTTTCTGTCACAAAACGTGCTGCCAGTTTCAAATCTTTAATTACGCTACATGCTTGATTTAAACGCTCAGCAAATTCCGGAAGTTGATCTTCTACGCAAGTTGCATTTTCATCCATATTAATGAAAACAAATCCTGCATATTCCTCAACTTTTAAAGGCACCATGCTTGAGTTTTCTTTATCGAAAGATTCAACATGATCACAATTACGTGCCAAAGCTAAGCTACCATCTAGCTTAAACGTCCAAGCATGATATGGACAAGTAATTACATTTTTTGCTTTACCACTGCCACTTAAAAGCTCGTGACCACGGTGCGGACACACATTATAAAACGCACGTAAAACACTATCTTTACCACGAATGATGACAATATTTTCACCAATTACTTTACGGGTAATATAGTCATTCGGTTGTGCCAATTCACTGCCATGTGCAACACAAATCCAGCTTTTAGCAAAGATTGCTTCTTTCTCATGCTCAAATACTTGCGATGAAGTATAGAAAACTTTAGGGAAAGTCCATGCAACATCTGGGTTTGCGCAAAAATCTTCAGGTAATTTTTCAACTGCACTCATGTTTTTACTCCATTAAATTCTTTTCGTCCAAATGACTCGATATTAAATTGATGTCTTTTCGACACTGCCAAACATGCGGCGTATCGCACTCAGCATGTTTTGATATAACTGTTGAACTTCAGGACAATCACGCATGAGACGTAAACTGCCATGTAATAAACCTTTGCCTAAATGAAACTCGCTCGGTATTCCTGCTTGTTCCAATTTTTGGGTAAAGAAATAACCGTCATCACTTAAAGGGTCATACTCTGCAACCGCCACAAAACTTGTAGGCATATCTGAAAAATCAGTTGCCAATAAAGGCGCTAGACGTAAATCCTGCCAATCTTGAGAGTTAGGTGCATATTCCTTTAAATAAAAATGCATATCTTCCGTTGTGAGTAACGGCGCATGTGCATGCTTTTGTGCGGCTGGTGTATCAAGCGCTGTAGTTAAACACGGATAAACCAATGCCAGACCTTGAGCTTGCAAACCACTATGCTGTAGATGCACTGTAAGAGCTGCTGCTAAGTTACCGCCTGCGCTATCGCCTGCTAGAACGATATTTCCGCTATCAATCTGCCAATCAGAACCATGCTGTTTAAGCCATTGATAAACTGCTAAACAATCTTCAAAAGCTGCTGGAAAGCGATGCTCTCGTGCCATGCGGTAATCCACACCAATGACAACTGCATTTAAGTCCTGACATAAATAACTGGTAATAAACTCATGTGAATCGAGGCCACCCACCATCCAACCGCCACCATGTAAATACAATACACATGGCCAACCAGCTTCAGGTCGTTTAGTTTTTGGTGAATAGATGCGAACAGGCACTGAATGCTCTGCATTTGCAACAACTCTATCTTCGACTTCGATCTTGCCATCACGAGGCAAAGTGTAGTGTCGACACATCGCGTCATATGCCGCGCGGACTGAGTCAATATCTGCATCTGCTGGTGAATAAATGCTGCTCCAGTACACAAGACTTTGCATTTCTTCACTTAAGGCATAAGTGGTCTGTTCACATGTAGTCATTACCGTTCCCTCTAGCTGGTTTTTCTGTCCAGTTTGATTGAGCTTGCAAGCTCAAGCTGCATCCGTTTTGCATGTTCATCTTGAGTCTGGTTTAAACCAATTTCCGCATCATCATAACCTTGTTGCTCAATTAAATGTGATGGGACTTTGGCATAATCCTGAATCAACCATTTCACCAAACCATAGGTTTGAATCAGAATAATCACAATGAATGGTAAAGCCGTCACAATAGTTGCTGTTTTCATTGTGTCTAAAGGTGCCTTACTAAAGATCATGGCAATCGGAACCAAAGTCAGCATGACACACCAGAACAGACGGGCATTTGGCGATGGATCTTGCCCTTCACTTAAACCGCGTGTACATGTTGCTGAAACCGCATACCCAACCGCATCCATATGTGCTGCCAAGAACACCACCATAATGCCGAGGAAAATCCACATCATCAGCTTTCCAGCAGGTAATAGGCTGAGCAATTGACCAATTGCAACCTCACCACCCTGTTGGCTTAAGATTTGCGGTACATTTACAGCCCCATGAATAAAGCTATAAACACTGTAGTTTTCAAACACACCAAAGATGAACCAAAGACCAACACTGCCACCAATCACCATGGCAAAGATCACTTCTTTAATGGTACGACCTTTAGAAACACGCGTTACAAAGAGTGCCACACCCGGTGCATATGAAATCCACCATAACCAGTAGAAAACAGTCCATTCACGAGTAAACTTGCCATCGCCCATTGGGTCGGTAAACAAGCTCATGTCGACAAAGTTGGTTGCCATTAACCCGAAACTCATCAATGAGTTATTCAAAATGAATTGAGTCGGACCAAAGCACAGTACATAAATCGCAAATAACACCACGCCTAAACACACCATGTGACTTAAACGTTGCATGCCTTTATCCATACCTACATACGAACTAAGTGCAAACAGAACCGAAACACCCAAAATAATGATGACTTTGGTCATAAAGGTATTTGGGATACCTGTGAGCTGAGACAAAATATTGGTAAATGTCACAGCAGTGAGTACCAACGAAATCGTCAATGCGCCAAACATACAAAGCAAGAACATTAAGTCGACTAAACGACCAACCACACCAGTTGATTTAAAGCCTGTCACAGCCTCAATCACTGAAGCTAAACTTAAACCTTTGTTTTTTCTCACATGGTAGCTGTAGCACAAAGAAATTGATGCCAAAGCATAAATTGCCCATGCACTTAAACCTGAGTGAAAAAACGAGTAAGCCACGCTATATTTCAATGCTTCTGCTGACTCAGGCGGTAAGCTCAAACCCGGAGTTTGATAATAGTAAGCCCAGTCCAAAAAGCCCCAGTACAGTGTAGAAGACCCAATACCTGACAAAATGAACATAAATATCCATGACATCGTGGTGTATTGAGGCTTTCCTTCACCGAGTTTAATTTTGCCGTATTTACTAAAAGCTAGACCAAAAGTAAAAATAATGGCTAAAAAAGCAAACAGTAATACTGGGGTGGTAAATACCGATGTCGTCCACTGCATCCATGTTGCAGCGATCTTGATCGACTCTTGCGAATAAATCGCCAAACCAGCAACTGAAATAAATACAAACAGTAAACTGGTTACGGCAAGAACTTTATCCGTATAAATTTTTGTGTTTTGATTATCCATATCCATACATCCATTTTTGGATGGCGTTATTCCATAGCGAACACGTCCATTTTAATTTGGGCTACACACGATGCAATTGCATCTCCTACCTCATAAGTTTTTGCCTGACCACCGATATCGGCTGTCTTTGGCCCATTAATTAATACATGCTCAATCGCCTGCATAATGTCCTGACCTGCTTGAATGCAACGTTCGTCTTCTTCGCCAAAGAATTCGAACATCATGGCACCTGACCAAATCGCAGCGATTGGATTGGCAATTTGTTTACCGTAAATATCTGGTGCCGAACCATGTACAGGTTCAAACAATGATGGGAATTTTCTTTCTGGGTTTAAATTTGCCGAAGCAGCCAAACCAATAGTTCCTGTACATGCAGGGCCTAAATCGGAAAGAATGTCGCCAAATAAATTCGATGCAACAACCACATCAAAGCGTTCAGGTTGTAAAACAAAACGAGCTGCTAAAATATCAACGTGCTGTTTATCGGCTTGAATTTGTGGATATTGTTTTGCCATCGCATCAACGCGTTCATCCCAATACGGCATGCTGACGGCAATACCATTTGATTTGGTCGCTGCTGTAATTTTTTTCGCATCACGCTGATTTGCAAACTCAAATGCATAACGCAAAATGCGATCTACACCATGACGCGTAAATACGGCTTCTTGTAAAACAAACTCTCGATCTGTTCCTTCAAAAGCCTTACCACCAATGGCTGAATATTCACCTTCACTGTTTTCACGGACCACGTAGAAGTCGATATCGCCCGGTTTTTTACCTACTAAGGGACATTTAACACCCGGCATTAAGCGCACTGGACGTAAATTCACATATTGGTCAAAACCACGACGGAACTGGAGCAACGAACCCCAAAGTGAAATATGGTCAGGTACTTTATCTGGCCAGCCTACAGCGCCAAAATAAATTGCATCGTAACCCTGCAAAGTTTCAAACCAGTCATCCGGCATCATTTTGCCGTGCTCTAGGTAATAATCACAGCTAGCCCAATCGAAAGCATCTAACTGAAGATCAATGCCGTACTTCTCTGCTGCTGCCTTTACAACCTTAATGCCTTCTGGTAGAACTTCTAAACCAATGCCATCGCCTGCAATCGTGGCAACTTTATATCTTTTTGCCATAAGCTTCCTTCACACCTTCGCCTAATATCCTTGTATGGCTTAAACATGATGTTTTAAGCAAAAATGATCAACAACAGAACTATCACTCCAATGGACACGGATCGTGAACAATCTACCTAACCTATCGGATTTAAAGGTTTTTTGCACAGTCGCCAAACTAAAAAGTTTTGTCGAATCTGCTGAGGAACTTGGGACATCGCCAGCTTTTATTAGCAAGCGAATTAATATTTTAGAAAACACGTTAAGCTGCAAACTTTTTCATCGCAGTACACGTCATGTTAGCCTGACGGAAGATGGCAAACTCATCCTTGAGAGAGTTTCAAATATTCTTGAAGAATTTGATGAAGTCTGTGAACTGGTAAATAACCCACTCAGTACGCCTACCGGTCGTATGGATATTATTAGTAGCTTTGGTTTTGGCAGAAAGCATATTGCACCAATTCTGTCTAAATTAATGATGCTTTATCCAAAACTTCAGATTCATTTTGATACCATCGACAATACCAAAGACCTGATTCAACACAGTATTGATTTAGACATCAGAATTGGTAATGAAATTGCACCAAATATGATTGCGAAGAAGTTAGCTTCCAATTTTCGAATTTTGTGCGCATCGCCAAGTTATTTACTTAAACACGGCGTACCAGACAGCATTGAAGATTTGCAAACACATGATTGTTTGACGATTAGTGAGCGTGATCAATCATCTGTGCTATGGAAATTTCGACATACTTCTGAAGATGTCTCGGTTCATGTCAAACCACGCTTTGTTTCGAATAACGGCGAAATTATTCATCAACTTGCCATAGAAGGCCACGGGATTATTTTCCGATCAATTTGGGATGTTGCAGATGAATTAATTACAGGTCAACTCCAACACATTTTGCCCGAATATTGGCAAGATGCAGATGTTTGGGCAGTTTATCCATCACGACTCAAAAGCTCATCTAAATTACAAACCTGCATTTTGTTTATTCAAAACGAATTGCTCAATCGTTTACAGCATGTGCAGAACTTAAGTCGTGGACAACTCATTTCACCAGCCGTCAAACGAGAACCGCCGCCTGAAAAAGTCTTTTTATGAAAAAAAGCCCTAAGTGAGGCCTATTCACTTAGGGCAATCGTTTACTTTTAAATTTTAGAAATAATATCCAATTGAAAGATAAAACAGTTTATCCCAGTCATTACTGCTGCCTTGTGCAAGGCCATTTGCCCCACCACCTACCATTGGGTCATTCTTACTCATAATATATTCACCCTGAATACCAATGGCTTTGTAATTAAAATAAATCCCTGCTATTAAGCGTTCAGAGTCTTTATAACCATCCTCATCTTTAAAAAAGCGGCTATGAGAGATATAAGGCTTAATATTTTCAAGTTTGTGAAATGGCTGAGCAAAGGTATAGTTAATTTCATTGACTAGATATTTGCCTTTATTAGCGACTTGATACGGGTAATCAAATGCTCCAATGGTTGAGCTATTTGGAAATAAATTATCACCATTGGTGACATCTTGCTTACCTACTAAGAACATCCATTGCCATGCTTGATATTGCGTTTGAGCAAATACATTCCATGACTTGCGGTGTCCATCTTCGTCTGTTCTTTTATTTTCTAAATCAGAATACCAAACTGAACCACCTAACTCGGTCGAAATTTTTTGAGCTTTATCAAGCTCAAATTTTCTAGAGGCCCGCGCGATCCACATATTTTTTTCTTCAATGTTGGTTCCTACCGTCAAGTCATCAGCTTCAACGAAATTACCGCTGTATCTACTTGAGTCTTTTGACGTTCCCTTATAGTTTCCTCCATCAGTTGGATAGAAACCTAAGGTCAAATTGTATTTATCATCTGCAAATTTATATTTAATCCCCAGATTATCAATATCTTCTAAACCAACGGTATTTAAAAGCGTTTCGTAATAACTACTTCCCCAAAATTCACCAAAGCCAAAATCAACGGGTTGCAAACCTGCCGTGATTCTCTGCTGATCAGATAATTTATAACCTACCCAAGCTTTTTTTAGAAAAATCGCATCACACAAGCGATCATATTGATAACAACGAGCATCTGCCCCTGCAATCCAATCTGGATTTTCATAACCTAGCACTAATTTAATATCAGTTAATCGCCAGTCATCATTTTGAGAACCTTCATTTGCATCAACCACATAATCTTTATGCAAATAACGAGAACGTACTGCGCCAGAAACTTTAAATTGTCCCGATTCCAAAGTTGGATCTCCCCAACTTAAATCAGCCGCAGAAGCCTCTACTCCCGCCGTTAAACTTAAAATTCCTAAAAATAATAATGACCTTTTCATGTCTTCAACATCCTTGTTAAGTGTTATAAGAACATGAAGAAATTGATCTAGACAAACAATGCCATAACTATAAAGTCGGTCTTTACAAACTGTGTTTAATCAAAAAATGAGCATAAAAAAAGACCACGCAGGAGCGTGGTCTATAAAATGGTGGCTATGACGAGACTTGAACTTGTGACCCCCGCATTATGAGTGCGGTGCTCTAACCAACTGAGCTACATAGCCGAAAACTGTGCGCGCATTATCTTAACTTCTTTAACGCACGTCAAGAAAAATTTTAAATAAAATGAGGTGAAGTGAGCCTATAAGCCGGGTTCTGTCGAGGATGGTCATTCCTCTAGGCGTACAATCACTCATACGCTCAAGCGACCTACCCGAATCCAGTACGGGCCGTACCTCAGGATTCCTATTTGGTCTTGCTTCTGGTGGGGTTTACCATGCCGTGAACTGTTACCAGACACGCGGTGCGCTCTTACCGCACCCTTTCACCCTTACCTCACGAATGAGGCGGTCTACTCTCTGCTGCACTTTCCGTCGGCTTTCACCGCCCAGGCGTTACCTGGCACCCTGCCCTATGAAGCCCGGACTTTCCTCCCCTGCTTCAGTCACGAAGACCTCCACAGCAGCGACCATCCAGCTCACTTCAGGGGCGCATATTAACAAATTTATTTACTAATTGCTTGTGCTTTTTTGAGCAATTAATTTTTTATATTTGTCGAATAGCTCATCTTCCGTCTCCACATGCTGCGGATCTTTAGGAATACAGTCCACTGGACAAAATAACTGACATTGCGGCTGGTCATGATGACCAACGCATTCAGTGCATAAATCTGGGTGAATTTCATAAATCACTTCACCCATGAAAATAGCTTCATTTGGGCAAACTGGTTCACAAACATCACAGTTTATGCATTCATCGGTGATATATAACGACACTTTACCAACCTTGTTGATGTTTACGTTCAAAAGCCTCAACCACAGCTTGTGGAACAAACTTGGTTACATCCCCTTTTAAACGAGCAATTTCTCGAATCAATGTCGAAGAAATAAATGAATACTGCTCAGATGGTGTTAAAAATACTGCTTCAAAATGTGGGTCAAGTTGACGGTTCATATTGGCAAGTTGAAATTCATATTCAAAATCAGAAACTGCTCTTAAACCACGAAGTACTGCTGTTGCCTTTTGTTCTTTGAAAAAATTAACGAGCAAACCATCAAAGCCTACAAATTCAACATTTGATAAATGGCTGAGTGATGTTTGGGCCAGTTCAACTCTCTCTTCTAGACTGAACAAAGGGTTTTTATGATGTCCAATTGCAATTGCTACTACAACCTCATCAAACATTCTTGATGCTCTAGTAACTAAATCAACGTGTCCATTCGTGATGGGGTCAAATGTTCCAGGATAAATTACACGCGTTTTAGACATCCGCTAGTACTCTAATTGTATTGTGAACCTATTTTAGCAAAAGTTATACATCAGGCGAAATATTGACGTGCAGGAAAAACTTCACCTTAGCATCAGTTTACGGCACAATAGGCATAATTGTGGAAGTTTGAATTATGGCGAAAGCGACAGTAGTGAAAAAACATAATGGCGGAACCATCGCACAAAACAAACGTGCCCGCCATGATTATTTTATCGAAGAAAAATTTGAAGCTGGTATGTCTTTACTCGGCTGGGAAGTAAAGTCTTTACGTGCTGGTCGCATGAGTTTGACAGAAAGTTATGTCATTTTTAAGAATGGTGAAGCGTTTTTATTTGGTGCACAAATTCAACCGCTCCTTTCAGCATCTACTCATGTAGTACCTGAAGCTACACGTACACGTAAATTATTATTATCACGCCGAGAACTAGAAAAGCTAACAGGTTCAGTTAACCAAAAAGGTTACTCATGTGTTCCTTTAGCATGTTACTGGAAAGGTCACTTGGTTAAACTTGAAATCGCGCTTGTGAAAGGTAAACAACTTCACGACAAACGTGCGACTGAAAAAGATCGCGATTGGCAGCGTGATAAAGCTCGTATATTTCATAAGTAATTAAATAAAAAGCCTCTTTTTAGAGGCTTTTTTATATCGCGGAATTTATTAATTTAATCTATATAAGAGTCCAGCAATATATTCGCCAAACCATTTTGCAGTATCTAAATCGCCTTGTGGAGGAGTAATTTCAACAGGTGCATTATCTGACTGTGTCATTAAACCTAAACAACTCGATAATCGGTTTAAATCTTTTTCACTATGCCCAGTCGTCATTAAAGGTAAACCTGACCAAAGCATGCCATGTTGCATCGCAAAAATATTTAATTGTTGTAATACCGCTAATTTATCGCCACTCAACCCACCTGAGTTTGCAAAGCCAGCTGCAAGCTTCCCTTGCCACAAACGCTCTTTCCAACGTTTAGAAGTACTGTCCATAAACTTTTTAAAGTCAGCGGTCATACTCCCCATATAGGTAGGCGAACCAAAAATAATACCGTGCGATGCATCAAGTGCATCCCAATCAATATGTTCAATATTCATTAAATGTACTTTTACACCCATCACCTCTGCCCCAGCAGCAATAGCGGAAGCTACCTTCGCGGTATGACCATATGGACTGTGGTAGACAATAGAGAGATGTTTTTCAGGCAAAGACATAAGATTAAAATTTTGAGCGATTTTTTCTATTTTATCATTTTATTAACGCTTGCTAAACCTTCATCTATAAATATGAAATATAAGGCTTTCACTACCGCATACGATTGAAATATTTTCAAATTAAATAAAAAACTCTCTTATTTTAGTGAATATAAAGTAAGAGAGTCATTTAAGGCGGTTATCAAAACTTACATAAAAACAAACGTAGCCATACGTCCTGTCTTCGCATCACGACGATAAGAAAAATACTCATCACCCTGTTGATAAGAACATTGATCTCCACCTAAGACTTGTTGCACACCTAGACTTTGCAAAATAAAGCGTGCAATGGCATATAAGTCTGCATGAAATTTATTTGGAGCCACGCCCTCAACAAAGGCTGTTTCCAACTCTGGATATTTATCACAAAAAGCAGTTTTTACTTCAGCCCCAATTTCAAAACAAGGTTGGCTGATTGCAGCCCCTAACCATGCCCAAGTTGGAGGATTCTGCATAGCGGCTACTGTATTTTCAATAATGCCACCAGCCAAACCACGCCAACCGGCATGCAAATTAGCAACTTCACTGCCTTCAGCATTTCCCAACACGACAGGTAAGCAATCAGCCGTCATCATCATTAAAGCATGGCCTTTTGTTTGGGTGACCAAACCATCGCCAATTAAAGCTTTAAAAGGAATTTGTTCATTTACAGTATGGCAAATCGTACTATGCGTTTGAGTCATCCATGTCATTTTTTTAACACCAAATTTCGCAAACTCATCTAACAATATCATTCGATGCTGTTGAACACGTTGTGCCTCATCTTTGACATGTAAAGCTAAATTAAAGCCAGATAATTCAAGTTGATCCGTTGGTAATGCCAAAGGATGTTGAACACGTGTCTGCCCTACAAATACGCCTTGAGGTAAACCTTGAACAAATTCCATATGCACGTCCTTAATATGCAGCGTTTTCTGAACGTAACACATTTACTAAATGTGTAAAGTCTTCAGGCCACGGCGCTTCAAACAGCATTTCTTCACCAGTACGAGGGTGTTTCAAGCCCAATTTCGCTGCATGCAATGCTTGACGTTTAAAACCACGTAAAGTTTCAATGAGCAATTCAGATGCACCAGCCGGTACACGTACACGGTTCATATAAACCTGATCGCCAATCAAGCCATAACCAATGTAACTAAAATGTACACGGATCTGATGTGTTCGTCCTGTTTCAAGACGAGCTTGTACACGAGTAAAATCTTTAAAGCGTTCTTTTACATTGTAGTGAGTTACCGCATCTCGCCCACCCGGTAAAATTGCCATTTTCACACGGTCAACTGGGTGGCGTTTGATTGGTTCATCAATCGTACCGCCAGCAATAATATTTCCATAAACAACCAAATCATATACACGGTAAACCGTTTTATTTGCCAACTGTTTACTTAAAGAAAATTGAGCTTCTAGGCTTTTAGCGACAACCAGTAAACCACTGGTATCTTTATCAATACGGTGTACTAAACCAGCGCGCGAAAGTTCTGCCAATTTTGGGAAATGGTAAAGCAAAGCATTCACTAAAGTTCCAGAACTATTGCCTGCTCCTGGATGTACCACCATGCCTACTGGCTTATTAATGACTAAAATATCATCGTCTTCATAGACAATATTAAGTGGAATATTTTCAGGTTGACTCGTCGTCTGGGCTTCGAGCTCTACTTCAAGCGTAAGTAGCTCTGTTCCTTCACAACGGTGCTTAGGCTTGACAATGTTACCATTCACCAACAGATGGCCATCCTTCAACCATTGCTTAAGCTTTTCACGCGAAAACTCGCTCCATACCAAAGCTGCTACCTGATCGATACGTTGCCCCAGATAGGTTTCATCTAGCTGAACTTGCAACGATAAACGTGTTGCAGTTGTATCAGAAGTATGGTTATCTGCATCCTCAGAATCTTCAAGTAAATTGAAGTCGGTTTCAGAGAAGTTTGTGTTTGAAGATTGTGCTGAAGTCATTTGATCATTGAGATAAAAGTGGTTTAATAGCGCAATTGTAGCTCATTGCCCAACATAACAGAGGAGTTTTTATGTCGCTACCACGTTATAAAATTACGATGCTTGCCTTATCTTTAGGCGTAGCGTCTGCATTTGTGGGCTGTAGCAGCAATCCAAGTAAAAAAGAAGTGGTCGATACTGGCCCTCAATCTAGTGAACAAGCTTACTTCGAAAAGGCCCAAAAGTCGCTTGACCGTGGTCAATATCTTGATGCGACCAAGTCTTTAGAGGCAATCGATACTTATTATCCGACTGGACAATACGCTCAACAAGCACAACTTGAACTTCTATATTCGAAATTTAAACAAAAAGATTATGAAGGCGCCATTGCCTTAGCAGAACGTTTTATTCGTTTAAATCCTCAACATCCAAATGTGGATTATGCTTATTATGTTCGTGCTGTTGCCAATATGGAGCAAAACTACGACAGTTTGATGCGTTATACCTCTTTGCAACAGTCCCATCGTGATGTGAGTTATTTAAAAGTTGCGTATCAAAACTTTGTTGATTTAATTCGTCGTTTCCCCAGTAGCCAATATTCTGTTGATGCTGCTCAGCGTATGAAATTCATTGGGCAAGAACTTGCTGAAAATGAAATGACTGCTGCCCGCTTCAACGTTAAACGTAAAGCTTGGATCGCCGCTGCAGAACGTTCGCAATGGGTGATTGAACACTATCCACAAACACCTCAAATTCCAGAAGCTTTAGCTACTTTGGCATATAGCTATGACAAGTTAGGTGATAAAGCTACTTCGCAACAATATATTGAAGTTTTAAAGCTTAATTATCCAAGCCTTGTGAAAAAAGACGGCACAGTTAACATGCGTGCTGCTCGTAAAGAAGGTAACTGGATCAACCGTGCAACTTTAGGTATCTTCGGTCGTGAATCGACTGCTGCAACGCCAGAGAGCACAACTGAAGCAGAAGCTCCAAAACGTGGTTTCCTCAACCGTGTTAGTTTTGGTTTAATTGGTAATTCAGATAAAGAAGAAACTGAAGCACCAGAACAAACACCTGTTGAAGCTCCTAAGTCTGAACGTAGTTGGACAAACCGTTTAAGCTTCGGTTTATTAGACAAACCTGAGTCACAAGCAGCAGAAAATACAACTGTTGCACCAGCTGTAACCTCTACTGAAGCTTCAACTGATGTTCAATCAGATGAGGCAACACAAGGTGCGGATGACGCTGCTCAATAAGTTTAAGCTTTAAAAAACATCAACAAACAGGCAAGTGATATCACTTGCCTGTTTGTTTTTATAAAATATTAAAATATTTATTGGGCATATCTCGATTCATCATGTCAGAATATTCTGACTTACTGTCTCATCAAGTTTTAATACGGTTATCTGAATTATGGCAATTCCACAACATACGATTGATCAAATTTTAGATCGCACAGATATTGTCGATCTGATTGGTCAGCGTGTGAAATTGAAAAAAACCGGACGTACATATTCCGGCTGTTGCCCTTTTCATCAAGAAAAAACGCCATCATTCCATGTCTACCGTGACAAGCAGTATTATCACTGCTTTGGTTGTCAGGCTAACGGAAATGCAATCCGTTTTCTTATGGATATTGATAACCGAAACTTTATTGAGGTAATGAAAGAATTATCGAGTAGTACTGGAATTGAATTACCCAAAGATAATACTGAAAATAAAAAACTATCTTATACCCGTCAGGTTACAAAGCCACCCGTTACTAAAACAAATGCAGCAGAGCCTGTCATTCCACAGCAGCCATCAGATGAAAGCTACAACACACTTGAACCCGTATTTTTTGATGACCCTTTTGCTCAGTTCGAACAGCCATTTAGCTTTGATGAACCCGTTCAAGAAGGTAATTTATATGACTTACTGGAAAATATTGCTCAGTTCTATGAACAACAATTACCTCATAGTCAAAAAGCCAAAAATTACTTTAAACAGCGTGGACTAACCAATCAGACGATTCAGTTTTGGCGCTTAGGCTATGCTCCAGAAGACTGGCAACACCTAGAAAAAGCTTTTCCTTATGATATTGACGGTTTAAAACAACTCGGACTTATCCGCTCAAGTGATAATGGGCGTGATTTTGATTTGTTACGTGACCGCGTTATTTTCCCAATTCGCGACCCTAAAGGTCGAGTCGTTGGTTTTGGTGGGCGTGCATTAAATGATGAAATCAAGCCCAAATATATTAACTCGCCAGATTCAGAAGTCTTTCATAAAAATCAGCTACTTTATGGACTTTATGAAGGTAGAAAACTTAAATCTAGCGATTGGTTAATGGTCGAAGGTTATATGGATGTCATTGCGCTTCAGCAATATGGCATTACAGGGGCCGTAGCAACGTTAGGGACTGCAAGTAATACAGAACATCTTAATATTCTATTTAAACAAAATAGCCGAATTACCATTGCTTTTGATGGTGATGCTGCTGGTCAAAAAGCAGCACGCAGAACTTTAGAAATTGCTTTACCCCTTCTCAATGATGGTCGTGAACTCAAATTTTTTGTTCTACCCAATGATCACGACCCAGACTCTCTCATCCGTCGAGAAGGACTCGAAAATTTCCAAAAACTATTACAACAAGCTCCTCTTCTGTCCGATTTCGTGTTTGCTCACTTAACAGGTCAACACGATATCAGTACGCCTGAAGGGAAAAGTTTAGTCATGGGAGAACTCAGAGAACTAACTGAACTCTTACCTAAACAAGGTTCTTTCCGCTACTTGCTTACTCAATCTTTCCGTGAAAAACTCGGTTTAGGTAAACGTTTTACCCCACAAATTAGTCACGATGCATCTTTATCTTTTAACATTCAAACCAAAGACGAAGATTTTGCGATTGCAATTTTAATGCATCATCCTTTTCTTTATATTCATTTCGAAGGATTACGGGCTTATATTCAGCAAGATGAATTATTGGCTAAAGTACTGGCAATCTTAAACCGTATTTTTGATGATTTACCGGATGATCAAGAGCTGGCAACTTATTATGTGCTTGGTGCGTCTAGTAGTTACTGTCATGAAATCGCCGATATTATGCAAAGAACAAATATTCAGGCATTAACACAGGCACCTGAGGTAGCTGACAAGTTAGCTAAGGAATATTCGCTAAGTCTGCAAGAAAGATATTTACGTCAGAAGCTGAAATCACCGATTTCTTTAATTGAATCAAGAAATCTAAGACAACAATTGAATGAATTAACAAAACAAATTAGCTTAAAGTTGTTGTCTTAATGTTTTGGCTTACGCTCATGATCAAATACATCCTGTAAATGCTGTTGTAACCATTCAAAATAATCAGGATTTTCTGCTTTAGCAGCTTCACGCAACAAGATAGATGTGGGATGCATAAGTTTTTGCGTCAAACGGTGAGCAAATTGCTGTAACACCTGTTCAGCATTCTCACCATGATGCAAAGCTTCTAGTGCATGTGTAAGCTCTTGTTGACTAATCTCTTCACTGTGCTGGCGGTAAGCATGAATTGTACTACCCGCCTCTTTAACCTTTTGATGAGTAATAAGCTGAGTAGCTAATTGATTAACCATGACCTCTGCTTCAACAGCCGCCTGACGACGTTGAGCAAGGTTCTCATCAATCACACTTTGTAAATCATCAACACCATATAAATAGACCCCATCAAGTGCTTCAACTTTAGGATCTATATCACGTGGTACCGCCAAATCAACCATTAACATTTGTTGGTAGCGGCGTTTTTTTAATGCGGCCTTAACATCAGAATAAGCAATAACTTGATATAAACTTCCAGTACAACTCGACACAACATCAGCACGATATAAATTCTCTGCTAATGCTGAAAACTCAATAATTTCAACTTCAACCTGATGTGCAATTTCCTGAGCCAACTGATCAGCGCGCTCACGGCTACGATTACAAATAATAATCTTCGCGACACCCATTTCAGCCAAATGTTTAGCCACCAAGCTATTCATTTCACCCGCAGCAACCACCATAACAGTAAGCTTTTCAGGCTTACTAAAAACCTGTAAGGCCAGTTGTGCAACTGCATAACCCATTGAAACAGCATGACTACCTACCGCTGTTTCGGAACGTACCCGTTTAGCTGCATAGAAAGCGTATTCAAAAACACTATTTAATTCAGCAGAGACTGTTTGAGCTTCTTTAGACAATGCCAAAGCGCTTTTAACCTGCCCTAAAATTTGTGGCTCACCAAGCATGAGAGAGTCTAGACCACTCGCCACTCGCATTAAATGTGTAATGGCCTGCGTATTCTCGTAACGATAAACATGATGAATTAACTGCTTTACATCAATATTATTGGCATCGGCTAACCATTTTAGAAGGCTTTCGGCGTTTTCTGCCATGGCATAAACTTCTGTACGGTTACAGGTCGAGACGACCACCAAATCCTTTAAGTTTTGGTGATGGCGTTGTTCGGCAAGCAAACGACTTAATCGCTCTGCATTGAAAGCAATTTGTTCGCGGAGTTCTACAGAAGCTGTTTGATGGTTGACACCCAATGCAAAGAAAGACATATCAGATCATCATTTCGCTAAATTTATGCTATTGTGCAACATCGGTGTCATAAAAAGCATTACTTTGGATCAATAAAAATTGCGTCAAATGAATAGCCGTATTAATTTTAACGGTGCTTCGATAAGACAGTATTCTACCACATTCTTGTTGTTAGGTAGCATGTCCTCGTATGTCTATGCACGTCCTGTGCAAGAGACCTATGCCGTGCATTCATTTGATCAGGCACTAGAGCAAACGATGGTCGCTGAATTTGCTCTAGCTTATGACGATATTCCAAACGCTTTGCATAATTACACAGTGCTTGCAATTAAAAGCAACTCTACATCAATTAAGCAGAGAGCTTTAGACGTTGCACTTGAATATAATGATTTACAAGCTGCGTTAAATATTGCTACACACTGGGTAGCTCAAGAACCTAAAGATGTACCAGCTTTATTTTATTTGTCACATATTGCTTTAAAAACGCACGAATATCAGCTTGCTGCTGAGACATTAGATAAAATTTTAAAGATAGATCCCACTGCCGATTTAGAACAAATTTTAGCTAGCATTGCTCCAGAAAATGCGCATGATCGAGAAGTACTATTAACAGCTTTACGTTCTAGCGCAGAAAAAGACAATCCTTCTATTTTGGCACTCATCGCCAATTTAGAGGCTCAAAATGGCCAATTACAAACTGCGCTAACCAACATTAACAAAGCATTACGTCGACGTCCTAAAGTAACGAGCTTTATTTTAATGAAAGCAAACTTACTTATTGCTCTCAGCGATCAAGAAGGTGCGCTTAAATGGTATGCAAAGTCGAGTCGTAAAAATAAGAAAAATTTAGATATTCGATTAGCTGAAATCCGCTATCTCATACAAATTAACCAATCTCAGCTTGCGTTAGAAAAACTTGAAAAGATTATAGAAACCAACCCTAAAGCTGAAGAAGCCTTATTTATTGCAGGCTTAACGAGTATTGATTTAAAGCAATATGACAAAGCAGAACAATATCTTGTTGACCTACGAAACTCGGCAAAATATCAAAATGAAGCGTATTACTACTTAGCTATTAATGCGGAGCGTAAACAGCATTATGAAACTGCAAAAGCATACTATCGTTTAGTTGATGGCAGTTTATATGTGGTATCTAGACGAAACTTGATCGCAATATATGATAAACAAGAAAATTTACACGATGCTTTACGGTTCCTTACTCAAGAACGAGTAAATTATCCTCAACATGCAAGTTTCTTATATCAAGCCCAAGCTGAAATCTTAAAGAAAATGGGCAATAAAAAAGCTGCACTAAATCTATTAGATGAAGCAATTAAAAACCTACCCGACGACCCAGAACTAATTTATGCGGAAGTTTTATTACTTGATCCATATACGGACCGCGACAAGCTGGACAAAACCTTAAAACAATTATTACAACTTGAGCCCAACAGCCCAACGTATCTAAATGCATATGCTTATACACTGGCACTGCAAAATCGTCGTTTAAAAGAAGCACGTCAGTATGCAGAGCAAGCATTAGAATATGCGCCTGAACAGGCCTCAATTCTTGATACGCTAGGTTATATTGCATTTTTACAGAATGATTATGAAGCTGCGGCGGAAGCCTTAGGCAAAGCGTATGAACTTAGCCATAATATAAATATTGGCGTTCGTTATGCTAAAGCTTTGTATATGCAAGGGTCACTCACGCAATTTAGCGCAGTGTTACAACAACTGAAACAAAAACATGCCAATGATCCACAATTACAACAGCTTGATGCGTTAATTTTACCTACATCTGCAAAAAAGAGTTAAATATATGAGCAAATTTGCCCAACTGTGCACAGCGATCTGTGGATCAAGTGTATTATTTCTAACCGGTTGTCAGCATTTTACTCAACCAAAACCTGCGGTTACCCAACAAGTTCAAAATGAAAAACACTTTAATTTACAAGGTAAGATTGGGGTTCGTACACCACAGCAAACTGGTAGTGCTTTTTTTACTTGGCTTCAACAGCAAGATAATTTTGATATCGAATTAAGCGGTATTTTAGGCGTTGGAAAAACCCAAATTCAGGGTAAACCGGGCGAAGTAACTTTAAATAGTTCTAAAACAGGACTTATTAGCGCAGCCTCTCCAGAAGAACTTTTAGAGCGAGCAACGGGTTGGCAAGCACCAATTACACACTTAACGAGCTGGATTTTAGCAAAACCAGCAACGCTAAATGCTCAAATTACTAAAGACGCTGCAAATCGAGTGAGTCAACTGATTGAAGATGGCTGGACGGTTAATTTCAGTTACGATGGTGAACAAACTTTGCCAAACAAACTGGTTTTAAAGCAGGCTCTTGCTGAAGATAAAGAAAACCGTATTACAATGGTCATCCAAAACCGCTAAGTCTAATTATATAAATCTATGATTCGAGTTCCTTCCCCTGCTAAGCTCAACCTGTTTTTACATATTACAGGCCGACGTGAAAATGGTTACCATGAGCTACAAACCATTTTCCAACTAATTGATTTATATGATTGGATGACATTTACACCGACTTTGGGCGAAGAAGTCAAAATCGATGGGTTAAGTGAAGTTCGACCTGAAGAAAATTTGATTTATCGAGCAGCCCAAATACTAAAACCACATGCAAAAAAACTTTGTGGCTTGGACATCAAAATTGAAAAAAATATTCCAATGGGTGCAGGTCTAGGTGGCGGTTCATCTAATGCCGCCACAACGCTTATTGTGTTAAATCAATTATGGAAATGTGGCCTAGAGCAAGAACAACTTGCGGACTATGGTGTTAAGCTCGGTGCTGATGTTCCAATTTTTATTTATGGTAAAAATGCATGGGCTGAAGGCATCGGTGAACATTTATCATTCATAGACTTAGATCAAAAACAGTTCATTATTTTAAAACCTGATTGTTTTATCAGCACTCAATTGCTTTTTTCACAAAAAACATTGACAAGAGACTCTAAGACCACTAAATTTTGCGCCTATCAGTTAGAACCTTCTAATTTTGGAAATAACTTTGAGCCACTGGCTCGGCAGTTATACCCTGAAGTAGAAGAAGCAATGCAATATTTGGATCAATTTGGTCAAGCAAAGCTTACAGGTACAGGTGCTTGTGTTTTTATTGAAGTAACGAATGAAATGAATATTGATGAAATTCTTAAACATTCACCATGTAAATCTTACTTGGTAAATAGTTTAAAAGAATCTCCTCTTAATCATTTTAAGGTTACACGTTAGGGGCGTCGCCAAGTGGTAAGGCACCGGGTTTTGATCTCGGCATCCGTTGGTTCGAATCCAGCCGCCCCTGCCAACCTCACCTGTAATGATGATTATATTAGGGGCGTCGCCAAGTGGTAAGGCACCGGGTTTTGATCTCGGCATCCGTTGGTTCGAATCCAGCCGCCCCTGCCATCATATATATCATCGAATTTAGGGGCGTCGCCAAGTGGTAAGGCACCGGGTTTTGATCTCGGCATCCGTTGGTTCGAATCCAGCCGCCCCTGCCATTCTCTTATTTTAAAGACAGACTTAATTGCTATGCTTTTTGTTGATTAATCTTGACATTGCATTGCAAAAATATTAAAGTTCTGCCGCATTAGGGGCGTCGCCAAGTGGTAAGGCACCGGGTTTTGATCTCGGCATCCGTTGGTTCGAATCCAGCCGCCCCTGCCATCTATTTCATTACATACCAACCGCCAAGGGTGCTTCATGCCCAATCTTGTCGTTTTTAGTGGAAATGCTCATCCACAGTTCGCTCAAAAAGTCGTAAGTCACTTACATATCCCTCTAGGTGCTGCATCAGTCGGTCACTTTTCTGATGGAGAAATTTCAGTAGAAATTACTGAAAATGTTCGTGGTAAAGACGTATTTATCGTTCAGCCTACTTGTGCCCCTACCAATGATAACCTTATGGAAATCTTGGTTATGGCAGATGCTTTGCGTCGTGCAAGTGCTGGTCGTATTACCGCTGTTATCCCTTATTTTGGTTATGCTCGCCAAGACCGTCGTCCACGTTCTGCACGTGTGCCGATTACAGCTAAAGTTGTCGCAGACATGCTTACCACTGTTGGTATTGACCGTGTCGTGATGATCGACTTACATGCTGACCAAATTCAAGGTTTCTTCGATATTCCAGTCGACAACATCTACGGTACTCCTGCTTTGCTTGCTGACTTACGTCAACAACAACATGACAACCTTATGGTGGTTTCTCCTGACGTTGGTGGTGTAGTACGTGCTCGTGCTGTTGCCAAACAGATGGGTGACATCGATTTAGCAATTATTGATAAACGTCGTCAAAAAGCCAATGAGTCGCAAGTTATGCACTTAATTGGTGACGTAAAAGATCGTGATTGCGTTATCGTAGACGATATGGTCGATACTGCTGGTACATTGTGTAAAGCAGCTGATGCGCTTAAGCAATTTGGTGCACGTCGTGTAGTTGCATACGCAACTCACCCTGTACTATCAGGTAAGGCTATTGAAAACTTACGTAATTCAGTTATTGATGAACTGGTTGTGACTGATACCATTCCTCTTTCTGAAGAAGCATTGACCTTAGGCAAGATCCGTCAGGTTTCTGTTGCTAGCATGGTTGCTGAAACGATTCGTCGTATTAATAACGAAGAGTCTATCAGTGCAATGTTCGATAGTTTATAATATTGCAGCTTTTTATAAACCCTAGCCTTGGCTGGGGTTTTCTATCACTAAACTGGTCGCAAGTTTAGTCTTTTAAACTTTAATGAGGATTTACTCATGGCAAACTTCGTATTAAACGCTCAAGCGCGTGCTGAAGACAAACAAGGGAAAGGTGCGAGCCGCCGCCTTCGTCGCGAAGCTTTAATTCCAGCTATCATTTATGGTGGCAACGCTGAGCCTGTAACTGTTACTTTAGAACTTCGTGAGCTTGTAAAAGCTTTAGAAAGCAATGCTTTCTTTGAAGAAGTTGTAGAAATCAAAGTGGGCGACAAAGTTGAAAACGTTAAAATCCAAGCGTTACAACGTCACCCATCTAAAAACACTCCTATGCACGCTGACTTCAAACGCGCATAAGTGTTTAAAGGCGTAGATTAGTGTCAAATATTTCGCTAATTGTTGGTTTGGGCAATCCTGGTTCAGAATATGCCCAAACCCGCCATAATGCAGGTTTTTGGTTCATTGAACAGCTTGCTGACAAATATGGCATTACATTAAAAAATGATCCGAAATTTCACGGAATCAGTGGACGTGGTAATATAGAAGGACACGATGTCCGTCTACTTCTACCCACTACATTTATGAACCGTTCTGGACAAAGTGTAGTTCCATTTGCAAAATTTTATCAAATTGCTCCCGAAGCAATTTTGATTGCTCATGATGAACTTGATATGAACCCTGGTGTAATTCGTCTTAAAACAGGCGGTGGACACGGTGGTCATAACGGTTTACGTGACATTGTCCCTCATATTGGTCCAAATTTTCACCGTTTACGTATTGGTATCGGACATCCTGGCTCGAAAGAGAAAGTTTCAGGTCACGTACTTGGAAAAGCACCAAGTAGTGAACAAAGTCTGATGGATGCAGCAATTGATCATGCCCTTTCTAAAGTGAAGCTACTTGTTCAAGGACAAGTTCCACAGGCCATGAATCAAATTAATGCATATAAACCCACTTAAATTGTTGAACAATCATGCTTGCTATCTTGCTTTTTTAGGAGCAAAATGCGCATCAGCCACTTTGCCAACCGCAAAAGCTAAAGATTTCACCATAAGATCTACATCTTAGGTCTACTCAGGAGACGCTAGCCATGCTATCTCGTTTATTAAAATGCAAAATTCACCGTGCAGTTGTAACCCATGCTGAACTTCACTATGAAGGTTCTTGTGCAATTGATGGCGTATTGATGGACTTAGCTGGTATTCGTGAATATGAAGAAATTCATGTTTGGAATGTAACCAATGGCAAACGCTTCACAACTTATGCGATTCGTGGTGAAGATAACTCTGGAATTATTTCAGTAAACGGCGGTGCTGCACATCAAGCAGACGTTGGCGATTTAGTAATTATTGCTACATTTGGTGATTTTACTGAAGCTGAAGCAAATATTCATAAACCACGTTTGGTATATGCTAATCCAAATAATACAGTCAACCACACAGCGAATTGCATTCCTGTTCAAGTTGCCTAATTTATTTTAAGAATAAAAAGCCCGCATTGACGGGCTTTTATTATTTTATAAATCCTTAATAGTTCCTTCCCACCAGTTCTTTTGTTTTTCACAATTTAATGGTTGAAGCTGTTCTCCTCGTAATTCGAACAATATCGCCTCTCCTTCAGGATTTACCTTAAATTCAGCATATTTGGCCTTTTCATAACATTGAGCCAAGCCTTCTGCAAACAAGAAACTGCGAGAGGCAGGATATAAAGCCTGTAAACGATTTTCAGGATTTTTTAAAATTAACCTCTGCCCAGCAAATGAATTATTAATATCTAAAATGGTACGAACTACGCGATTTTGTGAATCCAAAATAACTTTTGCGGGAACGGAAGAGCGATTAAAAATCACCTGTTCCAGAGCCTCACCTTCACTTCCTGCAAGAGCTTTAAGAGATTGTAAATGTAATTCATAAGCCAGTGCCATATAGTCACCTTGTAAAATTGAACGTGGATCAACTGGCTTAAGCTCAATGAAAATACTTTTACTATGGTGCAAATGCCATTCGTTTTTCGCCACTAAACCTGCAAAAAATAATAGGGTGATAACGGCAAGAATAAGAGAAAAATACTTTTTCATTCTTTCTCTCCTTTAACAAGATCATTTTTATTTTCACGTTGAAGTAACCAAGACAGGGCCAACAAAACAATGCCTGAAATAAAAATAGATGCACTCTTAGCTAGAAAAGTTATTTGTAGGTTGTAATAGAGCTGCCAGAACACAAAAACGAATACAGTTAAGCTCACTCCATACACAATATAATCTTTCTTTTTTAAGGCCCACGTTAAAATAATAAGTAGGATGAAAATTTCAAAATATCCCAACACAATAAGGAACACACCAAATATTAAAAAGGCGAAAAAAGTGAGTGCCTTAAGTTGTCGATATAAATGAAGAACACTAAAGCAAAGTAACCAGACAACAGGTAGCAAATATAAAACCCATACCTGCTGATCTATCAAATTTTCTGGTAACAGCTCCATAAAAGTATCGAAAAAAGAAGCTACAAGAATTACGACCAGCACGCATAAAAAAATACTACGCTCATATAGTGCTATTGTTTCCCTCTTAGGTAAGAGCACCAAACTAAAAACCAAGTAACTGAGCAAAGTTAAATTTAAATAAGTCTGAGTAGAATGTATTGACCACAATGAATGGTCCAGTTGTAGCAAATAGATAAAAGCTATGCCATACGTAGCAAGCATTTGAATTAAAATGAAGAACCAATGCGGTTTAAGAAAATAACTAATACATAGAATAAAACTCTGTGCAATTAAAACCCATAGAATTTGATCTGTTTCTGAACCAAGATGAAACAAGAAAGCGGTCTGCCCACTGATAAACAAACAATAGGCAAATTGCCGAAAGAAATAGCTTTGTGATTTCTTTAAAAGAATAAACGCCAATCCAACAAAAACAACTCCAATAACTAAAGAAATAGCTTCCCAAAACACCAGCGTAAAAGCTGCAAGTGCCAAGCCAGCAAGCCAAGCACCAATTGCCAATGGAATGACATAAAAGCGGCTTTGACGAAAAATTTTTATTAAAAGATAGCTAATCAGCGCGAACCAAATAAAAATAATGCCTGCAATCAATAAAAATATGAACTCATTAGAGTCTTTAAATAAGTTATTAACCCCATCTACAAGCCATATGGTTGCAGTCACACCCAGAACAGCTGCCATCAAACTAGCACATAGCTGATCATCTTTTTTGAAGAAATAATAAAAAGCGATTATTCCCGAAAAGAAGGCAGAAATTAGATAAGGAATATTCTCATTCGATAAATATTGAATCATTCCAATAATCGAAATAACGGCGAACCAAGCGATAAAGACAAATCGTAAAGCACGATATTTCTTTATACATACCCAAAACTCAATAAGGCTTAATAGATTTAGAGCAATTAAATATAAATAAGCAAACTTTTCAGACCAGAAAGTCTGTTTAAAAAATAAAAAAAGTGTAAGTTGGCTGGTAATACAAATTAGAGCAAAGATTCCAATATTTGGTCGATATAACCACGGCAGTAAAAGCAATGCCCAAATTAAAAAAAGCAAATAACTGTCTGCACCTGTTTGATAAACCTGTCCAATAACGGCCAAGCTTAAGCATATCATCAAACCACAAACGCTATGTAAGGTCTGCCTAACCCCATCACTTAAAGTATCTTTTATGCTGAACCATGCTGACACAAGTAATATAACGGGCGGGATAGCGAGTTGAATACTGTCTGGAAGCATCAACCAATTAGCAGCAATTAAATAAAGAATACTTACTGCCATAAATACATAACTGAAAATATGGAGATGCTGAATAAACGAGCTATTGGTCAGAGGATAATAGTCTCTTATCTGCATGAAACACCTATTTTATTTATAATTTTCTATAAAAAACATAGCATTCCATTTTCATATCAACAAGTAAGCTCTTGTTAAAAAGCCTATTTCGATTTATGAAAATGCTTATTCATAAAGAAACTTAGCATTCTATAAAAGCATCTAGCCAATTTTATCAAGCGCGCTATAATAAAACCCATCGCTTCAGGGCGGGGTGTAATTCCCCACCGGTGGTAGAGTTAATTTTTATAAATAGATTAACAAGCCCACGAGCTTAAATTGTGTAATTTGAGCAGATTTGGTGAAACTCCAAAGCCGACGGTATAGTCCGGATGAAAGAAGACGACGAACTGGGATAAATCCGTTTTATTTCAGTGCCAGCCTGTTTTTACATCAGTCCTGAAATGTTCAACCGTATTTTTACGAGAGCGTTTCATTATGTCTAGCTTAATTCAACCAGAACTTTTTTTCTCAGCTCTCTCTCCTGCTGAGCAACGCATTCAGCAAGCATTAGAAGATATCCGTCAAGGCAAGCCTGTCTTGGTTATGGACGACTTTGATCGCGAAAATGAAGCAGATTTAATTGTTGCAGCCGAAACTTTAACGGTAGAAACAATGGCACGCATGATTCGTGATGGCTCGGGTATCGTATGTTTATGCCTTACAGAAGAGCTAGCAGACCATCTAGAACTACCACCAATGGTTTCTCAAAACTCGAGCCAGTTTCATACCGCTTTTACAGTGACTATTGAGGCAGCTCAAGGCGTTACCACTGGTGTTTCTGCTAAAGACCGTGTAACAACTATTCAAACTGCTATTAAAGATGGCGCTGTTGCAAGTGACTTAAATCGTCCGGGTCACGTTTTCCCATTACGTGCACGTAATGGTGGAGTCCTTACTCGTCGAGGTCATACCGAGGGAACAATTGATCTAGCAAGACTAGCTGGGCTTAAACCCGCTGGCGTATTATGTGAATTAACCAATCCAGATGGCACGATGGCGTCGGGCATTCAAGTTTTAGCATATGCTCAAACTCATCACTTAACGGTGATTACGATTGAAGAACTTGTTCAATACCGCCAGCAACACGGTATTTAAATAAAAAAGGTTTGGCTTTAGATCAAAGCCAAACCTTCAAATTAAAACTTACGTATATTTAAGAAACTTTCTTTTGTGTTGCCAGTTCTTCAACATAGTCCAAAAGCTCAGAAAATTGCTTAATCATTGCTTTTGGCTGTGCTTGAGCAAGTTCCTCTGCTGTTCCGTAACCATACGTCACCGCTACCGCCTCAATACCATTATGACGAGCACCCAAAATGTCATATTGACGGTCACCGACCATTAAACACTCTTCTGGGTTTAATTGCTCATGCTCAAGAATATAATGGATAAGATCAGCTTTATTTGTGCGCTCACCCGTTAACTCACTCCCATAGATATGTACAAAGTATTGACTTAATTCAAAATGGTCCAAGATACGTTTTGCATAAATCGTTGGTTTAGCAGTTGCGACAAATAAACGATATCCTTCTTTTTTTAAAGCGCTAAGCGTTTTGGCAACAGATGGATACACTTCATTTTCGAACAGGCCAACCACCGAAAAACGCTCGCGATAAGCAAGTAAAGCTTGTTCAGCTAAAGCATCATCTTGAGTAGCTAATAATTTTGCGAGTGATGGCTTTAATGGTGGGCCAATTGTCCAGTCAATATCTAAATCGGCAGCCAATGGATAGCCTAATTTCTCCATTGCATAGCGAATTGAAGTATGGATTCCAACTTTTGGGTCTGTTAAGGTTCCATCTAAATCAATCAAAATATGTTTTATAGCCATTCAATCATTAACCCAGTAAAGTATTTAATTCAATTGGTCGAGAGTTTAATTAAACTCTCTTATACTAACGTAAATTTAAATTGAAAAGGAAATAACCGTGCGTCCAACCGTACTTTGTTTCTCGGGTTTAGACCCTTCAGGTGGTGCAGGTTTACAAGCCGATATCGAAGCAATTGGACAAAGTGGTGCCCATGCAGCAATTGCATGTACTGCCCTCACCATTCAGAACTCACAACAAGTATTTGGCTTCGAAGCAACCTCAAAAGAACTCTTATTAGCACAAGCAAATGCAGTTGTAGGTGACTTACCCATTAAATGTGTTAAGTCAGGCATGCTTGGCACAACAGATAATATTGCGGCACTAGCTGAATTTTTACGTGCTCATCCTGACTATCAGTATGTACTTGATCCTGTTTTAGTCGCAAACAGTGGCGGCTCTTTAGGTGATCAGGCAACTCTCGTTAAAGCGTTCGTTGAACTTATTCCTCTAGCCACAATTATTACTCCAAATACCGTTGAATTACGTGCTCTAACAGGTATTACTGATTTAGATCAAGCCACTCAAAAGCTTTTTGAAATGGGTGCTAAAGCTGTTCTAGTGAAAGGTGGACATGAAGATACACCAGATCATATTAAAAATAGTTTATATATCGATGGTGAACTAGCAGCGAGTAGTAGCTGTCCTCGCCTTGAAGGTGAATATCACGGCTCAGGTTGTTCTTTAGCTAGCTTTATCGCTGGCCGTTTAGCTTTAGGTGATTCTTTAAAAATTGCAGTACAGCATGCTGAAACATGGTTATTCGGTGTTTTAAAAAATGCAGACACCCCTGTACCAAACGGACAAAAGATTCCAAAGCGTTTTTAAAAGCACAAAAAAGGCGCTTAAAGCGCCTTTTTTATTAATCTTAATTATTGAGGAATACGTAAAACTTGTCCTGGGAAAATCTCATCAGGATCTTTTAACATTGGTTTATTTGCTTCAAAGATTTTTGGATATTGATTTGCATCGCCGTAAACTTCTTTCGCAATTTTTGAAAGGTTGTCACCTGATTTCACGGTATAAAATTTACTTTCCGGTTCAGGAGTTGCCACTGTCATCTGGTCATCTACTTGAGCCACATGATCAATGTTTCCAACAATAAGAATAATTTTCTCTTTATCTGCTTGGCTTTTTACCTGCCCTTTAATAATTGCGGTATCAGTAGTACCGTTATAGGTTACTGATAAGCCTTCTACCCCTAAGCCCAAACTTTTAATTAAACCTAATAATTTATTTGCAACTTCTTGTGCAGAAGGTTCTGCTGGTGTTGCTGGAGCTGGTTGTGGTTCTGCTGGTGCGGTATTTTTCTTGCCAATACCTTTTACAAAATCAAAAAGACCCATCTTTTAGTCCTCATATTATTGTTTATAGTAAAGTCATTAAACTGACCTTTATTGTTATACTTCAAAAAAGTTATACCTCTGCTATCAATTGAGGTTGATCTTGTAAAAATATGTATCTCTTAAATTTTTTCTAAAATAAAAAAAGCCACCTTACGGTGGCCTTCTTTTTATTCAGCAATATGCGAATTAACCAAGTTTTTTAGTTACATAGTCAATTGCAGATTGAACTGTAGTGATTTCGTTAGAATCTTCATCAGGGATAGTGATGTCGAAGTCGTTTTCGAAAGACATAACAAGTTCAACTAAATCTAAAGAGTCAGCACCTAAGTCATCCATAAAAGATGCTTCGTTTTTAATCTCTTCAGCTTTAAGACCAAGTTGTTCTGCAACCGCTTGTTTAACGCGTTGTTCGATATCGCTCACAGGAATTCTCCTCATTGCTTGTGGCGTTTAATTTGCCACTAGTTTAATTGAATATAAAAATTTTTAAAAGTTTATACATCGGCGTTAGGCCATGTATAAACCACCATTTACATGTAATACCGTACCGGTAATGTAACCTGCTTTATCACTTGCAAGGAAACTCACCGCATTTGCGATATCTTGTGGCTCACCTAAGCGATTTAAAGCCACTTGATCACTCATTTTTTTGCGAATGTCTTCACTAAGTGCATCTGTCATTTCTGTTGCAATAAAACCTGGCGCCACACTGTTTACAGTAATTTGGCGGCTACCCATCTCTTTTGCAAGGCTACGGCTGAATGCTTCAATACCTGCTTTAGCAGCAGAATAGTTCGCTTGGCCTGGGTTTGCAAAGTGAGCTACAACAGAACTGATATTAATAATTCGACCAAAACGTGCCTTCGTCATACCCTTAAGCACACGTTTAGATAAACGATAAACTGCTTTAAGGTGAATGTTGAGAATGTCATCCCAATCATCTTCAGACATACGAAGCAACAAATTGTCTTTCGTAATACCTGCATTGTTAACTAGAACAAGTACAGGACCATAGTTCTGTTCAATATGAGAAACGACTGCTTCAATCTCATCGAGATTACGCACGTCGAGCGCCAAACCTGCACCTTGTTCACCAAAGCTATCACTTAACTTTTGTGCACCAGATTCAGAAGTCGCAGTACCTACAACAAAATAACCGTCTTGAATAAGTTGCTGGGCAATGGCAGCGCCAATACCCCGACTCGCGCCCGTTACTAATGCAACTTTGCGTTCTTGTGTCATGCAATTTTTCCTTCTGCCACTAAAACAGCATTTAGGGCATCTTCCATTTTGCTCTTACTATCAATAGAAAAAGCTTTTTCAATATTTGGTAAACGCTTTGCGAGGTTACTCAATACTGTACCTGGACCACACTCAACAATGTATTGAATACCTTGGTCTTGTAGAGACTGCATGGTACGTGTCCATTGTACTGATTGGTACAATTGTGCAGTTAATGCCTGACGCAATTGAGCAACATCGGTAGCTATTCCCGCGTTGACATTTTGTATTACAGGAATGGTAGGTAGCTCAATGGCAGTTTGTTCCAAAGCTTCTGCAAATTTCTCAGCGGCAGGTTTCATCAACGAACAATGAGAAGGAACTGACACTGGTAAAGCAATTGCTTTAGCTGACTGCTCTTTTGCCAAAGCCATGACTTCTTGTACAGAAGCTGTACTTCCTGCAATCACAACTTGACCTTGTGAATTATAGTTTGCAGCTTCTACAGAACCTTCACCTGATGCACTCACGGTTTGACAAAGTTCAACAACTTTTTCATCAGCCAAACCAAGGATTGCAGCCATAGCCCCCTGACCCTGAGGTACAGCACTTTGCATGAGCTTGCCACGCAAGTTAACTAATTTAACTGCATCCGCCAAGCTCATAGAGCCTGCAGCTACCAATGCACTGTATTCACCTAGTGAATGTCCTGCAAGGTATTTAGGTGCCAGACCACCTAAATCAAGCCATACACGCCATAAAGCGATACTGGCAGTTAATAACACAGGTTGGGTATTTTCTGTTTGGTCGAGACCTTCGCCACTTTGTGCAATATGCCAAAGATCAAATCCAAGAGCATCTGAAGCTTCTGCAAAAGTTTGCCCGACCCCACTAAACTGTTCTGCTAGTTCAGCAAGCATACCGACTTTTTGTGAACCTTGACCAGGAAACACAAATGCAGTTTTTGTGGCTAAAGCTACTTGTTCAAGACGTTTAGCAGACATAAGAAATCCTTTTTTGGGTTTTCACTCATTTCTGGAGCGGAAATTTAACATGTTATTTATATATTTATAATTGCGAAAAACAACAAAAAAAGGGAGCTTTCGCTCCCATTTTTTCTATACTTAAGCATCACGCTTAATGCATATCATGCAATTATTCAGCATCAGCTGCTTTAGCGAATAATTGACGACCACGGTAGAAACCGTCTTTAGTCACGTGGTGACGACGATGAGTTTCACCAGTTGCTTGGTCTACTGTTAATGCATTCTCGGTTAAAGCGTCATGTGAACGGCGCATGTCACGGCGAGAGCGACTTTTACGGTTTTGCTGAACGGCCATGATGGCTCCTTACAAAGATCGAAAAAATGGATCAGAACAAATTCAGTTGTCTTATCTCATAATTATAACACAAATTATGAGTTAAGTTTACCCTTCAAACCTGCCAAAACATCAAACGGATTATCCCGTTTTTCTTCGACAACATTCTGAATGGTAGGTTGATGTTTATGTTCACAAGCATCATGCTTGGGAGATAAAGGCATCAACAATAACAGTTCATCTTCTAGTAATGCGAGTAAGTTAATCGAGGCAGGCGTATCATAATCGCCTTTCGTCGAAGACTCACTTTCACCTAAAACGATGAAATCAGCATCCTCATCCAAGCGCTCTATCAGTGACTCATCATCCACTAATGCAATATGGAAGTCTAAGACAAGAGGCATTTCAACAGGTTCCAAACAACGTTGGCACTCCATTGGAACTTTCGTGTCCATGTGACCGTCCATCCACACAATGCGATGATATGCATCCATTGATAGCTTACAGTCTATGTTGATCAATTGGTTATCAATTGATCCAACAGCTTCACGAGCGATACGAGCAAAGCGAGACAAGGGCAGTTGACCTGACCATGTAAAGCCTTGTTCAGCCCATTTAAACGGCTCAATCTGTGCCGGAAAGGTATTTGCTGACATAATTAAGGCGGCAATTCTACAAATTCATCGGTACTCTGTCAAAGATTAAGATACAATTTTGCACTTCTTTAGACAGAACTCGGGGTAAATTAAGCAATGCACCTGTTGCAGCCGCAACCTGAAGTTAACACTTCATTACTCGTTTGCACCCATTCAACTCATCAGAACACTCTTGTACCTGACCTAGTGCAACTCTCACCATGGTCAAGCTCAAAATCGGAGTCTGAGCAAGTTGATTGGCTTATTTTACACTTTAATCACTGGTTTTCCCACCATAATGTGACATTAGTTCGTGGTGATTTTGAACCTGAATATTTTCCAGCGACAAATAAAGAACCAGCCAAGATCCAATTTGCTCACGGTTTCTTTAATAGTGCTTTGCATGAAATTAGTCACTGGTCTATTGCAGGTGAAAAAAGACGTCTATTACCAGATTTAGGTTATTGGTATGCACCTGATGGTCGCACCCAAGAACAGCAAAGTTTATTTGAACAAGTAGAAATTAAGCCACAAGCAATTGAATGGTTATTTGCGCAATCTTTTGGCCGAAAATTTAGAGTTTCACTCGATAACCTTACAGGTGATAGCGGTGATGGCAAACTATTTAAAGATAACGTTTATGCTCAAGTGCAACGTTACTTTTCGGGTGAAGTTAAGTTGCCACGTGATGCAGCAGCATTTATTGGTTTTATTTGCCAATGTACACGTTCGGGTACACCTTTACAATTAAATGAATTTAAACGTGAACTCCTTGATTAATTGACAAAAAAGCTACGTTAATTGCTTGCCTAGGCCATTTAAAAAGCCTAATAATTATTTTTAACACTGGCGTGATGGAGTCTCTAAAATATGATGCATTTACATGTACATCCTGAAAATCCACAGCAACGCCTCATTGCCCAAGCGGTTGAACGTATCCGAGCAGGAGATGTTGTGGTCTACCCTACCGATGCTGCCTATGCAATTGGGTGTCAAATCGGTAATAAAAATGCCATGGAACGTATTGCACAGATTCGTGGCTTAGGGCCTAAACATCAATATGCCATTATGTGCTGTGACTTATCTGATATTGCAACTTATGCAAAAGTTGATAATGCGACATATCGTTTATTGAAAGCGAACACACCAGCTATTACTACGTTCATTTTACCTGCAACAAGTGAAGTTCCTCGTAGATTGATGCACCCTAAAAAGAAAACGATTGGTTTACGTATTCCGAGTAACCCGATTTGTCAGGCTTTATTACAAGAACTTGGTGAGCCGCTACTCACCAGTACATTAATTTTACCGGGTCAAGAAGACCCTCTAGATGACCCTTATGATATTGAAAATCAGTTAGATAAACGAATTGATGTATTTATTGACGGTGGTTTTGGTACCTTGACCAGTACAAGTATCGTTGATTTATCGGGCGAACATCCTGAAATTATCCGCCGTGGTGTTGGCGATGTAAGTGCTTTTGAATAAGCACTTACTTTTTTACCAATAGTTTAAAAAAAAGTATTATCACTCAAAAAAATACTCTTTATTTATTTTGGATTTTTTTTACACTTTAGTCGTTAAGTAATTTATTAAAAGACACAATTCATTTAGAATGATTTTCACTATCTGCTGTTCTTCTACTTACAGCTGTCTAGGACTTGAATAACAAGTCTCATGCTTTTGAAAATTCGCGTGGCTTATAATCGTAATGAATCAATCACTTCATCAATCCATGGAAGACGCTCCACACATCCGTGTTTTAGATGAGTGGCATGACAAAATTCCAGAAGATCTCTATATACCTCCAGCTGCATTTGAGATTTTGCTCGAGCGGTTTGAAGGTCCATTAGATTTTTTAATTTATCTGATTCAGAAAAACGGTTTCGATTTAATTCAACTCGATATTGCTCCTATAGCGACTCAATATTTGGCCTATATGGATAGCATGAAATCTTTAAATATCGAGTTAACAGCAGATTATATGGTGATGGCTGCTTTATTGGCTGACTTGAAGTCTCGCCTACTTCTACCAAAACCTACAATTATAAGTATTGAAAAAGATCCTAAGCAGGAGCTTATTGATCGTCTTGAAACCTATCTACGCATTAAGCAAGCAGCTGAGCGTTTAGGCCAAATGCCAATTCTTGAGCGCGATACATTTAGCGCCAATGTAAGCTTAGGGCATATCTCTCCTGTTTATGAAGGTTACGATATTTCTGCGCTACATGATGCGTTGTTCTGTGTATTTAATCGCCCCGAACCTATTACCCATGTTGTTGCTCAAGAACCTGTTTTACTCGAAGAACGTATTGCATATATTGAAGAGAAATTAGAGTCTGGTGACGTGTTAAGTTTTAAAGAATTACTCAATCCCCAGCAAGGTCGTATGGGAATGGTTGTTACTTTTATGGCAGTTTTAGAATTGACTCGCCAACAGAAAATTAAAATTATTACCACTGGTATTGAAGCCCCGTTAGCAATTCAAGGATCTTCAATATGAGTAGTTTTGAACAAAATAATAGTGATTTGTCATTAGCTGACATACATCATGAAGTCTTATTACAACTTGAAGCAATTATCTTTGCCAGTGAAGCGCCTGTTTCAATTGCCCGCTTAAAAGAAGCATTTAACAATCAATATAATAAACAACAGCTTCGTCAACTTTTGCAACAGCTCGCGCTATTGCAACATGGTCGGTCTATTGAGCTGATTGAAACAGCACAAGGGTTTCGCTTTCAGGTAAGATCTAAATATCGTAGTATTATTGCGCAAATTTGGCCAGAGCGACCAACAAAACTGTCGCCTTCATTACTAGAAACCCTGGCTGTCATTGCTTATCATCAACCGGTTACCCGAGCTGATATTGAACAAATTCGTGGTGTATCTAATAATAGTCAGATTCTTAGAACACTATTTGACTGGAACTGGATTAAAGAAGCTGGTTTTAGAGATTTACCCGGAAGACCTGCGTTGCTAATTACAACGCCTCAGTTTCTGAATGCTTTTGGTCTAGCCTCTCTAGGCCAATTGCCTCCCCTACAGAACGCCAAGGAAGCCTTTATGGCTCTCGATGCAAATGCACCGAAATCATAAAGAGGTGGACTGTTGATCATTATGTCTAAGGTTGTGCTGTCATGAGTGAAAAATTGCAAAAAGTATTAGCGCGAATCGGATTAGGTTCCCGCCGATATATGGAAGAGGTTATTGCCGCAGGACGCGTGAGTGTAAACGGTCGTGTTGCCCAAGTGGGTGAGCGCATTGAACCAGGCGATGAATTACGCATTGATGGCCGTAAAGTTCAGTTTCAGATTGAAGACGAAATTCGTCGTCGCGTATTGATTTATTATAAGCCTGAGGGTGAAATCTGTTCACGTAATGATCCTGAAAAACGCCCAACCGTATTTGATCATTTACCACAAATTGCCAATGACCGCTGGGTAATGGTAGGTCGTCTGGATATTAACAGTACTGGTTTATTACTATTCACAAATGATGGGGAACTTGCTAACCGCTTAATGCACCCATCTAATGAAATCGAACGTGAATACGCTGTTCGAGTAATGGGTGAAGTAACGCCAAAACTACGCCAAAACATGGTCAACGGAGTAGAGCTTGAAGATGGCCCTGCCAAATTCGAATCATTCTCTGAAATTGGTGGTGAAGGTATTAACCGCTGGTATCAAGTTGTAGTAAAAGAAGGGCGTAATCGCGAAGTACGTCGTATTTTCGAATCGCAAGATCTTAAAGTAAGCCGCTTATTACGTACACGCTACGGTACAGTTATTTTACCGCGCGAATTACGGACTGGTCGTTGGATGGAACTCGACAAAACTGACATCGACAACTTAGCCAAATCGGTTGAGTTAAAACCACGTCAAGGTACAGGTTTATTTGGTATGGCGAAACGCCGTACTGATCGTATGACTGAAAAACCAATGGCTGCGCGTCGTGGCGGTTACTTACGTCAACAACGTCGTGATGATGAAAAAGAAGCTCCTGTTAACACAGGGAACCAACGTAAAGCGACTGGTTTTAACCGCGGTTCGAAGAAATTCTAAAATATTCATAAGATGTAAAAAAACCGCTCAAATTTGAGCGGTTTTTTATAGCCTTTTGACTTAATTCATTTTTGCCAGTTCAATCCATTCAGCTTCAGGAAAATGAATAGCTAAATAATCTTTCAAATAATTTGAAGTATCTTGAGAAATTAATGGATCTTTTGATTCATCTTTTAGGTTATAAACCAAGGCATGCAACTTCAGCCCACGAGACTTAAGTGCTTCAAGACTAAGTAAAGTATGGTTAATACTTCCCAAACGACCCGATGTTACTAAAATAACGGGAAACTGGTGCTGAGCGACATAATCAATAGTAAGCAGACTAGTGGTTAATGGCACCATTAAGCCTCCCGCACCTTCCAACAATACGATTTCAAAACGCTCTGCCAATGTTTTGGTTGCATTTTCAATTTTTTGAAAATCTATTTCTCGGTTATCAAGACGTGTTGCAAGATGAGGTGAAGCAGGATAACTGAAGATTTCAGGCATGGTTAGCTTGTCATGATCTTCTTGAAACCAGCCCTGTCCCATAATTTCACGATGCTTTTCAATATCCTCAGAAACATCAGCGTTACCTGTTTGAATGAGTTTTTGGGTAATCACTTTTTTACCCTGCTCAGTCCATAATTTTGCTAAGAAACCTGTCGCGTAGGTTTTACCAATTTCGGTATCAATCCCACTCACAAAATAGATCTGGCCACTCATTTACTTCATTCTCCGGGCAATACAATAAATCGGATGATATGTTAGGGAATATCCTTCGGCATACTTAAACCGATCATAATCTTGATAAAACTGTTGTAAAGTTTGCTTAGTCCAACGATGCTGCGCCGTTGCTGTTACACCCGTTGCTTTTAAATGCTTTAACACGTCTTTAGGTGAATCGAAATAGAGTTGAGTTTCTGATTCTGACAAATACAAAATCTCAAAACCAGCCTTAATTAAGGCACTATTCCAATTTTCAACTGACCAGTAACTTAAACCCTGTCCTGTTAATTCTTTAATCTCTAATAAGTTTTTATAGCCAAATGTTGAAAAGCATAACCAACCTCGCTCAGTTAAAGCCTCATTACAACGTTCGAGCAAATGCGGTAAATCTTGCATCCACTGTAAAGCTGAACCTGAAACAATCATATCCAGCTGCTGAGGGAAATCTAAAGTTTCAATATCCCCAATCAACCATTTTAAATTTTCTTGATGACTAAAGTGCTGCTGCACATCTGCATATAGATCATTCAAAATTAACTCTTCAAACTGAAAAGATGTAGCAAGAAGACGAGTTAAATTGCCAGAACCACAACCAATTTCAAAGACACGCGACATCGTAGTCGGGCAGAACTGCTGAACTAAACCTGTTAAATTTTGGCAAATCTGTTTTTGAACAATTGCATGCTCTGAATAGCTTTGCCCTGCTTTGGCAAAACGCTGGGCAACTAAGTTTTTATTCAAATTCACAGAAAACTCACCAATTCTTCAAGTTCATGTTGCTGCACCATTGACGTTAAAGAAATACGCAAACGCGAACTGTTTTTAGGTACTGTTGGTGGACGCACAGGCATGGCATAAAAACCACTTGCCTGAACCTGCATCGCTTTATCGATAGCAGCCTGACTTTCTCCAACAATGACTGGAATGATATGGCTGGTCGATGGGCTATCGTAGCCCTTTTGCACAACAGCTTGTTGAAGATATTGGCTAATATTTTTTAAGTGTTCACGCTGAGATTGAGAGGCTAATACTTTTTGAAAAATAAAGTTTGCCCATGCTATAACAATCGGAGGCTGTGCAGTACTAAAAATAAGTGGACGCATTCTATTAATGAGATAATCTTTAATAATTGGATCACAAATAATGTAACCACCGACCGCCGCTAATGCTTTACCTAATGTACCAGCCAGAAAATCAATTTCCTGAATCACATTATATTGTTCAGCACATCCTAAGCCTTGCTGACCACGAACGCCAATTGAATGCGCTTCATCAACATATAACATAGTTTTAGCAAACCGTTTTTTTAGCTGAACTAAAGCGGCTAAATCCGTCTCATCACCGTCCATACTAAAAATACTTTCTGTGACCACAATGATTCGTTCAATCTTGTCATCATCATGATATTTTTGGAGGAGTTGTTCCAAGTGTTGTAAATCGTTATGTCGATAACGCACATACTGAGCGCCAGACAAACGTATACCGTCAATCATACTGGCATGAACTAACTTATCCGCCAATATTAAAGTTTTACTATCAGCAACAGCTGGCAAAATACCAATATTCATATGGTAGCCACTATTAAATAATAGTGCCGCTCGACCGCTAAATGCTTGACTTAGGCTATTTTCTAATTGTTCATATTCCTCAAAATTTCCCGTTAATAGACGTGAAGATGAAGAACTAAAATAGCTACGCTCGATTGGAAAGCTATCTAAAAACTCTTGACGAAGATTGATATCAGCAGCCAACCCAAGATAGTCATTTGAAGCTAAGTTGAGCATCGTTTTATTTTGAATCGTAATAAAACGTCCGTACTGCACATTTTGGGTAAATTGTCTAAAGTTACCTTGTTGCTTTAACTCATCTAATTCGGCAGAAAAATGATCAAGCAATGACATCTTAATTCGCTCCCTGCATCGTTTGAACAACTTCAACTAATTGTTCAAGCAAATCGCTTAACTCTTGATGCGTGATGACATACGGTGGCATCACATAAACCAATTTTCCAAAAGGACGGATCCAGATTCCACGGTCTACAAATTGTTGCTGTAAGGTTTTCATATCAACATTAAAGGTGAGTTCTACTACACCAATTGCACCTAGCACTCGCACATCGGCAACATAATCAAGCTGACTTAAAGGCGTTAAATATTGGCCAAGCTGTTGTTCAATTCGCTCAATATTAGCCTGCCAATCTTGCTCAATTAATAATTGGGTACTTTTTAAAGCGACCGCGCAAGCAAGTGGATTGGCCATAAAAGTTGGGCCGTGCATAAACACCCCAGCCTCACCGCGACTAATGGTTTCTGCTACATGCTTTGTCGTTAAGGTAGCAGATAACGTCATGTAGCCGCCCGTTAGCCCTTTACCTAGGCACATAATATCTGGCTCAACTTGTGCATGTTCCCAAGCAAAAAGCTTACCTGTACGACCAAAACCAGTGGCAATTTCATCAAAAATTAATAACAGATTATATTGTTCACAAAGTGCTTTCGCCTGACGTAAATATTCAGGATGATAAAAACGCATCCCCCCTGCACCTTGAACAATCGGCTCAATAATCAGTGCAGCAAGGTTTTCATGATTTTGCTGAATAGCTTCTTCTAGCTCGGCAATATCTTCTTGGTTCCACTCTTCATGAAATTTGGTTTGCGGTGCTGCTACAAAAAGACGGTTCAGTAAACTTGTACCAAAAATTTGATGCATGCCTGTCACTGGATCACAGACCGACATCGCATTCCATGTATCACCGTGATAACCAGAACGTGTAGTAATAAAATTTGTTTTTTGTGGTTGGCCTTGTGCTGTCCAGAATTGCACAGCCATTTTCAGAGCAACTTCAACGGCAACCGAACCTGAATCTGCATAGAAAATTTTATCGAGACTTGGCGGCGTAATTTTTAAAAGAATTTTTCCAAGTTCAATTGCAGGATCATGAGTTAACCCCCCAAACATGATATGCGACATGTTCTGTAATTGATCCGTGACTGCCTGATTGAGTTCAGGGTGGTTATAGCCGTGAATTGCACACCACCATGACGACATACCATCAATTAAAGTTGTACCATCATCTAGCTCAATCGTTGCCGCATAGGCACGTTTAACTTTAAATGTTGGTAAAGGTTGGGTCATTGAGGTATATGGATGCCAAATATGTTCCAAATCAAAATTATCGGTCATCCTCTATACCCTTTAACAGCAATTAAATCTTTCATTTAGCACATGTTAAACCTGTTAAGAATGAAAGAAAATTGCGAGATCAACCAAAGCTTATTAACTTTGCTGATGAATTGTTAAAAATTGGCAGATTTCTTCAATTGTTCGGTCCACTTCTAGATATGGAAAAGCATGAGTAGCGCCTTCTAACACTTTATAATTCATGTTTTCTGTCGTGATATTCTTGAAATTTTCAATAATTTTGCAAGGAACGACATTATCTTGCTCGGCAAACACATGAAGCTGCGGACCTGGATAGCTTTTTAAGTTATCTACCAAATTTAGTTGTTCAAGCATTTTCAAACCCACTGATAACAACTCACTTGAAGGCGGATTTGCTATGTTTTGTATGCTTACCCAATCTTGTTTGGCCTGAGATGAACCGAGTGTAATTAAATAATAAAAACGCTTTAAAGTAGCTTGCGGGTTTTGAAAAAAAGAAGCTTTAAATTGACTAAACACATCAGTAGGCATTGCAGTTTGCCAATCAGGGTGTGCAACAAAACAAGGATTTGAAGCAAGCGTAATTAACGTTTTAGTTTGCCCTGTTCGTTGATAAAAGTTGTCAACCAGTTGAGTTGCTAACTGTCCACCTAAAGACCAACCTATTACTACATCAACCTCAGCAACTAAATTAAGCTGTGCTTGAAATTTAGGATCTAAAACATCAAAAATATTAATAAGTTGAGTTTCAAAACCCTTTTTGTCCAAATGCAATTTTAGAGATTGCAAAGGTTCCACCCCTACTCCCCAACCCGTAATTAATAAAATTTTATTTTGTAACTTCATATGCCTGTCCAAAGCCAATCTTATAAGGATTATATAATATTATCGGTTTAAAATATCTTTTAAAATCAATATAAAAAGCAAATTTTAGAGCATAAAATTAAGCATTTATAATAAGATAATATTCTGAAATATATTGATAAATAAGACCCGCATTATTCATAGTAAACATACAAAAAATTAATTATCTAAACATTGAAGCCAATCAAAAAACAACATACTCCACACTTCACCTATAAATCCATTATGCAATGTAATTAATGTTAATACTTATGTTTTTTTATTAAAAGAAATGACTCATCAATTCATTTTAATGCTAGAAGATTAATTATTGATCAAAAAGTATTAGGAAGGCTAATATGAACAGTCAAAACACAATATCTGATGGGAGAGAAAAAAATACATCTTTTGTTACACCCAATGATATTATAAACAACTTATCTTTCGATAAAAATTACTGCTTATTTTTGGATATTGATGGCACACTAGCACCCTTTCAAATTAATCCTGAGCATAGTTTTATTCCAAACGCTACATTAGAAACTATAAAAAAAATTACTAAATTAAATATACCTGTTATAGCTGTAACAGGTCGTGATGTAGATACAGCAAGCAAACTACTACATCCTATTGAAGTTCCAATTGCTGGTTTACATGGTTTAGATATTTATTTTGATTCAGGAAATTATATTCGACCAGATTTAAGCAGTATTAATTTCAAAAAATTAAAACAAGATATTATCAAAAATTGTGAAAAATATCCCGAATTATTAATTGAGGATAAAGGATATTCTATTGCCTTACATTATCGTAAAAATCCTAATTTAGAAAATAATGCTATTAATATTATGCAGAAAATTAATATCAATCACCCCCACTTAAAAATAAATAAAGGAAAATTTGTTGTTGAATTAATCCCAAACCAAGCTGATAAAGGTAGAGCAATTGAGATTATATTAAATCATCTTGATTTACATGCAGTATTACCTATTTTTATAGGTGATGATTTAACAGATGAATCTGGTTTCACTTACATTAATCAGCAAGCTGGCCTTAGTATTAAAGTAGGTCCAGGCAAAACACAAGCAAAATATAGATTAAAAGATATTGATAATGTCGCGGATTTTCTTCTTTTATTTCAAAACAGAATAAAAAGCTTATATGTCAAAAATAGCCAAAATCAGAATGGAGAAAAATTATGTCTAAATTAATCGTATTATCGAACAGAATAAGTATGCCATCAGGTAAAGCTTCAGCAGGTGGTCTTGCTGTAGCTGTACAAGATGCACTAAATGATAGTAACGGCATCTGGTTAGGCTGGAATGGGCAGCAAATTACCGATAGCGAAGCGCCAGAATTTGAGCAGGCTTATTCTCAAGGAATTGACTACATTACCTGCCCCCTCACTCATCAGCAATATGCCCAATATTATTGTGGTTTTGCTAACAAAGTTTTGTGGCCAGCAATGCATCATAGAGATGATCTGATTGAATATGATGCAGAAGAATATAAGACCTATCAAAAGGTTAATCGCTTATTTGCTCAAAAGCTAAAACAGCTTGCTCAGCCCGAAGATCTTATTTGGGTGCACGATTACCACTTTTTTAGTGTGGCTCGCTATTGCCGTGAATTAGGCATGCAAAACAAAATTGGTTTCTTCTTACATATTCCTTTTGCCAGTCTGAATATCTGGCACAAAATTCCGGTAGCCCGTGAGTTAATTCAAGACTTGAGTCAATATGATGTTATTGGCTTACAAACTCAGATTGACCAAAATGCTTGCATGCAGACTTGTCTGAATTTACTCGAAGCTCAAAAAATTCAAAGCAATAGTATTAGCTATAAAAAACGTCAAATATTAATTAAATCATACCCAATTGGTGTTCAGCCTGAACTTATACAAAAACAAGCCCAACAAGATTTGGCGACCTCTTCGGTGTTTAATTTTGAAGAAATTCCACGTCAAAAAACTATTATTGGAGTTGATCGTATTGATTATTCAAAAGGTTTACTCGAAAGATTTAATGCATTTGCAACGTTCTTGGAAACCAGCCCTGAATATCATGGCTTAGTTCGACATCTTCAAGTGGCAATCCCTTCTCGTACCGATATTCCAGCTTATCAACGCTTATACCAACGTTTTAAAACCAAGCTGGAGTTAATTAACGAAGAGTTTGCACATGAAGACTGGAGGCCAGTAGATTGCTGCTATGACACGGTACAACACCATAATCTTATGTACATTTATCGTCATTCAGATATTTGCTGGATTAGTTCACTACGTGATGGTATGAATCTAGTGGCTAAAGAGTATATTGCGGCACAAGACCCTGAAAATCCAGGTGTGCTCATTTTATCTAAATATGCTGGTGCTGCTGAGCAAATGTCTCAAGCCTTGATTGTTGACCCGCAAGATAGAGCGGCAATGATGGATACTTTAAAAATGGCTTTAGAAATGTCTAAAGCTGAGCGTATTAATCGTTATCAACAATTGATAGAGGGATTAACATCATCTGATCTTACCCATTGGCGAAATAATTTCTTGGATGATTTAGAAAAGACACCAACTTTACTAATGAAGCCTCAGCGATTATTACAAGATAATTATCAATCTATTTATCAGGTTTTATAAATCTAAATAAAAGAACATCGAGAAATTTAATTTCTCGATGTTCGCTATTTGGTGATTATTATTTATAAATTAATTTGTCTTTATTAATGTAAAGCGGTTAAGTAAAGCAATAATAAATAGTAATACAGCGACGCCTGTTAAAACCGTACTTAAACCAGTCCATTCCCCAATTAAACCGATTAAAGCTGGTCCACTTAATGAACCTGTATAGGCAATTGTTGATACTAAAGAAAGTGCTGCTGCTTTAGGCATATTGTTTTGTCGACCAACACGAGAAAACATCACTGGTACAATATTAGAACAACCTAATCCTAATAGTGCATAACCTAATACAACCACTTGCCACACTGGTGCCGTTACAATAACAGCCATACCAATAGCAGCTCCAATTGCACTATAAGTCACAATATTTTTTTCACCCCATTGCTTAAGCAAGATATGACCTGCAAAACGACCAGTCGTCATGCTAAGCGCAAAGAAAGTGTAAGCTAAACCAGCAAAAGCAGGATTAAGTTGATATTTACTTGTTAAATAAATACCACCCCAATCCATCGCAGCACCTTCTGATAAAAAGGCGATAAAACACATCATACCAATAAGCAGAATAATGCCATCAGGACGATAAAGTTTTTTCGGTGCTTGAGTTGTATCTTCATGTGGCTTTTCATCCTGTTCAAAAGACGTTAAACAAGAAGGAATAGCAACACCCCCAATAACAAGCAAAATCATAACGACTGATAAAGTACTCATTAGAGGTGAAAGCCCCACTGCCAATAATGCAGTCACAAGCATAGCGCCTGTTAAGCCACCAAGACTGCACATTCCATGGAAGCTAGACATAAGAGCTCGCACACTATGTTTTTCAACAACTACTGCTTGTAAATTGATAGCTACTCCAAGACATCCTGCTGCCGATCCAAAAATAAACAATGCTACAGCCATCGTCACAATGCTGCTCCACATCGTAAGGCTAGGCAATAAAACCATTAACAACATCAATGCCAAAGCAATTAACGGACGACATCCCCAGCGCTTTACTAAAGCACCAGTCGCAGGCATAGCAATCATTGAACCAATACCCATACACAGCAAAAGTAAACCAAAATCGGCATGATTTAGGTTTAAACGCTGCTGTGCAAAAGGAATAAGAGGTGCCCAAGCTGCAGTCGCAAAACCTAAGCTAAAAAAGCTTAGTCGTGTTGCAAGACGCTGTGTGCTTAGGAGAGTAGCTGTATCTAAAACAGCAGGTTTGGTAAATAACATATTTCGCGAACTCACCATAAAATCATTGGCGATCCATACCAACCGATTTTCCATAGAAAAACCCTTGCCTCATTAAATTTCTAGGCAAGGGTTTTGTTGGCGAAATTATAAACAATTTCATAAAAAAAACAGGGGGTGTGATACAATTTTTCTGACTTTTTTGTAACTGCCAAAGCCTTGTATAGTAAGGCTTTGAATATGTTCAATTTGACAAAATCAACATCTAAGTTAAGACTTCATCTTATTAAAATGAGCCAATAAAAAAACCCAGCCTTAGCTGGGTTTTTTATTAAATTTGAGATTGAATATAGTTTTGTAAGCCAATCAACTCAATTAAACGTAATTGCTTTTCTAACCAGTATGTATGGTCTTCTTCAGTATCTGATAATTGTTGACGCAACATATCACGGCTAATGTAATCGCCCTTCTCTTCGCAAAGTTTGATACCTGTCGCTAACTTTTCACGAACATGATATTCAAGCGCCAAATCAGCTTTTAAACAAGATACAACGTCTGTACCAACATTGATATCTTCACGGTGCATGTTTGGTTTAGCACCTAAAAACAATACACGGCGAATGATCGCATCAGCATGAGAAGCTTCTTCTTGCATCTCATGATCAATACGTTCATAAATTTTATTTAAACCCCAATCTTCATACATACGAGAATGGATTAGATATTGATCACGGGCAGCCAATTCTCCGCCAATGAGCATATTTAAATAGTCTATGACTTCTGGATTGCCACGCATAATAAATCTCCTATCGTATGAGAACTATTATGGGCAATCTTAAAAGTGATTGCAAAACAAAAAATGGTTAAGTTTATGATTTTTATCAAATTAAAATGAGAAACATACGCATTTGCAGTTTAAGTTATTTAAATTTCCTCTGCAAAAAGAAACGCTTGTCCAATTTATAAGTCCAGACAAGCGTTAAAATATGGCTCAAACCATCAATTTATAAATTTGTAACTAAAATCAATGGTTCTTATTTCGGTAGATCTATTCGCTTAAAGTCTGCCCGTAGCTTGCCATAAGTGATAAGAAATCAGTCTCATTCATAACAGCAATACCTAGTTTTGCTGCTTTTTCTAATTTCGAACCAGCCTTCTCACCCGCAACAACACATTTGGTTTTACTCGATACACTACCGCTTACACGCGCACCTAATGCTTGTAGCATTTGAGTCGCCTGATCACGGGTCATTTGCTCTAAAGTGCCTGTTAACACCCAGCTTTCGCCATTTAATGGCTGGCGTGTTGGTGCAGTCGGTGCATCCCAATGAATTCCTGCTGCAATTAAGCGATCAAGCACTTCAATGTTGTGCGGTGCCAAGAAAAAGTCAGCAATCCACTCGGCAGTAATATCACCAACATCTGGTGTTTTCTTTAAAGCTTCAACATCAGCAGCTTTAAGCGCTTCCAAAGTTTGGAAAGTATTGGCTAACATTCTAGCTGTTGTTTCACCTACCCCCCGAATTCCTAAAGCATAAATAAAACGCGCAAGCGTTGTCTTCTTACTGGCTTCAATGGCATCAATCAGATTTTGTACCGATTTCTCGCCCATTTTTTCAATCCCGAGTAAAGTTTCTCGGTGTTCGTGCAAATGATAAATATCGGCAACATCTTTGAGCAAATCGAGGTGTAATAATGACTCTACCCAACGATCGCCTAGACCTTCAATATCTAGAGCTTTACGTGATACGAAGTGACGAATCGCTTCAATACGCTGTGCAGCACAATACAGTCCACCAGAACAACGTGCTAAAGCTTCCCCTTCTGGCATTACCACTGGTGAGGCACAAACAGGACAGTTTTCAGGTAAATGTACAACTTCAGCATCAACAGGACGGAACTCTGGCCAAACTTTTTCTACTTTAGGAATAACATCGCCTGTACGATAAACACTCACCGTGTCACCAACACGTACATCTAGGCGATGGATCTCACCAATGTTGTGTAAAGTTACATTGGAAACTGTAACTCCTCCCACAAATACAGGGTTTAAACGCGCTACAGGAGTCAAAGTACCTGTACGCCCTACTTGCCAGTCAATCTGATCAACTGTAGTTAATGCAGCTTGTGCAGGGAATTTATAAGCAGTTGCCCAACGTGGTTCACGACTTAAAAAACCAAGTTGTTGTTGTTGCTTTAAGTCATCAACCTTTACAACCATCCCATCAATTTCAACTTGTAGATCTGAACGTTCTTGCTGAATTTGCTCATAACGTTGCTGTACTTCTTGAATTGAATTACACAGATATTGACGTTCAGCAATTTCAAATCCAAGTTTTGTGAGCCATTGCAGACTGTCATGCATGGTAGTTAAGCCATGATTAGGTTCACATTGAGCGATGCCGTAAGCATAAAATGCTAAAGGTCGAGCCGCAGCAATATTAGGATCGAGCTGTCTTAAACTACCAGCTGCGGCATTACGCGGGTTGGCAAATGTTTTATCGCCTTTGGCTTCCTGTTCAGCATTGAGTTTTTCAAAACCAGACTTTGGCATAAGTACTTCACCACGAACTTCCAGCAAACGTGGAATTTCAAAGTGATCTGAATGTAACACTTTAGGCAAATTACGAATCGTTTTAACGTTCTGCGTAATGTCCTCCCCGGTTTCTCCGTCACCACGTGTAACGCCACGTATTAACACACCATTTTCATACCAAAGAGAAATCGCAAGACCATCAAGTTTTAGTTCGACTTCGTATTGTACTTTTTGATTAGGCAAACGCTCTTCAACACGGCGTGCAAATGCGAATAAGTCTTCCTGATTAAAAACATTCCCCAAAGAAAGCATCGGAACTACATGAGTCACACTTTGAAATTTAGAGAGTGCTTGTCCACCTACTTTTGTAGTCGGTGAATCTGATTGAACAAGATCAGGATATTGCTCTTCTAAAGCTTTTAACTGGTGAAATAAATGATCATATTCACTGTCCGAGATTGTCGGCTGATCCATGACATAGTAGGCATGGTTATGCTTTGCAATCAGTTGAATAAGCTGACGCATCTGTTCGATCACGGAAGTTGTTGCCATTATGTTATTCACCATAAAAAAGGGTGGAAATTTCTCCACCCTGAGCTGCGACTAGATATGTTGCAATTATCGCAACGAACGTAAAAAATTAAAACTAGGCGGTCGCCTGTGCCGGACGATAATCAATCACATGATGACGCCAGTGCTCTTTTAACTGTGGCGTAAATTCAAGATTATTCTCATCGTAAACTTTGCCATCAATTTCACGAGCGATTAAACCTGCAATACTCGCCATCATGTCAAAACCAGTCACGGCTTTACTGTTTGGAAGCGCAAGGAAAAATGCTAACCCTTGAACTTGTTCAGTAGATAGAGTTTCAAGATCAAAACCAGCTGGTCCATTGTCTGTCATACGCAATACAGAGAACATGAGTACACTCGGCTCATCGGTATTTTCATAACGATGGAAGCAAGACATTTCACCGTAGCGTAAACCATATTTCAACAGCACTTTAAGCGCTTTATCGCCAGACAATGCACGACGAGGGTTTGGATACACATTTAGCGCAATAATCTGTTCAGCCATCGCTAATGCACTTTCGTCATCATAACGTTGCTGTTCATGTAAATGCACATCCAGAATATTACTCTCGCCTTCAAACTCAGCAATTTCGGCAGTTTCAATATTCGGGTTTAAACTCAACTCAGGCTCAGTTTTTTCGCTTTCAGCTTCCAGATTTTCTTTTGCTAAAGCTTCAGCTTCCGGTTTAACAGAAACTGTATCAACCAACTCAACTGAACCATCTTTATGAATGGTAGAGCTTGGTACTGTTTCTTCAGATTTAATTTCTTTTACAGAAGCGTTTTCAACAACTGCTTGAGTTTGTTCAGTTTGAATTGCTTTAACGGGTTCTACGGTCTCAATTTCTGACTGTTTTGTTTCAGGTACTTGTGACGGCGCAGCTTCGCTTAAAGTCGGTTCTACTCGCTCTGCACTAGTCACCGCTACAGATTCAGCTTCAGTTTTCTCAAGCTGATCTCTCACGTGCCTAGGTATAACCGGTTGATTACTATCAGGATTAATATGCAAATCACTGTCTAATGAGGGTTCAGCATGGTTTGGCTTTTTTAAAATCATTTTTAAGCCAATTAGCATAATTATAATGGCAACAACGATGCCAATAATCGTATTGATTTCCATTCTATGACTCCGAAACTAACCCGTATTCTTTTGCCTGTTCTAAATCGACAGTGACTAATTTTGATGTACCCGGTTCAGGCATGGTCACACCCAACAAATCAGTTGCCATGGTCATCGCCAGCTTATTATGTGTAATGTAAATGAATTGTACATGTTCAGAAAGTTCTTTTACCAAATTACAATATCTCTGAACATTCGCATCATCAAGTGGTGCGTCCACTTCATCTAGTACACAAAACGGTGCCGGATTTAATCTAAAAATCGCAAATACTAATGCTAACGCTGTTAAAGCCTTTTCTCCACCGGAAAGTAATGCTAGAGAACTATTTTTCTTACCCGGTGGCCTTGCCATCAGTTTAACACCAGATTGCCAGTCATCTTCAAGACTTAAACTCGCCTCACCACCATTAAAAACCTTTGGAAACAGGTTTTGCAACTCCTGATTGATCTGATCAAAAGTTGTCATAAACAGCTTACGGGTTTCTTGGTCAATGCTTTTCATCGCATCTTTTAATTGAGTTACCGTATTTTCCAAATCTTGAATCTGGTGACTCAGCTCATCAAAACGCTGAGAAACTTCTTCAAACTCTTGTGAAGCGGCAAGGTTAACCGCTCCAATTTTTTCAAACTGTTTCTGTACTTTTTCCAGTTTTTGCTGGTGCTCGGCTAAATCTATTTGTAAGCCTTTTTGAAACTCGGCATTTAGCTCTTTAAGCTGCTCTTGATAATGCTCACGATCTGACTTGGCTGCTTGCCATGCCAACCGTTTCGCTTCAAGTTGTTCTCTGAGCTGCTCATCTTTTTGTTGATATTGATGACGCTGATCGGTCAAAGTCTGCTGTTTTTCCTGCACACTATTGAGTTCAAGCTGCCATTCATTCCAGTTCTTTTGCAACTTTTCAGTTTGAGCAAATTGTTGCTGAAACTCTGACTCAAGATTTGGTAGCTCTAATTGAATAGGGTCAACAAATTTTTTCGCTTGCTCCATTTGAGCTGCAATTTGCTGATATTGGCTTTGCAAGAATGAGATATCTTTTTCAAGCAACTCAATCTGTTGAGTTGTCTGCGTGCTATTACGGCGTAAAATTTCACGTTCTTGTTGCTGATGTTGCAGGGCTTGTTGCTGCTCGTCTAGCTGTTCTGTTAATTCTTCTACCCTAAATTGCAAAGTTTTATAGTCAGGTAAAATGGTTTCAAGCTTGATTGCTAATGCATGCAAATCGATCTCAAGATCATCTTTTTGCATTGCATCTTCTTCAAGCTGCATGTCTAACTGACCAAGTTGATCTTTTAATTGCTGTTTTTGCAGTAAGAATGCTTGTGTTGCGGTTTGTTGCTTGGCAATTTGCACATCAAGCTGTTGCAAGTCTTTTTGTTTTTGTTTAATGACTTGTTGTTTTTGCTGCACACCTGACTGTAATTGCACTAACTCATCTTTTTGCTGAACTACAATTTGATCTAGTGTTTGTAATTGAGGTTGTTGCTTTTCAAGAGCTTGTTCAATTTCATCTAGACGAATACGGTGGCTCAGTATACCTTGTGCACTTTGACTTTCGTCATCATACATAAGGGCAATCACCCAATCCTGCCCGACATGATAGCCATCTAAAGTCAAAACAGACTGGCCATGTTGCAACTGCTTTTGCTCATTTAAAGCTTGAGTCAAATCTTGTGCAATCGCTACATTTGAAAAGATTGATAGCTGTGGCGATGCAATCCACTCATTCAAACAAACCAAGTTTCCTTTAAATTTACTTGTTTGCTCTGAAGGTTTTAACTGGCGGGCAACTCCTTCTTGAAAGACTTGTTCGGTCTCAAGAATATGAGCTTGTAACCATTTTGCTAAAAACTTCTCAACAATCTGCGCATGTGGTTTACCTTGCTCTGTTAACTCTAGAGCCTGCATTAAACGTAGCGTATCTTGGTTTTGCTTTGGACTTTGTTTAGCAACAAGCTGGCTTAAGTTTTTCTGCTCTGATAATAAAACTTGGATTTCTGTTTTCAGAGTTTGCTGCTGATTTTTACTTGACTGATGTTGCTGTTGAGATTGCTCTAAATGCAGTAATTGCTGCTCAATTTCAGTTTCAAGCATCGAAATTTCACTACGCAGCTGTTGTTGCAGTTGGTCAAGCTCGCCCTGCTCATCTTCATGAACATGCGATTGAATTTGGTTTGCTTGATGTTGCAGCGTTTCTTTTTGCTGCTCAATGCGCTGAACATTTTTACCCAACTGTTCAATTTGAGCTGACATCTGCATTTTTTGCTGCTGTTGTTTTTCAACCTGAGCTTTTATTTGTTCAAACTGTTGTTGTGCTTGTTTTTGCTGAGATTGTAAATCAGCAAAGTTTTGTTCAGCCTCCGTCGCTGTATGCTCAACTCCAGTTAAAGCTTCTGTTTGTTCTTCTAGCTGATTATTCAGTGTTTCAAGTTGCAATTCAGAAAGCTGTAAACGTTCTTTAGTTTGGAATTTTTGCTGCTCTAACTGAACGAGAGTCGTACTATTTTGCTGATATAGACTCTGTTTTTGTTCAAGAGTCATTTTAAGTTCAGATAGTTTCTTTTCAGCTTGTTGCCATTCTTGTTGTAGCGGTGAAGATTGCTGAATAAGTCGCTGAAACAAAGCACTGGTTGCTTCTAAATCATGTTCAATCGTGCTTAACTCTGAGCGAACCAATTTAAAGGTTTCACCCAATTCATTCATTTGAACGGTATATTCTTCTTGTAGACGTACACTTTTCTCTGCCTGAAAAGACAAAATTTCAATTTTGAGCGTACGGATCTGGCTTTCTAAAGTTTTATATTGAACCGCTGCTTCCGACTGACGCTTAAGCGTTTTAAGCTGCGATTTTAACTCTAGTGCAATATCGTCTAAGCGTGAAAGGTTTTGCTCTGTATGTTCAAGATGCTGCAAAGTTTCACGACGACGAGCCTGATAACGAGAAACACCCGCGGCTTCCTCAATGAACACACGCATTTCTTCAGGCTTGGCATCAACCAAGCGGTTAATCATGCCTTGCTCAATGACCGCATAAGAGCGTGGTCCTAAGCCTGTTCCCAAGAAAATATCGGTAATATCACGGCGGCGACAACGTGTACCATTTAAGAAATATTCTGACTTACCCTCACGCGTGACCTTACGGCGAACAGCTAACTCATTATAAGCATTATACGATCCGCCCAACTTTCCATAAGTATTATCAAAACGTAGCTCAACACTGGCCACACCAACGGGCTTACGTTTGGAAGTCCCCGTAAAAATAACATCTTGCATGCTACCACCACGGAGCTGACGAGCGTTTGACTCACCCATCACCCAGCGGATCGCATCAATTACATTGGATTTGCCACAACCATTTGGACCAACCACTGCTGTGCGGTTAGCCTTAAAATTTAAGGTTGTACTATCTGCAAAAGATTTAAAGCCGGAAAGTTTTAAACTGCTTAAACGCATAATGCCCTAACTAGCGGCGTGAGCGTCTTGCCCAAGCCAATTCAATCTGTTTCATTCGTGTCAGCGATTCCAACACAAGGTTACGTAAGTGTCGACAAAAATCTTCCATAAATAAAGCGGCTTGTTGTGATTTTCGGATTAAAATTGCATCAGTCACGAGTTTAAATAATGCAAATGCTTCTTGTAGTTCCCGCTTAGAGGTATTTAAGGTCAAAAAATAACTACGACGTAATGAAGGTAATAACTCTTTATAAAATTTCATTAGATAAGGATTCCCCACCATATCTTGCTGTTCAGCTAAATATTGGAAGACTCCATCATAAAATTTTTCGATATCACCTGCTTTGACATGCTCAAGAAGTTGCTCTAATAGCAACTGTAATTGATCTGCTTCATGCGCACGCCATGTTTCACTCATGCGTTGTACAATATGCCCCAATAACATCATATTTGTATCAAACAACGCTTTAACTTGTTGTGCAGACATTTCTGAAACAATTGCCCCACGGCGTGGAAAAATCTCAATTAAATGAGTACGCTCTAATAATAACAATGCTTCACGAACTGATCCTCGGCTAACGTCAAGTTCTTTGGCAATACGTAGTTCTTGAATACGTTCGCCTTCTACTAGCTCGCCACTAATGATCTGTTCGCTAATATATTTGACAATTTGCTCAGAAAGACTTTCTGTGTCTTCGAGATTCATAAATCACCCGCTACTTTTTATATGCATTAATCCATGCTTTTCTTTCGCATCCTTGTTTTTAACTGATCCCATCGATTAAAAACTATGTCATTGTCTGACAATTTTATTGCATTTTAAGCCAACTCATTTAAAAACAACACCAAAATCAGATGAATAAAAGCTTGGAGCGCTCTTATATTCTATGAATAAAAAAAGCTCGAATTCCTAAAAATTCAAGCTTTTACACCACTGTCTTATAAATTTAAGATTTTAGTCTCTAGTGCATAATGCCTTTATAAATAAAATAACTGCCTACCACCACTAACAAACAGGCAAAGCATTTTTTCAACATTTGTGGTGACAATGCATGAGCAACTTTTGCGCCAAACTTCGCCGTGACAAAACTCATGACACTAATGCCAATAAACGCATAGATATGTACGTAACCAATCGTGTTAGGCACTGAGATTTGTTCTTTTGCACCAAACCATATAAAGCCAATCGCTCCAGCAACCGCAATTGGCAAACCGCAAGCGGCAGAAGTCGCGACTGCTTTTTGCATGACCACGCCATGACGGTTTAAATATGGAACGGTTAAACTTCCTCCCCCAATTCCAAAAATTGCAGAGGCAATACCAATGCCTCCACCCGCCATGAATTGCATAGGGGTTGAAGGGAGCTGACGCGTTGGATCAACAACTACATGTGCTCCTTTAAACATCCTATAGGCCATCACAACCGCAAAAATACCAATAAGAAGTTGCAAATGCTGGCCAGACATCAGGTCGGCAATACCCGCCCCTAAAAATGAGCCCAACACCAGTCCAGGCGCTAAATTACGAAAAACAGGCCAAAGTACTGCACCCTTTTTATGATGAGCTGAAACAGAACTAAAAGACGTTACGATAATAGTTGCAAGCGATGTTCCGACTGCAATATGCATGATTACCGCTGGGTCATAGTGCAATTGGGTAAAAACGACATAGAGGATTGGTACAATAATTAGTCCACCGCCTACCCCAAACAATCCGGCAGTAAAACCAGCAATTGCGCCAATGAGTAAATATATGATTAACTCCATAAATGTTTTACCACTCTGCTCATATTCAACATGGATTTAGAGACTCGCCAACTACAACAACTTTTAAGCGCAAAAAACCAGCTTCCAGAAGTGGTTTTATTAAAAGCAACCACAACTTCGACCAATGATGATATTCGTGAAATTGCCCAAAAAGGCATTACAACGGGCTTGGTTTGCAGTGCTCAACAAACTCAAGGGCGAGGTCAACATCAACGGCAATGGATTTCACCTGAAGGAAACATTTATTTAAGCACATTGGTGCAAACTCGAACACCCTTAGATGGTCGCTTAGCACTTGAAGTTGCTCTGAATATTTTGCAAATCCCCCAGTTACAAGCTCTTAATCTGCAAGTGAAATGGCCAAATGATTTGTATAGTACGCATGGAAAATGGGGTGGAATTTTGGTCGAACCGCTTTCCCAGCATCAAGCTATCGTGGGCGTAGGCATTAATTTAAAAACACCACCAGTGACTGATAGTGACCAACCGATTACGTCTCTAGAGGATTTAGGTCTAGAGCAAATGGGTCGTCTTGAGTTAATTTCAGAACTTTATATTGCGATTCAAAATGCTGCTCGCTGGTTTGATCATGGCTGCTACAATTTAGCAGGACGTTTTAACCACCACGCTGCATGGCTTAATCAGTTGGTGCAGTTCGAACATAGTCAGGGGCTGGTTCATGGTCGTTTTGTTGGAATATCCAACGAAGGCGCAGTAATTCTTGAAACTCCTGAACCTCAGCAGTTTTATCAAGGTCGCTTAAGACCGCAAGTGAATCAATAAACAGGTGTTCTTCCATGAAAAGTTTATGGCTTGATATCGGGAACACCCGTTTAAAGTATTGGATTACTGAAAATCAGCAAATTATTGAACATGCAGCTGAGCTACATTTACAGTCCCCTGCCGATTTATTATTGGGTTTAATTCAACACTTTAAACATCAAGGTCTGCATCGCATTGGGATTTCCTCAGTACTCGATACTGAAAACAACCAACGTATTCAGCAGATTTTAAAATGGCTTGAAATTCCTGTTATTTTTGCCAAAGTGCATGCTGAATATGCTGAGTTAAAGTGCGGCTATGAAGTTCCGAGTCAGCTCGGGATCGACCGTTGGCTACAAGTACTCGCTGTAGCTCAAGCAGATGAAAACTATTGCATTATTGGTTGCGGAACAGCGCTCACAATTGACCTAACTCAAGGTAAACAGCATTTAGGAGGTTACATCCTGCCTAATTTGTATTTGCAGCGAGATGCTCTTATTCAAAATACCAAGGGTATTAAAATTCCAGACTCAGCTTTTGATAACCTAAATCCGGGCAATAACACTGTAGATGCAGTACATCACGGTATTTTATTAGGCCTCATTAGTACCATTGAAAATATTATGCAGCAATCTCCTAAAAAGCTACTGCTGACTGGTGGTGATGCAACACTATTTGCCAAGTTCTTACAAAAATATGAGCCTGTGGTAGAAACCGATCTTTTACTCAAAGGATTACAGCAATATATTGCCCATTATCCTAAAGACTAAAATACACAACAAAATAAAAGGCGCTATATGCGCCTTTTATTTTATGGATTTATTTCTTTTGGTCATTATTACCAAAGAGTGGGCCCATTCCGCCACCGCCGCCGCCAAATTGCTTTTGCATATTGCCTAATGAACGCATCATTTTGCTCATACCAGATGGATTCGCAAATTTCTTCATCATTTTAGCCATTTGCGCTTGTTGCTTAATGAGTTTGTTCACTTCAGCAACATCCATACCACAACCTGCCGCAATACGTTTTTTACGACTTGGGTTCATTAAGTCCGGATTACGGCGCTCTTTAACAGTCATTGACTGGATAATCGCTTCCATCTTCTTGACTTGTTTTTCAGGGTTCGCTTGCTCAATCGCTTGCTGAATTCCTGCACCGCTCATGCCGGGCAACTTGTCTAAGAAGCCCATCATGCCGCCCATTTTTTTCATTTGCTCAAATTGCATCAGCATATCTTCAAAATTGAAGCTACCGCCTTTTTGCAATTTTTTCGCCATTTTTTCGGCTTTTTCTTTGTCGATTTTACGTTCAACTTCTTCGACTAAAGAAAGTACGTCACCCATGCCTAAAATACGTTGAGCAACACGATCCGGATGGAATGGTTCTAAGGCATCAAGCTTCTCGCCCATACCCAAGAACTTGATTGGCTTACCAGTAATGGCACGCACAGAAAGCGCTGCACCACCACGTGCATCACCATCAGTTTTAGTAAGAATCACACCAGTAAGTGCTAAAGCATCATTAAATGCTTTTGCTGTATTTGCAGCATCCTGACCTGTCATGGCATCAACCACAAACAAAGTTTCAGTCGGCTTAACTGCTGCATGTAATTCTTTAATTTCGTCCATCATGTCTGCATCGACATGTAGACGGCCTGCCGTATCGACAATCAATACATCAGCAAACTGGATTTTTGCCTGTTCAATTGCACGATTAACAATATCAATTGGCTTTTCAGAAGGATCTGAAGGAATAAAGCCTGCACCAACTTCATTTGAAACAGTTTCTAACTGTTTAATTGCTGCCGGACGGTAAACGTCGGCAGAAACAGTCATTACTTTTTTCTTTTGACGTTCTTTTAAGAAACGTGCCAGCTTGGCAGCAGTTGTGGTTTTACCTGCACCTTGTAAACCAGCAAGTAATACTACAACAGGAGGTTTCGCACTTAAATCAAGTGTTTCATTCGCCTCACCCATCATCTTGGTGAGTTCGTCATAGACAATTTTTACAAATGCCTGGCCTGGTGATAACTGAGTCATCACTTCTTGGCCCAATGCCTCTTCCTTAACTTTCGCGATAAATTCACGAGTTACAGGTAACGCGACATCGGCTTCAAGAAGTGCCATACGTACTTCACGTAAGGTATCTTTAATATTGTCTTCGGTCAGCTGCCCTGAGCCAGTAACATTTCTTAAACTCTGTGTGAGTCGTTCTGTTAAGGTATCAAACATTGCAAAATCCGCTTAAAATGGCTAGTTGCAAAAAAATCTTTCTCGAAATAGAAAATTTATGCATAGAATGCTATAGGATACTTTAGTTCGCAGCGAATTTATATCTTATATAGATGAATTAATCCTGAAAAAGGTTTGACATGATTAGCCTCCCCTTGGTTTATACAATTTTGGCACTCATCGCATATACCACTTCTTTCTGGTATCTGTTTATTCGTTTAATGTCAAAACGTGAACCAAACTCATGGTTATTTGCTTTTGTTACTATCTTGGCATTAGTACTGCACGGCACAGTTTTATGCGATGCCATGCTTACACCAGCAGGAATTAACTACGATGTATTTAACCTGATGTCTTTTACATCAGGGCTTATGTTATTGTTAAGCTTAATTTTTAGTACTTTTCGCCCTATTCTGCCATTAAATTTGTTAGGCATTCCTGTCGCAGCTATTGGTCTTATTTTAGGGTTTGCCTTTAGTCGACCAGATCAATTTATTGAACAGCATTCGTTAGGACTTGATACTCATATCATTCTTTCGCTTTCTGCCTATGCAGTTTTACTGATGGCAACCATACATGCGATCTTGATGTGGTTCCAAAATCGTGAACTCAAAAAGAAACAAAAAAAACGTTTCTGGGTCAACTTACTCCCGCCAATTCAAGCGATGGAATCTTTATTATTTGACCTAATCATTACAGGTTTCATTTTATTAACGATTGCGCTTACATTTGGTTTTTTAACAATTGATAGCTTCTTTGCTCAGCATCTCGCTCATAAAACCGTATTTAGTATTATTTCTTGGTTTATCTATGGCTCATTACTGATCGGCCATTACAAACTTGGCTGGAGAGGCCAAAAAGCAATTCGTTTTACCTTAATGGGTTTTGTACTTTTAGCGATTGGATTTATCGGCAGTAAATTTGTACTTGAGATGATTTTAGGGCGCTAGAGAAATTATAATTTAATCGATACTAGACAGCGTTATGCATATCCCGTATAACGCTGTTTTCGTTTTACTCAGGTGACACAGACTGTGAAACTCATACTCGCTCCAATGGAAGGTTTAACTGACCCGATCATGCGGGATACACTCACATCTGTTGGTGATTTCGACTGGTGTGTGACCGAATTTATTCGCGTTACAGACAGTATTTTGCCAGACCACATCTATTATAGTTTTTGTCCTGAACTAAAAAATGATGGTAAAACAGCAGCCGGTACCCCTATTCATGTTCAGTTCCTAGGTAATAATCCAGATATGCTGGCAGCAAATGCAGCAAAAGTTGTTGAATTGGGTGCACCTGCAATCGACCTTAATTTCGGTTGTCCTGCAAAAACCGTTAATCGACATCGTGGTGGTTCAGTCCTTCTTGATGAACCAGACATGGTACATCTGCTGATTAAAGCAGTGAGAGATGCTGTACCTGCTCATATTCCTGTTTCAGCAAAAATGCGTTTAGGTTACCTCGATGAAAACCATACAATGGAAAATGCCCACGCTGTCGAAGATGCAGGTGCAAGCTGGTTAACTGTACACGCTCGAACTAAAGCAGATGGCTATACACCACCAGCTTATTGGGAAAAAATTCTACCTATTAAAGAAGCTTTAAAAATTAATGTCATTGCTAACGGTGAAATCTGGACCAATGCTGATGCTAGAGCCTGTCAACAACAATCTGGCTGTGAAGACTTAATGATTGGCCGTGGTGCGGTAACGACTCCAGATTTAACCCAATGCATTCGCCAAAATATGGATGAAGCTTTATTTAGTTGGGAACAACTCGTTGACTTACAAATTCGCTTTTTAAACGGTCAAGCAAAAACAGAAATTGGGATGGTTGGTCGTTATAAACAGTGGTTAGGCATGATGACCAAAGCCTATCCTCAAGCGAAAGAATTATGGGACCAAGTGAAACGTATTAAAGCTTTAGATGAAATTGTTCAACAATTAGAACACACCAGATCAGATACTATTTAACTCGGCATAACCTTTTAAAAAAGAGGACAATTGTTTTCACAACTGCCCTCTTTCGTATTTCAGGTTAAGCTATTATTCTTTTTTAAAAGCCGCTTACTTTCATTTTAAAGTCAGTTACAGAAACGCCAGTGACACCAAAACTCCCCATAGAACCATTAGGTAAATTATTAAACGTTGTTGTATTTTGAGTACCCATATTCCCTAAAGTGACATTATTAAGTGAAGCATCAAATTTACTAGATGCGCCTGTATTCCCAAAAGTTAATCCAGTTGGATCAACACCTGCATAAAAACCATCTAACACAAAACCAGTTGAGGTATTTGTTCCTGCAAACTTAAACCCAAATGTAGCACCCGTATTATCGGACACTAAAGTAATTGGACAACCCGTAGCAGCAGAACAAATAGATTGAATTGCCCCACCAAATTTAACCATAACGGACTGGGCAGCATGACCCAGTTGAATGTTTAAACGGGGTTTATTGGTTTGTACAAAGTTAATATCTAGATTTCCAGTAGAACGAATGATTTCTTTTACACCTGTATTTACTGTCGTTCCCGAACTAAAAATTGATTTTGGTGCATAACTTGTTAATGCATAATCGGATGGGCTAGATAAAGATGTACTTGGGGCTAAATAAACTGAAAAAGGTAGAAGTCGAATTCCGTTTACATCATTCCCCATAGATATAGCTAAATTTAAAAAAGGATTTCCACCCCCAGCATCGGTATCCATTGCAATATTAAAAGAAGGATTACCCGATACAGCGGCTTTAATAAACTCTATACCAGGAACTGGATTAGTAGAGTTTCCAGCAATGACAAAACCAGCCTTACTGTTATAAGAAGTTGAAGCAATACCGTTAGTATCAATGAGTGCGACTTGGTTAAATTTAACTTTATCGGCCTGAATTCCTAAAGTTAAGCCATTTTGGCCCGTCGCTGCTGCAAGGCTTTGATCATCCAAAGGTTGCATTGCAAATACACTTGAACTACTGGCAAGTAGCAGCCAGAACCCTATATTTTTATTCTTCATGTCGCTCTAATCCTTAAGAGACAAACGCTTATTATTTGTTCAGACTATCAGAATAATATTCAAGTACAAAGCAATTATCTCTATAACCCGACGAATGCAAATCCAATCACACTAAAATAAAATTTATATAAAAAAGTGACGATAATCGTCACTTTTATTTATTAGTTAAAGGCCCCATTTCTAGGCACAATACTAAAGCTACTATTTAAACGTCCACCCGTAATTGCAAGCTCACCTAAACGTGCTCCCGCTCCTGTTGAAGGCGGATAGAAATTAATATCTTTAACACGTAACGCGCCGTCAATACTCTTATCAGGGTTGAAATAAACCGCTGTATTTACCCCAACTTTACCTAAACCACTTGTTGTATCTTTACCCACAACCAAAGCGGTATTAAACGCTAGCTTTCCTGTAATATTGTCAAAACCAATTGCAGAACCATCAATCGGATCACTAATTTGAACCGTATTTCCAGTTGCTGTCGCAGGCACTGTGAAATCGCCGAGTACAGTTAAGGCACTACCATCTGCAATTGAACTATTTGGCACAATTGATAAGTTAAGATCGCCACCTAAACGGAGTTTTAGACCAAATAAGACATCATTATTTTTGGCAAAATTATCTATAGGTGAAGTACATGAACCCGTCGCTGGACAAGTTTTATATTTAGCCCCTGGTAAATAACCAGCTGCAATTTCTGTTGATAAAGCAAGTAGCATCTCTTTTAAACTAATATTAAGACTGCCATTTTCTAAACCAATACTTCCATTGCCTTTGAGGAACATATCGATATTACGTAAGCCCATGTAATAATCAGTAGGACTACCTCCATTATTAGCATTTGGAGAACCATCAATTAATAAAATTGAGGTTGTTTTAGTTCCAGTCGCATCACGTCCCGTAGTTCCAGCAGCAATACCAAAACCTAAACGCGAAGTCGTTCCAGATGCAGCTACAGCATTTCGAATAGGCTTACCATTTGCATCTTTTGTATAGTAATAAGCGCTATTTGCCGGTGCATCTAAACCATATACAGCAGCGTTAGCATTTAAATTATAAAAAGGTAAGGCTAAGCCCCACTGGTTATTTGCACCATTGTCTGCAAACTGATTGGCAGCAGCAACATTTGCACTTGTCGTAAAACGACCGCGTCTTGAAAATGCTTGAAACTCTGCTCCACGCATCGCAAGAATTAAGCTAAACGGATTAGTGACCGTATCACGGTGAATGTTATGTTGATAATCAGCAGTTGTTGTTAAAGTACCTGCCCCTAAACGAATTGCATTTAAAGTTGCGTTGTTTGGCATTAATAACGTTTTTGTATCAGCAAGATTTAAATAAATATTTCCGCTGTCAAAATAACCACGCGTAGCGGAGTTAAGGCCAGTTAAATTACCAAATTCGAAACCATAAGCATTCAGACCTGCTCCACCAATTTCCAAAGTGGTTGCTTTGCCATCTGAGCCCAACATTGAGTCATTGTCTTTAGTGAATTCACCTTTCATACGAAAGGCAATCCCAGAATTACCTAAAATACTATTACTTGAGCCCGTACCCGCTGCGGTATTTGCTGTACCTAATATTGTTGTATCTGACGTACCATCCATACCACGGACTTGTAAATAACTATTTACCATACGTCCACTAGCACCTAAACGAATCAAACCTTTCGCATTTTGGGGACTATTGGTTGCATCTAAAGCATAAGGGTTAGTTTTATCGACATTCGAACTGAGCATCACCTCAATATTTAGGCCTGAATTAGTTACTTTTCCACTACTATCTACATATGTTCCTGCTGTTAGACCAGAAGCTGAATCTGCTACACGGTTAAAATCAACATAGCCATAAGTACTATTTGGAGTTTGTCCTACACTAGCAACGTTAGTTCCAGTATTCGTCTGTAAAACTACGCCACGAGTTGGGTCAATCAACATGGCCCCTTTACCAACAAAATTAAAGTTAAAATTTCTTAAAATTAATTGATTTAGCTGACTACGAGCATCTAATTGCCCTAGATAAATATTGGCATTATTAATACCAAGCGTCATGCTTGACTGACTATTTGCATTAAATAGACCATCTTGGGTTGTAAGTGCCAAATTTAGAGGGGAAGTCGTTTGAATAGCCAGCTGGCCCATTGTTGGTGAACAAGTAGCAGAGGTATTACATACTTTAACGCTATTTACGGTAATAAGTGATGGACTGCTTTGCATAGAAAAGTCGAGTCCAGTTTTACCCGTAGTTGGGTTACTCCCTACATCTAAACGGTAATTTGTACTTAAAGGCTGACTAGATGCATTACTTTTTTGAACTTTTATCCCGCTCGCTTGAGCTCTTAAGACCTGATCTGCACTACTAGGTGTACCTGCATGGTCATCCCAGTAAGCATTATCAATATTGATTTCATTAAACGTCGTTTGAATCGAAATCCCATCTTGCCCATTAACAGCACTCAAGTCAGCATCAGTTAAAGCTTCTAACGCAAAAACATGTCCGCTCACTAACAACATGCTGGTTGTTAATGCGTTTAAAATAAACTTTGAGCTGTGATTTTCTTTATTTTTTTTCATCACTTCAGTTCCTTTGAAATCTACATTAACCCTTAACAACGAGGATGGCTGCCATCACAGCTAAAGACCATGACTTTTCCTTGGATAGCCAAATTCCCATTCATCATCAAGCCCATAAAACCAGTTTCACGTCCATGGTCATACGCCGATGGTGTTGCAGTAGCAACTTGCTGGTTTGCACTATTAGCAGTAGCCGCATAAGTTGGCTTTTTGAAATATGCATAATCATACATATTTGCACTCGACCCTTGCGCTGTTGTTGAGCTGGTAAAGTTATCTTGCTCAATTGATAAAGCATTAAAACCAAAGTTACGAATTAAAATTGGCTGTGCCGCACTAAAACTAAGCTGAATAGCAGGCTTAATCATTTCAGTATTATTTTTATCCAAATACTTTAAATCAGCGCCATCCAAACCCATCTTTTGAATATTTAAAGTACCTTGTACGCCTTTAAATACGAGCCAAAGTTTATTACCACTATCACTATTTTCGGCCCAACCACTTGGTTTACTCGCATCTGCTTGTACAAAACGCTTATTAATTGCCAAGCCAAGATGGCAAAACTCTACGTTCTCACAGACACCACCACTACCATTGTCAAATACACCGTTAGCTGTTTGGTTTAAATTGAGCATTAAAGATAAATCAGCACCAGCTTGACCATTAATCGCCTGTAATGCTTCATTATCTAAAGTTTGTAGCTCTGCATGAGTCACTGTTGCACAAAGAGCAAGGAGTAAAGCAGTTATTTTTTTCATCGCGTTACCCACCTCTTATAGACCTTTAGTTGTCAGTTTCAAGTGTTGGATTAAAACACCATCAATGACAGCAGACCCCAGGTTATTTATTGGGCTAGAATTTATAACAGGTGTGGGCGCCTGATTTAATGTTGGAAAAGTTGTACCTGTCATTCCATTATTAGCGCCAATTAAATTATTTACTTCATTATTTGCTGCAGTTAACCAAACAGCTGATGAGTTTGCCCAAACACGGTTTGCAATTGAACCATACATAGGTGTAGTTCCAGAAGTGCTACTACAACCAATAGTTGGAGAACATGTAGCATCAGCAGGCTTTGTTGTTGGAGCTAAAATTGCCCAAGGTGTTGAGCCATTATTATATTCCCACTGATATAAATATCCTGTTGTACCAGCACCACAAATAAATAGAGTACAACTATAAGACTGAACCCACGTCTGAGTATTTACTCCACGTTGTTTATAATGTACTTCAGTCATCTGATTTGAATAAGTTGTTCGTGAAACCGTACCTGAATTTAACTTACCAAACGAAATACCTACTGCTCCTTCATCGGTTGAAGCTCTTAGAGTTTTTCCGCCATCCTCACTAAAGGCAGTACCAATGGTAATACTACTGTGTGTTGCATTATAGCCTTGATAATTTTTACCACCTAAAGTTAGTTGGTTACCACATTGATAAACGTTACAAGTTGAGCCTTTATAAGAGGTATCCACACCGCTATAGTCAGTATAAATTTGTTTATAAATTTCTGGTTTATTCGCAATACGGGCAATTTCTAAACTAAAGTTTTTACCATCAGAACCTAAAATCAAAGGCTGGTACAAAGTACCTAATACAAGATTTATATTTGGGTTATAAAGGTAAACTCCCTCGTTAGCATCAAAAGTGGGTGCTACGCCACCATTAATTGCAGGTGTGATAAGGTTTCCACTATCGCTCGTTTCACGTGTACTCAAACGTAAAACTCCAGCATTCGATAAACCTGAAGCATCCCACGTTTTTGTGGCAGTTTTACTATCTGTACGTGTACGTTTTTCTACATAATAGCGGCATCCCGCTGAGGTACCAAAACTTCCTGTTCCTCCATTATTACAATCACCTGTTGTGCTTGTACTTAATGTTGAATTAGCACCTGCATGAATAAGAGTCCACGGAGTAGTAGTAGATCCCTCAGTTAGAGAACTTGTAGTAATAGCCTTAACATCCTTGCTGTCTCCGCTATTCAAACGTATAACTCCGGCAACCCCCAAAGTATTATTATAAAAAGGGCTCATTCCACCAGCAGATGTTGCTCCGCCTAATGTTTGGAAAAGCTGTAAACGGCTGCCATTTAAGCTAAAGTTATTCCACACTCCTTGTAAACGAAGACGGTTTGCACGAGTTGCATCAGTACTTGTACCAATTAAACCATTTGAGTCGCCATAATTAAATTGATCTGCTGCTCCATTTATTTTATTCGGATTTCGAACAAAGATATCGGACCATAGACCTAGTTTCAACTTATAAGCATCTATACCAGCCGTATCTTTTGTTCCAATCTCATATAAAGGTGCTTCCAAAGCTAGATAGGTTAATTGACAATTAGGATCAGTCGCACCTGTACAATTATTTGCACTAAAATTCGGTACTGAATTTTCAGTTGCAACTTTAAATATCCAAGGGTTAACAGCTGTACCCCAGCTTGATATTGCTGCTGCCTCAGTAGAAGCTATACGTGTATTAGTATTATTATCAGATTTGGATAAAGCAAGGCCATAAAGATAAATATCAGCTTTACCCACTGCACGGTCACCTGAATCAACCGAACCGTTTTTATTGGTGTCTGCCGAAGTCATACTTAATGGACCTACGGGTACATAATTGATATAACCCGTATCTTTAGTGCGGTCATTTAAAATTTGGTTTGTAGTTTCATTCGCTCCAGCTCCACGAAATACCATATAAGTATTCTGTGGCAAGATAGCAATACCTTCACCAGTGGTTTCACTTAAACCTGCATCAGAAAGTTCTTCAAGAGCAAAACTTGGCTGACTTATACAAAAGCCAATTAAACTTGCCAGAACGGTTTTTTGAAACCTTACCGTATAATTAAGTGTAGTCATCTTGACCTTCCTGTTTATACGATGCCGCGCACCATATTTATTTTTCTTTAACAATCCTTGATGCTAGGTGAATTTTTCCTTTTCTCCCTAGACTAGAAGGCAAATCCAAATAGATATTGCCAACCCTTCCACATTTCCATTATGCGCAATATTTGCACGAATGCAAAAAAAAGAGCTTAAAAACTTACTTTTCCGATGAATGTAAAATTTAAAACTATGCATTCATACTTAGCAGAATTTTAAACTTCCGTAGCAGTTTGGAGCAAAAGACTGATTAGCTAATTGTAAATTCTGTAATTCTAGTACTGCTGGTCTCGCGTTTGATAAATCCCTTGTCCCAACATTAAAATCACCACCAATACAATTTACAGCCAAGAAACCACAGTTTAATGGATTCTGGGTTAATTCTTTACTCACTTCAGTAAGTGCATCTCTAATAGTATCTGTTTTAATAACGACGCTATTAGTCGGGTCAATTCGACCAATATCTATTGGATTTGATAACTCTAGCCACCAACCACGCATTGCTGTTGATACTGTTCCAGGCCAACGTATATCTTGTCCCTGCATCGATAATGATAATGGACTACCACTCAAATCAATTTTATGGATATAACCTAAATTTTCTAACAACGGTACTGTTACAGGTAAATTATTAATGGTCCCACGAAGATTACCATTTAACGTAATTCCCCCAAGGATATCAACATCAGCTGCCAGTGTACCCGACAAATCAATACCATTGACTATAGCAGAGGCTAATAAATTTACACTGCTCATCCGGTGTCCGGATACAATTGATTGTGGTAATGATAACTGTGCTTTTTGGGTAGGGGACAGTGTTATATCATAAGACTTAGTCTGGAAATCAAGATTAAATCCTGCTCCTAATGCAATTTCACCTCTAGCTTTACCTGTAATTGCTTGGTTAACACCACAACCCGAAGGAGATGGATATACGCCACAAGCAGGACTACCTGTTTGCGTGATGCGTGCAGCCTCAACAGTCGCCGCACCTACTTGGGGTGCTACTACCATATAACCACTTAAACTATTAATACCATTTGGTGTAGCTGAGTTTTCTGTGCCAATAGTTAAAAGCCCTTCAACTGCTTCAGCACTCAAGCGAATACCAGCTACTTCACGAGTTGATGCACTATTTGGGTTCTTTATTGCCAATTCGAAAAAAGGATTTGTCAGTTTAGCATCGCTTGCTACCCGGCCCTCGCGTGTATCTGCTACACCACTTAAACTAACATTATCAAAATCAATATCACAGCCGCCTGCACCATTTATCCCACCACAACCTAACTGAAGTTTACGAATATTGGCATTAATTTCTAACTCGGCCTCTAAACCTAATTTATAAAATCCTACATTACTACTGCTATCACGCAATTTTTCCAGATTTGCCGAATCATTAGGTGCAATATAAGACATACTCATCAGGGCTTGGCCCCGAGTTGCTGATAGTTCCGAATCAGACATAGGCACCAGTGTAGAAGCAGCGTAAGCTGAAGAAAAACATAAGCTTCCGAGTGTCAAAAGTGCTACTCGAAGAGACGTAAACTGTCGCATGGCCGACCTCCGTATCCGTGGGGGCATAATCCTGTTTAATTTCTTTTTATTTGGCTTATCTACATTTGATCATGTATTTAACTAAACATTATCAAAGAGAGCCTATATCTACTCTATTTGCTTTTAAATTCTGTGATACAGAGCAAAAAACAAATCAATCATTGATCATTTTATATCATTTTTTACAAAAGAAAACTGTCGTTTATCATAATTCCGATAAACGCTTCTCATAAAAATTTTATGTATAAAATTGGGCCACCTCAGTGACCCATCATTATTAAAACTATTATTCAGCTAAGAAAATTATGTTTTAGGAAGTGTAACACCTGTTTGACCTTGGTATTTACCACCACGGTCTTTATAAGAGGTTTCACATACTTCATCACTTTCAAAGAATAGCATTTGTGCTACGCCTTCCCCTGCATAAATACGTGCAGGTAAATTTGTTGTATTTGAAAATTCTAAAGTAACGTGACCTTCCCATTCAGGTTCTAATGGAGTCACATTTACAATAATACCGCAACGAGCGTAGGTCGATTTACCTAAGCACACTGTTAACACATTGCGAGGAATACGGAAATATTCAATTGTACGCGCTAGGGCAAATGAGTTTGGCGGAATAATACAAACATCAGACTCAATATCGATAAAACTTTTGTCATCAAAATTCTTTGGATCGACAATTGCAGAATGTACGTTTGTAAAAACCTTGAATTCACGGGCACAGCGTACATCATAACCATAGCTAGAGACCCCGTAAGAAATCAACTTTTCACCATTTTCATCAAAACGGACTTGATTCTCTGCATAAGGTTCAATCATGCCGTGTTTTTCGCTCATCTCGCGAATCCAACGATCAGACTTAATGGCCATGTATTTTCTATCCAAAAGGTAAATTCATTGATTTCGACGTACTTTAACTTAAAAAACCAATTATGAAAACAACACAGAGCTACTCAAATAAATAAGAATAGCTCAGCAGTACGTTTAAAGGTTCAGTAAAGCAGAATAACTAATTGGAATTGAAAAGCTGACCAATACAAGTGAAGCGGTTTTTTGCAAGTTAGTTTGATTTAACCAACCCACTTTCTTAGAAGCTAAAACCGATCCCAAGAAAATCCAGAACAATGCAATTGGGGTAATAAGCGCTAAATAAGCCATCATATGAATTAAATAAATATGAAAATTACTCCATGCAGCTACCGGGAAAATTGCTGAGGCAAAGAGTAAGGCTTTTGGGTTTAATAAAGTGGCGCAGAATAACTCACGAGCACGAATCGTTGGCTGATTTAATTCAACTTCTTGATTTGCCGTATGCCATAACTTGATGGCTAAGAAAATAATATAGCAAGCGCTCAATAGCTTTAGAATAGGCGGCAGCATTGGTAGTGTGCTAGACACTTTTCCAATCAGCATTCCCCATGCAGAAATAGAGATTACATAACCCAAAACTTCTGCTGGAATAAGTTTTACTGACTTCCTTAAACCCACTTGTACTCCTGAAGAAGCGAGCAGAGTATTGGTTGGGCCTGGAGTAAGTAAAATTGTGGCTACTAAGCCAATAAAAAGCCATGAAATCATTGAATGACCTCACAATATAGTCATCTCAGATTAATAGATATCCTGTCACAAGGCAAAAGGTAATTGTAAGACAAAGTATTTCAAGTTATTTTCAAAATAAAAATAAAGTATATAAAAACAAATATTTATAAAATTACCACATAAATTCGAGAAGAAAACTTTACGGTCAGTTGTTATACTTTTCAAATAGATTCTGAGTTAAGTAACATAACTATTTTTATTTTAAGTCTATTTTTCCATCAAAAGTCTTTATAATAAAAAATATATATCACTGGTAAGTTTAAATTTTAAGCTTTTAATAAGTTTCAATTCATATATTGTTTCTGATTTTTTATATAGAGCATCGCGCTTTACTACCCTTAATGATTATGGCAAAGCATTTTTTTCAATCTTGGCTTCCCTCCCCCGAGAAAGTTTCAAATATGAAATTTCTAAGGATTTTTGGTAAAAAAACCCTTAATCCTGTGCTTTGGTATGTCAATCGAAAATCAATTACCCGAGCTGTTTTTGTCGGAACTTTTTTTGGTTTACTGCCTATTCCTTTTCACAGCGTATTTATTGTGATGGCTGTATTACTATTCGAAGTAAATTTACCAATTAGCTTGATGCTCGCTTGGTTAAGTAACCCGCTTACATTAGTTCCTATTCTATATATTGGTTTTTGGTTCGGTGCCCACATTTTTCATGTGCATATGATTAACAAAGAAATGTTGCTGGGTGTATTGCATCAGATTTCTCGTTGGATTACTCATTTCGGCCATGGCCACATTGATTTTAGCCTCGCGAAAATCTTGATGACTGGACTTGTTGTAGAAGCTTTTGTATTTGCTGTTATTTTATATATATGCACAGAAATTTTCTGGCGCTGGATGGTTGTTAAAAACTGGAAAAGTAGACATCGTCAAAAGAAGCAAGAAGAGGTTTTATAAAATTTTCACTCTTCTTGCATAAGTTTAAATCATTATTTCGGCAATTTTGATTTCATATATTCTTCAGCCACATTAAGTACATACTCTTGGCAAGCCTCTCCTGTACCAGGGTCATAAGCTCCATTATTGGTAATATTATTAGATAAGATTCGAATGCCTAGGAAAGGAACGTTAAATTGACTTGCGATTTGCGCAACAGATGCTGCTTCCATTTCTTCAACAGAAGTACCATAACGTTGATGGAAAAATTGAATACGATCTAGCTCATTATTCCAGACATCTGCTGAACCAATTGTTCCTTCAACCACATCACCTTTATCATAACGGACTTTGTGGGCCGCCATTAATAATTCTCTGTCACCTTCAAATTTGCGTATCGCAATCGGCTCTGGGTCAGATTCATCTGTTGGCAAAACGTCAAAAGCCTCAACCCATGTGAGTGAGTTTGAACCACCACCCACTGGCTGTTTAGGAGTTCTAAATGCACCAATATTGGTTGTATATTTTCCTAAAACAATATCGTAAACATGCAAATCAGGATCATGTCCACCTGAAGTTCCCTGATTAATGATCGCAATCGGTTTATAACGCTCAATCGCTAGAGCAGTTGCTGCAGCAGAGTTACTCATACCCATGCGAGTTTTAGAAATAATCATTGGATAACCGTTATAGGTTCCTTTCCAGAAAGTCCATCCGCCTAATGTTTCAACAGTCACATTCTGTAATTTTGAAGCCATTTTTTCCGATTCTACTGGCAAAGCCCCTTGAATAATGATCGGCTGTAACTTCTGTTTTTGTTCCTGAACTGTTGGGGTTTGTGAAGCAGATGAGTTGTCATCGTTACATCCAACAAAAAATAAAGCGCTACATAAACTGATTACGCCCAAACTATACTTAAATTGCATTTTTTAACCTTTCTTTTTAAAAAGTGTAAGGTAGCAATCTACATGCCAATTTCAAGTTCAGCTTTGTTATTAGGATTCAGTAATTTAATTTTTTATTTTAATCAGATGATAAAAAACCCGACTTAAAGCCGGGTTTTAATAAATTAGAAAATACGCTTATCATCACGTGTGCGTTGAGGGATTTTTTCAATCTGCTGCCAGACTGCTTTAGCAATCTCAATATAACTATCAGCCGCATCATCCATTGCCACAACGCTCGGTTTACCCTGATCAGCATGTTCACGTATTTGAGCATTTAGAGGCAAACGGCCTAGCAATGGAATATGGTATTGCTCGGAAAGCTTATCACCACCACCGATACCAAAAATTTGCTCTTCGTGACCACAGTTTGAGCAAATATGAGTCGACATGTTTTCGACAACACCTAATACGGGAATACCCACTTTATTAAATAACTCAATTCCTTTGGTCGCATCAAGCAAGGCAACATTTTGTGGAGTAGTCACAATGATTGAGCCTGTAACCGGAATACGCTGTGCAAGCGTAAGCTGAATGTCACCAGTACCTGGTGGCATATCAATCATGAGTACATCTAAATCAGGCCAAAGCGTTTGATTAAACAATTGCATTAGAGCGCCTGTTGCCTTTGGTCCACGCCATGCAACAGGTGTATTGTTATCACCAGTTAAATGTCCAATAGAAAGCACAGCCATACCATAAGCATCTAAAGGTACAAAATTTTCACTTTCAATAAGTGGAGTTTTGCCAGCGTTTCCTAGCATTGTGGGAATACTTGGGCCATAGATGTCAGCATCTAATACCCCAACCTTAAGACCCATTTTTTGCAAGGCAAGCGCCAAATTGACCGTAGTTGTCGATTTACCAACGCCGCCCTTTCCAGATGAAACTAAAATAACATTCTTAATGCGAGGGTGAAGTGGAACATCTCTTTGTTGCGGAGCGGCTTTTTGAATCGGTGGATTATTTGGATCTGTTTCTGATTTAGGTGAGGCATCAAGCACAGGAGGTAAATTTGAACTTTCTTGTGTAGGGCGCTTTTGTTGAACCACGTGTAAATTAAGTTCTTCAATACCGCACTTTTCTAATGCACCAGCTAAATCATCATGGATTTGCTGCAAATGCTCTTTTTCATCAGGAAATGTATTAATCGTAAGTTGTAATACACGACCCTGAACTTGAAGCTGACTAATGCGCTCCTTTAAAGCATCTTTTGAATGCGGTAATAAATAATTTTGGAGTACGGTTTGGATTTCATCTTCTTTCACCTCTTGTGCGGGTGAAAAAACGGACTTTAATGAAGAAAGCCAAGACATATTGTTTACTCCAAAAACAGATCATTACAGCTTAATGGAGATAGTGTAACAGTATTGCTCCACACTCGCTCACCTTGGGATGAATAATTACTCACTTCAGATCTCATCTTTTAGGTAAGGAGTGCAGATTTTAGTTTAAATCAGCTTATTCAGCAGAATCATGATTCTTTTATTTATTGAGTTTATCGGTTGCAGTTTTCTTCAACTCATCAAGTTTTGCTGTTGCTTGCGTTTTCAACTCATCAAATTTTGTAGCAGCCTCTTCCTTTAATTCCGCAGCTTTGGCTTTAGCATCGTCAAGTTTATGAGCTGCTTCTGTACGCAAGTGATCAAACTTGTCTTGTAGACTATGCTGAGCATCCTCAAATTTACCTTTTAAATCAGTTGCTTTTTCTTCAAGAGCCTCTTTACCAGAAGCTTGTTTCTCTTTTACATTTTCCTTTAAATCGTCCAAAGCTTTTTCGCCTTGTACTTTCGCATCAGCTGCTTTTGCCTTTAATTGGTCTACCTTATCTTCAACTGCTTCTTTACCAGCAGCTTGCTTCTCTTTTACATTTTCCTTTAAATCGTCCAAAGCTTTTTCACCTTGTACTTTTGCATCAGCCGCTTTTGCCTTTAATTCATCTAATTTATTTTCTGTAGTCATCGTTGTTATCCTCATAGTTAATTAAAAAATTACCTGAATAAGTTATTAGTTATACATCGTTATGGCTTATTTTCTGACCGTAACTGCAATTTGAAACAAAGACAATACAGGAAGATTCAAATATTTTTTGATTTGTTTATCTGTTCTAAAGAGAAACCATGCCTGACCAAAATCCATTTTAATAGAAATCGCTTATGCCAAGCTGGAGATTATTAATCTTTGCTTATCTCCCTGCATCAGTTAAAATCTTCCACCTTATAAATACGAATGAGAGAATGAAATCCGTGCGTAAAATTTTAGTCACTAATGCCCTCCCTTATGCTAATGGTCCAATTCATATGGGTCATTTACTCGGTTACATCCAGGCAGATATCTGGGTTCGTGCCATGCGAGCAATGGGTCATGATGTGACTTATGTATGTGCGGATGATGCTCACGGTACAGCAATTATGCTACGTGCCGAAGCAAATGGTATTAGCCCAGAAGAGCAAATTGCGAATGTTCAAAAAGAACACATCCGTGATTTTGACGGTTTTGGGGTACATTTCGATCATTACGATTCAACGCATAGCGATGCAAACAAAGCACGTTCAACAGATATCTATATTAAAAACCGTGAAGCTGGAAATATTGCAGTTCGTCCTGTAACTCAGTTATTTGACCCAGAAAAAGGGATGTTCTTGTCTGACCGTTTCATTAAAGGTACATGCCCCAAATGTAAATCAGAAGATCAATACGGCGACTCATGTGAAGTGTGCGGTACAACTTACAATGCAACTGAGCTACTTGACCCGCGTTCGACTTTAAGTGGTGCAACACCAGTTGAAAAATCATCAGATCACTATTTTTTCAAGCTTCCAAACTTCTCTGAATATTTACAAAAATGGACGCGTGATGAAGGTCGTTTACCTCTTTCAATTGCGAACAAGTTAGATGAATGGTTTGAAGCTGGTTTAGCAGACTGGGATATTTCTCGTGATGCACCATATTTTGGCTTTGAAATTCCAGACGCACCAAATAAATATTTCTACGTATGGGTAGATGCCCCAATTGGTTATATGTCTAGTTTTGAAAACTACATCAAAATTAAACGCCCAGATTTAAACTTTGATGATTTCTGGAAAAAAGACAGCCAAAACGATGTTTATCATTTTATTGGAAAAGACATTGTTTATTTCCATGCTTTATTCTGGCCTGCAATGCTTGAAGGTGCAAACTATCGCACTCCAACTGGTCTTTTTGTAAATGGTTTCTTGACTGTAAATGGACAAAAAATGTCTAAGTCACGTGGTACTTTCATTAAGGCCGAGACGTATTTACAGCATTTAAACCCAGAATATTTACGTTATTACTTTGCATCTAAGCTTTCAGATAAAGTTGAAGACTCTGACTTAAATCTTGATGACTTTGTTCAAAAAGTAAATTCAGACTTAGTCGGTAAAGTCGTTAATATTGCTAGCCGTTGTGCGAAATTCATCAACAGCAACTTTAACAATACGTTATCTGCTCAATGTGCAGAAACTGATTTAGTACAAAGTTTTATTCATGCTGGCGATTCAATCGCTGCTGCATATGAAGCACGTGAATTCTCTACGGCGATCCGTGAAATTATGGCGCTAGCTGACCGTGCAAACCAATATATTGATGAGAAAAAGCCTTGGGCACTTGCTAAACAAGAAGGTCAAGAGCAACAAGTTCTTGACGTCTGCTCTGTGGGTATCAACTTATTCCGTCAACTTGCAGTGTACTTGGCTCCAGTTCTTCCAACTTTGGCCAAGCAAGTTCAAGATTTCTTAAAACTTGAAAGTTTCGATTTCGAGTCACGTAAACAAGTTCTTGTAAGTCATGAGATTGCGCAGTTCCAACCGCTTATGCAGCGTGTTGATCCAAAAGCTGTTGCAGCTATGGTTGATGCTTCTAAAGAGTCTTTAGGTGCTCCTGCTCCAGAAGCAACTAAAGCAACGGCGAAAAAGGACAAAGCTGCCGAGAAAAAAGCAATGCCTGCTCCAGCAGTGGGTGAAGCTGAAATTATCGGTATCGAAGACTTCTTAAAAGTTGACTTGCGTATTGCTCAGGTCATTGAAGCAGGTACAGTTGAAGGCTCAGATAAATTACTTCAACTGACGTTAGACGTTGGTGAGGCTGAACCACGTAACGTATTTAGTGGTATTCGTAGCCAATACGCACCAGAAGACCTAAAAGGTAAATTGGTTGTTATGGTTGCTAACCTTGCACCACGAAAAATGCGTTTTGGTATTTCAAACGGCATGGTACTTGCTGCCGGAAATGGTGAAGGTATTTTCATTATTTCTCCAGACAGCGGTGCGAAACCTGGCGATAAAGTTTCTTAATCTGCTTTTAAAAAAGCTCCCTAAATTGGGAGCTTTTTTATTTTTAAGGGGTTTGAATAGGTTTAAACGGGGCTTACTAAATTAGGACCACGGCCACCCTTCGCAAGGGTTATTAAATAAAACGTGTATATTTCCCAACTCTTCATTTGTTAAATAGCCATTCTTATTTTCATCTAAATAATGAAATAGCTCTGTCTGTTTGTTTTCACCTTGAAAACGCTTATCACTCGGCCAGTTATAAGGATAAAAGTCTTCAACCCGTTGAAATTCTTTTTGGCTATACATGCCATCATGATTTAAATCATATTTTTCCTGAAAAAGCTCCCAATCTAAAGAAGTAGGCTCACATGCACTTACCATATTCAAAACACAGTAAGTTGCACATCCAGCAAGTAACCTAATAGTTAGATTGCTCATGATTATTCACTTGTATATCGGAAATTTTATAATCCTTTTCATGAACCGGAGTACCCACAATACTCATGGTCCGCTCATTTGCTGGCTGTTGCTTGCTCATTGTTCTCATCTCACATCCTGTAGTTAAGATGAGAAAAACTACAGAAATGCTCACCATTAGTTTTTTCATAACGTGATCCTCATTTCTTTTTGTTTTATTTATTAAGTTACCACTTTTAAAGTGTTTAAGTGCTAAAAAAGATATTTCAATTTGTATATATTTTACGCAAAAATTAAGCCAGACTATAAATAGCTGGCTTTGGATTTTGTAGATATTTTAATTAAAGAATAATCATTTGAAGAAAATTAATTTTAAACCCAATAAAGTCACAATACTTCCAGCAACTCGATCCACCCCTGTTTTTGCTTTCAGATACATTTTTCGAGGCTTCTCTGAAGATAACAGCATCGCAACACATGAATACCAACCCGCATCAATCATAAAACAAATCACTGGTAATGCGACGTAGTAATAATTTGGAATTTCTTTTGGCAGTAAAGCCGTAAATACGCTGGCCAATACAACTGCGATTTTTGGATTACTTAACTGGGTAATTAAGCCATATCGATATGCCTGCTTATAGGTCATTTTCGATTTGCCATCGTTTTCCATCGCAATTGGTTCTTTAGCATGTTTAATAATTTTAAAAGCCAGCCAAAGCAAATATAGCCCACCACCAATTTTTAAAATTAGATAAGCAGAAGGCACCGCCAATAAAACTGCTTGCAATCCCATAACTGCTAATAGACCAAAAAGCGCTGCGCCTGTCCCCGTCCCTAAAGCGGTAAACAACCCATGTTTACGTGATTTAGAAATTGAATTTTGTGCAACATAAATAAAGCTTGGCCCAGGACTTATTGCTCCAAGCATCAATGCCATCGCAATTGAAAAAAGAGGAATAAGGGACTCAAACATTGTATTGACCTAGCATCATGCAATTGCGCGGTATTCTAACAGCTTTTTGTGACACATATAAAAATGGCCAAGATATAAATGATGAAAATTGAATTTTCATGTTTTTACAATTTAAATCTTCACAACGGACAAAAATGTCCGTTAAATATATAACCTTTAGAACTCCCCAAACCGATGACATGAGTAAACGTCAAAAAATTGCTGCCCATAATCGGGATGAATTACTCAATGCAGCCGAAGAATGTTTTCGTATTCATGGTATTAATGTTCCCTTACAAGTTGTGATTGACCACGCTGGGGTCGGCAGAGCGACGTTCTACCGTAACTTTTGTGATCGAAAAGCTTTAATTAGTGCACTTTTAGAACGTGCGATTACACAGCTAGAGCAAAAAGCAGCTCATTTTCAACAATTCGAAGATGGTTTATTTCGTTTAATTGAAGGACATATTGGGCAACTTCCCAAACTCGCAATTTTGCAAGATTTTTGGAGAGTGATTGATCGACAAGATCCAATTATGTTAAAAATTTATGAACGGCGAAATAATGCACTTAACCCACTGATTGAAAATGCGATAGAACAAAAATTGTGCCGAGCTGATCTGACCGCCGATGACTATGCAATGGTCACAGCAATGTTGGGTTCTTCATTTCAAGGACATGAGCCAGAAGAACAGACTCGCTTAGCAAAACGAGCAATTGAATTACTATTTCATGGTATTCAAATACAAAAAATTCGAGGGATAGAATGAGTAAAACGCCTCGTTACTTAGAAACACCACCCGACTGGACACCAGAAGAGCAACCGACTTTACCTGGTTCACCAGCAGCTATTGCACACTCTGTACCTAAGCGGTTTATTTACTTTTTTATTGGTTTATTTATCGCCCTTTCGGCAAGCTTAAGTAATGGTTTTATTACGGCAAATTTACCTTTAATCCAAGGTGAGTATGGACTAACTCCTTCCGAAGCGGCTTGGTTGCCTGCTGCTTATGTCATGGCAAATGTCAGTTCAAACCTGATTTTATTTAAAGCCCGGCAACAGTATGGCCTGAGAATATTTTCTGAAATAGGACTCGTGATTTTTATTGCAGTTCTGGTATTACATATTTTTGTGCATACTTATGAAATGGCCCTATTTGCGCGGGTTGTAGCTGGTTTAGCTGGTGCGCCATTAAGCTCACTAGGTATGTATTACACCATGCAAGCTTTTAAAAAAGCAGACATGGCAAAAGGTATATATATTGCCTTTGGTTTTCAGCAACTTGGCGTACCATTAGCTTGGATTATTTCTCCATTTCTTGTAAATACAGACAGTTGGTCTGTTCTATATACGTTTGAGCTCGGCTTAGCACTTTGTTGTTTAGCCATGGTCGTTTCATTGAAGCTACCACGTAGCTTAAGAATTTATGTTTTTGAGAAGCAGGATTTCTTTACATTTGCTTTATTGGCTCCAGGTTTTGCCTGCTTGTGTATTGTGCTCACGCAAGGTCCAATTTTATGGTGGTTTAACAGTGAATGGCTTGCTTACGTCTTAATTGCAGGTTTTAGCTTAGTTATTCTTGGTTTGCTCTATGAGCACTATCGTGCCAATCCATTAATTATGACACGCTGGTTAGGTGCCGCTTCGACCCTACGCTTCATTTTTGGTGCCTTTGCCATTCGACTTTTAATGTCAGAACAAAGCTACGCAGCTGTTAATTTCTTAAAAACTATGGGAATGGGTCCTGACCAATTTGTTCCACTCTATGTGGTCATATTGGTAGGGATTTTAAGCGGAACACTTTTTAGTGCACTGACTTTTTCACGCGAACGGATTATCTTCCACTTACTTTTTGCAGAATTTTTAATTTTAGTTGCGTGTGGATTAGATTATCACTTAACCAGTGATGTCCGACCTGTGAACTTCTTTGCAAGTCAGTTTTTAGTAGGCTTTGCAGGTGGTTTATTTATTGGGCCATTGCTCCTGATCGGCTTTGCGCAAACATTGGCTAAAGGCCCTTCGTATGTGGTGACTTTTATTGTGCTGTTCTCTGCTACCCAAACCTTCGGTGGTCTTGTTGGGTCTTCTTTCTTCTCGACCTATCAACAACATCGTACGCAAAACTATCAGGCAGAGATTATTAAAGATTTAGAACAAGCAGATCCTCTAGTTGCTCAAAGGCTCTCGACCTATCAACGCAGTGCATCAGTTACGACTACTGACCCAGCATTACAAACAGCCCAATCCATGCGCTCACTTAATCAAGTGGTCACTCGTGAAGCGCAAGTGCGTGCCTACAATGATGTAATTGCATTAAACGGTATTTTTGCGATCGCCCTACTCTTGTGGGGTGGATTTAATATTGCACGTAGTAAATATCTACAACGTAGAGGAATTAGCCGTCCTTAATGGCTTCTTTATTGATGAAATAGAAATTGAGATTGATATATGTCAGATGATCAAAACAAACCGGAACAAGCTCCACCTCAAGCAGCTCCCGCTCCATCTAACGAACCGGCACCTGCGAGCAAACTAATTCCAACAAAACGCTCAACTTTATTATGGATGCTAGTTGTGCTCATTGTTGGTATTTTAGTGATTTTGTGGGCATGGAGAATCGGACCCTTCGCAACGAGCGTTCAGCAAACTGACAATAGTTATGTTAAAGGTAAAACAACGATTTTATCGTCGCAAATTAATGGCTATGTTAAAGATGTATTAGTTAAGGACTTTGACCACGTTAAAAAGGGTCAAGTATTAATGCATATTGATGCAACTACTTATGATCAAAAAGTAACGCAAGCGGCTTCTGGAGTTGAACAAGCTAAAAATACTTTAGCCAATCAGACACAGTCTATTGCTCAAAAACAAGCTGATATTGTGGCTGCACAGGCTAAAGTTGAACAAGTTAAAGCTCAATATGAACTTTCTTTAGCACAGCTTAGACGATATCAACAGTTAGGAAATAGTGGAGCAGCTTCTAAATCTGAGCAAGATAAAGCCGCAGCAGATGCTGAAAATAACCTTGCAGCACTGAAGCAGGCAGAGGCCAATGTTTTAGTTGCCAAAGAAGCGCTTAAAACAGCGCAAGTGGCAGAAGCTGGATTAGAAGCACAAGTTTCCAGTGCTAAAGCACAACTAGACCAAGCACAAACTACTAAAGACTATAGCGTTATTGTTGCTCCAATGGATGGTCAACTTGGTGAGGTGAACCCTCGTGTTGGGCAATATGTAGCAGCAGGGTCACAATTACTCTACCTCATCCCACAACAAACTTGGGTGATTGCCAACTTTAAAGAAACCCAAATTGCCAATATGCGAATTGGGCAAAAAGCATGGTTCACAGTCGATGCCATGAAACATAAAAAATTTACAGGACATGTTGAACAGATTTCACCTGCTGCGGGTTCCGAGTTCAGTGTATTAAAGCCTGACAATGCAACAGGAAACTTTACCAAAGTGGTTCAAAGAATTGCCGTACGCATTACCATTGATCCAAATCAAGAAGGAATGGAGCATTTACGCCCTGGCATGTCAGTGATTACTTCTGTCGATACAAGTTCGTAAACAGCTTTTTAAAGCTCTATTTAAAAAGCTACAATGTGATCAATCATTATTTTTCTCAATTTCTAATGTTTGATCACATTGCCCAACCTATTTCCTATCAGCATATTGAACTCCCCTCTTTAGTTCATCTCTACATTAAGCGATTAGATTTAGTTCATCCTCAAATTTCGGGCAATAAATTTTTCAAACTAAAATACAATTTGCTTGCTGCAAAACAACAAGGTTTATCGAGCATTTTGACTTTTGGTGGCGCTTATTCCAACCATATTGCCGCGACTGCCTATGCCGCTCATCTTTTTGGCTTAAGAAGTATTGGAATTATTCGTGGTGAAGAGTTAGCTGACAAACCTCTGAATCCAACCTTAACAAAAGCTCAAAATTTAGGAATGCATCTACATTTTGTCTCACGCAATGAATATCGCTTACGAGAAGATGCAAACTATCTTCAACAATTACGTCATCAATTTCCTGAAACTTTCATTATTCCTGAAGGCGGCACCAATGAATTGGCAGTTCAAGGTTGTCAGGAAATTATCAGTCAAAGCGATTTGCAAAACTATGATGTGATTTGCTGTGCAGTAGGAACTGGCGGAACGATTTCGGGTCTTATTGAAAGGAGTTCAGCCGATCAAAAAGTCTTAGGATTTTCGGCTTTAAAAGGTGACTTTTTACAACAAGAAATTCGGCAGTGGACCAAAAAACAGAACTGGTCTGTGACAGATGCATACTGCTGTGGCGGGTATGCAAAAACTTCACCCGAATTATTGGTATTTATAGAAAGTTTTGAAGAGCAGCATGCGGTACCACTTGAACCCATCTATACAGGAAAGATGATGTTTGGTCTGTTTGATCTTATAAAGAATAATTACTTTGCTGAGGGAACTCGCATTCTGGCAATTCATTCTGGTGGTTTACAGGCAGATATAAGAAATAAATCACATCAATAACTTATTAGCTTTTAGTGCACATTACTCTGCATAGCAGTAAATGTCTTTAGCATGACTAAGGCTCGGCATGATAATATATGCCCCTTTTAAATTTTCACGATTAATCGAGAATCTCTTATGTCTAACAGTCATGTTGATGTCATTGTCTTAGGTGCAGGTGCTTCTGGACTCATGTTGGCTGCACATGCTGCTAAACGAGGGCGCTCGGTTTTAATTTTAGAAAAAGCCAATAAAATTGGTAAAAAGATTTTAATGTCGGGCGGTGGTAAGTGTAACTTTACCAACCTGTATGTAGAGCCTGACAACTATATTTCTTATAATTCGCACTTCGTTATTTCTGCCCTATCACGCTATAGCAACTGGGACTTTATCGGTTTGGTATGTGATTATAAAATTGCTTATGAAGAACGAAAACACGGGCAATTATTCACGCTAAACGGCGCTAAAGAAATTTTAGAGATGCTAGTGAGTGAATGTGATAAAACCAATAACGTTGATATCCAAACTCAATGTGAAGCTGTACAGATTGATCCATTAGAAAAAGGCGGTTTTACTGTACACACAAACCAAGGCCGATTTAGCTGTGAGTCATTAGTGGTTGCTACAGGTGGTTTATCCATTCCAACTTTGGGTGGTTCTGGGTTTGGCTATGAACTGGCACAAAAATTTGGACATACGGTTTTCCCAACTCGCGCAGGTTTAGTCCCATTTACTTTTTCAGATCATATTAAAGAAGTCACTACACGCCTAAGTGGTAATGCTTTAGATGTGACTCTAAGTAACTCGAAGAATAGCTTTACTGAAGCATTATTGTTTACGCATCGTGGTTTGAGTGGTCCAAGTTCTTTACAGCTTTCAAACTATTGGAATACTGGTGAAAGTTTTAAAATTGACTTTTTCCCAAGCCAAGATTTAGCAAATTATTTAAAAGACAAAAAGAAAGCCCAACCTAAAGTTTTATTGCGTACTCTTCTGAATGAATTTACGGCAAAAAGTATTGTACAAGAGTTACAACAACTTATATGGGCAGAGCAGAGCGAGACAGCAATTGGTAATATCAGTGATGCACAGCTAGATCATATTGCCGAGCAACTACATGGTTTTGCTGTGAAACCATCAGGCACAGAAGGCTATCGTACTGCCGAAGTTACTTTAGGTGGAGTTGATACAAGTGAAGTATCTTCCAAAACAATGGAAAGTAAAAAGCAGAAAGGACTGTTTTTTATTGGGGAAGTCCTTGATGTGACTGGCCATTTAGGAGGTTATAACTTCCAATGGGCTTGGTCTTCCGCTTATGCAGCAGCACAATACGTTTAACTGATGAATAAGCTAATTTGAGACTTTTGAATCATTTGATGATTTTTCAGAATTACGTGTATGAGTTGTTGCCTGTTTTGATGAATTAGATTTATTAAACACAAATTTATAAGCACTTGCTAAAAAACCTACCGTAATTCCCGCAATGACAATCGGTGCTAAAAAACGACCTGGTTTCTTCATCGTATTTTCCTCACTTATTTGTTTTTATAACGTCTAAAAAGAACGACCACTCAATATAGAGTGGTCGAACTTATCACAAAAATCAAAGATTTTTTGTACGGTTTATCTGAAAATTAGTTTTACTTACTAAATTTCGTCATTTTCTCCAGTAGATCCAAACGGTTTATTTACTGGTGGTTCTGCTGGATTTACTTGTGCAGAATCAGCAGGTTTTGCATCAGATGAAACCGTTGATGGTGAAGTTGTAGTTGTTGGTGCAACTGTAGATGTTGACGAACTCGTAGTTGCAGATGAGCTACCAGCAGATGGGCTGCTCGTTGTGGTATTAGACGGTGGTTGATAAAGCGGATTCGGTTCATTCGCTTCTTTTTTAGCTTTATCTAGCAAATCGCTCAACAGTCTTTCTGCTGGTTGGCGACCACCTAAACCAAATGCAAGAGCGAAAGCAACTGCAACTGCGCCTAGAGTCAAACCAAATGCAAGATTAACGATTGAATCTGCAATACCCATCGCTCTTAAACCAAGCGCAAGTACAAGACCAATAATTAATACACGAACTAAACTACCTAACCAACGCGAGCTATTATATTCGCCGCGTTGAACCACGTTCGCCACAACATTGGCAAGCCAGAAACCAATAACCAAGATTACAGCGCCCAATAGAATGTTTGCACCGAAATGGATAAACATTGCAATTAGACCACTAATTTGATCGAAACCAAGACGATCCGCAGCTTCAGAAACCGCAAATAGCATAGTAAAGAATACAATTAACCAGCCAACTGCATTAGAAACTTTAGTTTGACCTAAAAAGCGTTGTACATCTAACTTTGCAGGAATCTCATCAACACCTGTACCTGCAATTAATTCAGCGACTAAGCGACCAACAAAACGAGAAACAATATAAGCAACCAGTAGAATTAAACCAGCAGCAATAATGTTTGGAATCGCCTGCAAGATTTCATTAAGCATTGCTGTTGCTGGCTGAGAAATTGTCTCAATCCCTAAAGCTTCAAACGCTACAATCAATGTTGTAATAATGATGATTGCGAAAACAAATGACCCTAAGAATTTGCCTACGTTAGAGCTTTTGAAAAGACCAATTTTTTCAGCTTGAGCCTGAACACCTAAGCTATTCACTAAACCTTCAACAATACCGCGTACAATTTTTGCCAAGATATAACCAACAAAAACGATAACACCAGCAATAAAGATATTTGGTAAGAATGCTACAGCATCATTTACCATATTTTGAACTGGAATCAGTAAGCCTGTTAATCCTAATATTGAAAGAACAATCGGAAGGAAAAGTAACAATACAAGCCAGTAAAGAATTTCACCAATATTCTGGCTAATTCCACCTACACCCACTTCACTGCTTAACTTATCGTCAAGTTGAGTTCGGGATAAAACATTGGTCACCCCCGCTCGCACCAGTCGAGCAACGATCCAACCAATAAAACCCACCACAACAGCAGCAATAATATTTGGAATATAGACGAGTACCTGATTAACCATATTGCTGAACGGGCCACTTACTCCACTAATGTTAAGTACATTGAGAGCTGCGACAACAGCTAAGATTAAAATAAACCAGAATACGACTTTTGAAATAAGACCTTCTATGTTTGGAGCACGCCCAGTTGCTGAAGATAATTTTGCATTGGTATTTACTTTTTGCAGAAGTTTTTTTACACCTGCCGCAACTAATAAGGCGATTATCCAGCCGACCAGTAAGATGACGATTGCAGCTAAAATAGGATGAAACTGATCCCAGTAATACATCGCATCAAACTGAGCGCCGCGAGGCCCATCAAAAAATTCATTCATATTGTTATGTCCTCAATTGTTATGTTCTTTTCAGTGCCATCAATTATGAAAAACACTTTTCGTTGTTAAAAATGACGATAAATGCGGTCTATCTCACCTTATGTTTTGAATATTTTCTAATCAACACACTTCTACATAAATACAACAAATTGATGCAAAAGGTTGCAAAAAAAGCCTTCAGGTCACATCCCAAAGGCTTTCTATAAAGATATACTGGTTAGCTTATTAACCTTTATAAATATTCAAATCTGAAGTGCTCTTAATGACATGTGGTGTGACCTCATGTTGAAAAGCGGCTTCTTCTTTAGGTGTTTTGCTGTGATCAGCAACCATGTAGACGATGAGTGCAATAAGAAAAAGCCCAACAATAATTAAAATGTAAACTGGCAATCTTCTTTTTTTCGCAGTTTCTTCAGGACTCGTCACATGAGGTGGTTTTGAAAAATCATGCATCTTCTTTCCCCTCTTCTTTTATCATTAACTTTATAATCATCATAGCAATTTGGTTTGTTGCATTGTGTGAAAAAGCATTATGCTAAGGTGTCTGTGTTTGCAAAACTCTACTATTAAAATAATAAAAACAGTATAAAATTTAGGCAAAAATATTTAGCCATTAAAAAATAATGACAAGTTATGCTCGAGCTTCTTTGAGGTTCTATTTGTAATACAATATGTTTTAGCGCTTACTTTTTATAAAATAGGCTATAATAAGCCCCCTTGTTTTAAAGCTGCTCTATTTTATGATGTATCGTCAGCAAAACGTAACACTTGATCTCGACACTGACGTCACACATCAATGTTATATACATCAGACGAGAGACGAACATCTCATTGGTATTATTGAATTTAATAAACCAAGTTATGAACTCAAATGGGGTGATTTAGAGTATTTTCGTCGCCGTACTGAAGAATTTTCGGTCATGCCATTTCCTGACTGCATTAATGCCATGATTGTTGATATTCGTAATATCAATATTTTTCTAGACAATGATGTTCCAATCTTGCCTTGGCGCTTACTAGAAGAAGACTGTCCTGTTCGCTTAGTCGTTCCACAAGATCGTTTGGAACATTATGCAGGTCTTTTTGAGCCAACTTGGCTTTCAACCGATGTAGATAGCGCAATTTCAGAAATTCGCGAATTTATGGATATGTTTGTCCACTAATAAACATATCCATAAAATTAATTATAAAGTTGTTTTCACCGCAATTTATTACCAGTAATTTTCTACCGCAATATTTCCCTCACCTCGACGGTTCATCGTCAAACCACGGCGTTTTAAAGCCTCTTTCGTGTCATCTACCATTTGCGGATTTCCGCAAAGCATGACGTGGCTTGTGGCAGGATTCAGCTCTATACCAGCAGATTTTTCTAATTCACCATTTTCAATCAGAATCGGCAAACGATCATGCAATAGCGCAGATGGATCTCGAGTAATAATCGAAATAAATTTAAATCCGTTATGTCCTTCCCCAAAAGTTTGAGCAATCTCTTTAATACGATCAACGTAAGCTAACTCAGCTCCGGTACGGACACTGTAGACCAAATTAATTTTTTGATATTTAGACCATGTATCGAAGTCTTGTAGCATAGATAAAAATGGAGCTAAACCCGTACCTGTTGCTAATAACCATAAATCATGCGGTAAAGGTTGTTGATAGCGAGCTAAAGTCAAATAACCATAAGGTATTTTTTCTAAATAAAGCTCATCTCCTACCTTTAAATGTTGAAGATTTGACGTAAATGCACCGTCTGGTACCACAATCGAAAAAAACTCAAGCGTTTCATCAAATGGTGATGAGACTACCGAATAAGCACGAACAACGAGTTCCTCTCCAACTTTTAGCCCAATACGTGCGAATTGCCCAGCTGTAAATTTAAAATGTGCAGGGCGAGTCATGGTGAAACTAAAAAGAGTTGGAGTCCAGCGGTGTACAGATAAAACTTTTTCTACGCTAAATTTTTCAATTGACATGATTTCAACGTGGCATGAAATAGTGCGCTCATGTTAGCATGACAGCCGAAATAATGAATACTTTTAAACGTTAAGGCTTTTTAAACATGCGCATGACATTACGCCAGTTGGCTGTTTTTGTAGCAGTCGCTCAAGAAGGAACTGTCACCAAAGCGAGTGATGCGGTCAGACTGACGCAAAGTGCAGCAAGTATGGCTTTAGCCGATTTAGAGGATGGCCTTGGTGCTCCTCTATTTGATCGTTTAGGTAAACGATTACAGCTTAATGATTTAGGTCGTTTTTTATTGCCTCAAGCATTAGAAATATTAGGTCGCTGTGAAGCTTTTGAGCAAGCTGCAAAAGGTGAATTGCAAAGCATTGATTTACGTATTGGGGCCACTTTAACGATTAGTGATTACCTCATGCCAGATTTAATGGCAAACTTTTTACAGCATCATCCTAAAGCACATTTGCAATTACAAGTGGGCAATACACGCCAAATGATTGAAGCAGTCAATCAATTCCAACTTGATTTAGCTTTAATTGAAGGCTCATGTCACTTACCTCAACTCCAATGTATTCATTGGCGTGATGATGAGCTTGCAGTTTGCTGTGCCCCAAATCACCCGTTAGCACGTTTAAATAGACCTCTAACAGCGCATGATTTTCTTCAAGTCGAATGGATTTTACGTGAAGAAGGTTCAGGAACGCGTGAAGTATTTGATAATGCGATATTGCAAGATCTGCCAGACGCGAATATTCGCTTAACTCTAGGTCACAATGAAGCAATTTTAAAAATCGTTGCTGGTGGTTTAGGTATGTCATGTATTTCTAAACTTGCCATTGAACCTTTAATTGAAAAGGGACAATTAGTAATTTTAGATACACCATTCTGGCAGCTTACCCGTCCGCTTTATATGCTGGTACATCGTCAAAAATATCAGGGTCCAGGTCTCAAAGCATTCTTACAATTCTGTGAAGATCAGGTTTAAAACCTGATCTTTTCGTTGATTAGCGTCGAAAATTTGATAGCAATTCGCTTGTGATCGCTTTATTGTGATCTGCAATTTTATTTTTCTTGGTTTTCGCAGGATTCGGGTCAACACGCTCAATTTTGATCGCTTTAAATTTGCCCTGATTATCTGCGGCAAGAAATCTCACTTTTTCATTTCTTTTCGGTTCGCCCTCCGATGCAGGGAAATCAGAAATATGAAAGAAAATATCTCCTTCAGTAGTTTCAATAAAACCAAACCCTTTATCAGGGTTATATTGTTTTACCCATCCAGTATAAAACTCTTGCTTCATGATCTTTCCCCTACTTTTCTAATCCAGTCGTTGCAGTAAATAAAAAAGAGACTCACGATTCCGTTTTTAAAATTATACGGTTGAATGAAGTCTCTTTTTAATGCTATTTCAAAAAATTAATCTTTTTGTACACTACCAAAAATTTTATCGCCAGCATCACCCAAGCCAGGAACAATATAACCTTGTTCATTTAAGCCATTATCAATAGATGCCGTATAAATTTGCACATCCGGATGAGCTGCTTCAACTTTAGCAACGCCTTCAGGTGCAGCAACCAACACCATAACACGGATATCTTTACAACCACTTGCCTTTAACACATCAATAGCAGCAACTAACGAATTACCCGTTGCTAGCATTGGGTCAATAATCATCGCAAGACGATTAGCCACATCCGGAACTAATTTTTTGTAATACGTGCGAACTTCTAATGTTTCTTCATTACGCTCAAGACCTAAAACACTCACTTTTGCGCTTGGAATTAGATTAAGTACGCCATCCAACATACCAATTCCGGCACGTAAAATCGGTACAATCGTTATTTTTTTACCAGCAATACGCTGAGTAGTAACAGTTCCAGCCCATCCATCAATTTCACAATCCACAACTGGTAAATCTTTTGTTGCTTCATAAGTCAATAACATAGTCACTTCCTGAGCAAGCTCACGGAAATTTTTAGTACTGATGTCAGCACGGCGTAACAAGCCTAATTTATGACGAATAAGTGGGTGACGAATTTCTTGAATGGCCACAGATGTTACCTAAAAATATAAAAACGTATTTATTATAATCTTTTTTTAACGCTCAATAAAAAAAAGCCTCCAGATTTGGAGGCTTTTTTGTACACCAGAATTACTGTTGTGAAAGCATGAAATGTAATGGAGATAAAATTTCTGCTTTTAGTGCCAAATTAATCATTGGATCTGGGTAGACACCCAAAATAATAACTAATGCAGCAGCAGCCAATACCATTAAACCACCCACTTTTTGTCCCCAATGAGCATCTGCATCAATACGAGGAGTTTCTGGTGGTGTCATATACATTACAACCATCACACGTAAGTAATAGTACAAACCGATACCACTACCCACAATAATCATTGCAGCTAAGAACCAGTGTTGAGTTGTTACAGCAGCCATTACCACCAAGAACTTACCAATGAAGCCTGCTGTTAATGGAATACCAGCCAAAGACAACATCATGACTGTTAAAGTTGCTGTAAGTACTGGACGACGCCAGAATAAACCACGGTAGTCTGCAAGGCTTTGTGCTTCATCTACGTTGTTATATGGGCTAGACATTAACGCTACTGCACCAAAGGCACCAATAGTTGTTAATACATAAGACACCACATATACAGTTACGCTACCCAAGCTCGCATAAGTCATGCTAATTAAAGCAATTAACAAATAACCAAAGTGAGCAATAGATGAATAACCAAGAATACGTTTTAAGTTAACTTGACGAACAGCGAGTAAGTTACCAACTAAAATCGACAATACAGCAATGATCGTCAAAATAGTTACTAACGAGTTCACCATCATTGCGCCTGAAGCAAGCATATAGCGCACGAACAAACCAATTGTTGCAACTTTAGCAGCAGTCGCTAAGAAAGTTGCCATTGGCGCTGGTGCACCTGCATATACATCCGGTGTCCATTTATGGAACGGCGCAAGCGATAATTTAAATGCAACAGCAAAGATAATAAGTGCTAAACCTAATAACACCATTGGCTGTTTGATTGCTTCAAATAATGCTTGTACAGAATCATAGAATGAAAGCGAACCTGTATATGCATAGATATATGCCATACCCATCAACAACATTGCCGAAGCTGTCGCTGAAAGTACAAGGTATTTAATACCCGCTTCAAGTGAGTTACTACGTTGATAAGTATAAGCAAGTAAGCCATATACAGGAATCGACATTAACTCAAGGCTAATGAAGAACGATGCATAGTGAGAGCTTGCAACCATCAACATTGCACCTGCTACTGAAGCAAGTAACAAAAGATATAACTCTTCGCGGTTGTCTTTATACGTTTCAATGTAAGCATGAGACAAAGTACAACATGCCAATGCCGCAATCAAAATCATAAATTGATAGAACATGGTAAATGGATCAACCATAAACATGCCCATCACATTTGCCGGTACAAACTTACCGCCAAATACTGCAAATAAAATATAAAGTGCAGCAAGGTTTAAACCAACAACAGAAGCTGTTGCGATTAAATTATGATTACGCTTAATTGAAATTAACAGCATGACGACGATTGTTGTCAAAGCAACAATCATCACCGGAGCTAAAGGCATAAGCGTAGAGAATGATACTGTGAAGTTCATGATTATTGGATCTCCACATGGTCAAGTTGAGTAGCTGTTTGCTGAACAGTTTCAACGACTTCTTGTACTGGCACATAACTATTGACCAACCACTGCATGCTTGAATGAGATACATCCAAGAATGTTTGTGGGTAGATACCAAGCCAAACGAGACCAATCGCACAAATCATCAAAATACCAACTTCACGAGCAGATAAGTCTTTCAATGGACTAGTGTAATGTTGCTTTTGTTCAGGATTTGGTTCACCAAATAAAGCACGGTGAATCAAGATCAAGCCATATAAACCTGCAAATACAAGGCTGATAGAAGCAAGAATCGTAAAGACAGGATATTTATTAAATGAACCCATCAAAATCAGGAATTCACCAATAAAGTTACCTAAACCTGGTACACCTACAAGAGCAGCAACGAAGAACATCAAGAAAAATGGCAAGTACTGAAGCTGGCCACGAAGACCACCCATTAAACGTAAATCACGTGTATGTAAACGTTCATAGATTTGACCAGACATAATGAACAATGCAGCTGATGACAAACCATGTGCCAACATCATGATCATTAGACCTTGGAAGGTCAAAATATTACCTGCATAGATTGCAAGTAAGATAAAGCCCATGTGTGAAATCGACGTATACGCAAGTAAACGTTTCATGTCAGTTTGCTGGTAAGCACACCATGCGCCGTAGAAAATACCAATCAAACCGAAAATAATCGCAATGTCTGCAAACTGTGCAGAAGCTGTCGGGAAGAATGGAATAACAAAACGAAGCAAGCCATACGCAGCTGTTTTAATCAAGATACCCGCTAAGTCTACAGAACCTGCTGTAGGAGCTTGAGCATGCGCATCTGGCAACCAACCGTGTAATGGGAATACTGGTAACTTCACCGCAAAACCAATGAAGAAACAGATCATGAAACCGTACGCTAAGCCTGCAGGTAAATGGTTAGCTACAGCTAATAAATAGTTGTAATCAAAACCGATCATGCCCGTCATCATGTAGCCATAAACTACAAGACCTAAGATACCGATTAACATCACCAGACCAGCAATCTGCGTGTAAAGGAAGAACTTAGTAGCAGCGTAAACACGTGAACGACCGTTTGAACCTTTATGACCCCATAACGCAATCAAGAAGTAGATTGGTACAAGCATCATCTCCCAGAAGAAGAAGAACAAGAACAAGTCAATCGCTAAGAATACACCGATAACGCCACCTAAACTCCATAATAGGTTTAAGTGGAAGAAACCAACGTTCTTTTGAATCTCGCCCCATGAACAACCAACAGCAAGTACACCAAGTAACGCTGTTAATAACACCATGAGTAAAGATAAGCCATCCACAGCTAAGTGAATGCCAATACCGAGTGATTGAATCCACGGTAAATAGAACTCAGCAGACCAAGTTGGGATTTTAGAACCCAACTCGTAGCTATAAGTTCCACTTTGCCAAAGCGCAAGACCTAAGCCCAAAGTAATGAGCATACCAATTAAGGCAATCCAGCGTGGCAAAGTTTTGTCGAGCTTATCGACTAACCAACAAATAAAACCGGCAATGAACGGAACAAGGATCAGCGCGGGTAAAATTAAATTGTTTTCCATTTTATTTCCCCACTACCTGAATAACGATCAAGATCATCAATAACACCACTACACCGAGTGACATACTTGATGCGTATTCACGCAATGAACCTGTTTGACGTGAGCTTGTAAAACTGTTTCCGCCTTTCACGAGCGCAGGAAGAACTAACCACAAACCGTCAATCGGATCACGGCCAAAGATTTTGGCGAAGAATAAATAAGGTTTAACAAAAACGATGTCATACAATGCATCAAAACCAAAAGCGGTACGGCAAATATGTGCCAAACCTGAACCCAAACTTGTTTGAGCAAATGATTTCACTGCACCATAAGCAAATGTAAATAATGCTATACCAACAACTAGACCAACTAGTGCAATACCTACTGCTAAGTGCTCTGCCCCATGCATGCCTTCCACAAATTGTTCAGCGACATGGAATTCAGGGATTTTTGCAGTATTCAGAATACCTGCTACTGGTGCTTTTAATACCGCACCAACAAAAGTAGACAATACAGCTAAAATACCCAATGGAGCCCAGTAAGTTGCACCTTTAATTTCATGGTAAGGCGTGTTTTCTTGACCAAAGAATACAACCCAGATTAAACGGAATGTATAGATTGAAGTCAGGAATGCACCCGCTACACCCACCCAATATAAGGTGTGATATAAAGCAACTGATTGACCTTGTACCCAAACTTCACCAAGAATCGCATCTTTAGAGAAGAAGCCAATAGTTAAGAATGGAATAGCTGCTAATGCACCGCCACCAATCGCGAAACAAGCAAACAGGAATTTGTTACGTCTGAACAAACCACCCATTTTGAAAATGTTTTGCTCGTGATGGTAAGCCAGAATAACCGCACCAGAAGACAAGAATAATAATGCCTTAAAGAATGCGTGAGCCAACATGTGGAACAAACCAGCTTGATAAGCTTCAGCACCTACAGCCATAAACATATAGCCAAGCTGACTCATTGTTGAGTAAGCCAAGATACGTTTGATGTCCGTTTGTACAAGTGCAGCAAAACCTGCAACTAACAACGTTACCGCGCCAGTTACTGAAATGAATTGCATCACTTCAGGAGCAAGTTCAAATACGCTGAATAGACGACAGCATAAGTACACACCAGCCGTTACCATTGTTGCAGCGTGGATTAATGCAGAAACAGGTGTTGGACCTGCCATCGCATCTGCCAACCATGTTTGCAATGGAATTTGAGCAGACTTACCAGCAGCACCCAAGAACAACATTAATGCAGTCCAGATGGTAAGTGACGAACTCTTCGTCATTACTTCTGCTGCGTGTTCAACGATGTACTGAGTATTCAGCGTACCAAATTGTTGGTAAAGCAAGAATAAAGCAATAAGCAAGAATACGTCACCAACGCGGGTCACTGTAAACGCTTTGATCGCAGCCCAACCATTTGCAGGGTTTGCATAATAGAAACCGATCAGCAAGTAAGAGCAAAGACCTACACCTTCCCAACCCAAGAATAACAACGCCAAGTTGTCACCCAATACAAGCACAAACATGCTTGCAACAAACAGGTTGAAATAAGAGAAGAAACGCGCATAACCCTCTTCACCACGCATGTACCATGATGCAAAGATGTGGATTAAGAAACCAACACCCGTGATCATACCCATCATGAGTAAAGATAAGCCATCTAAATGTAAGCTAATGCCCGGCGCAAAACCGCCAACATTGAACCATGCCCACAAGTTTTGAACAAAAACTTGCTGACCACTCGTGGTAAATGCCACTCCAGCAATGAGTGCAAATAATGCAGATAAACCTACAGAACCTACACCAATAACTGCTGCAACATTTTCAGAGAGTTTGTCTCGTCCTGCCGCCAATAAAATAAAACCGATTAGCGGAAATAATACTGTTAGATATAAATAACTCATCCGCGCATCTCACTAGCAGCATCCACATCCAAATGATGGAAGCGATGATAGAACTGAAGGACAATCGCAAGACCGATACATGCCTCTGCTGCTGCAAGGGTCAAAATCAAGATGAACATCACTTGCCCATCTGGTTGTGCCCATACGCTACCCGCAAGAACAAATGCCAATGCTGCAGCATTCATCATGATTTCAAGGCTCATTAACATAAATAATAGGTTGCGTCGCACCATTACACCGTAAAAACCGAGTGCAAAAAGGATGGTTGCAACAATCAAACCATGTTCTAAAGGAATCTGGCCCATTATTCTTTTTCCTCTTCTGCACCTGGTTCACGTTTACCTAAGTGGTATGCTGCAACAAGGGCTGCTAGCAATAACATCGCGGCAACTTCAACCAATAATAAATAGTGAGTAAAGAGTGCTTGACCAACTACTTTTGGTCCAATCACTTGTGCCCCAAGCGGTGCTGAAATAGTGGTGTATTCACCACCAAGCATCCAAACTAAAAGCAAGCCGAGTAAGAAACTCATGAGTGCTGGATATGCCCAAGCATCTGAAGAAAGCCATTTGCGTTCTTGTTCAACGGTGTGTTGACCTAAGTTAAGCATCATCACCACGAAGACAAACAGAACCATAATTGCTCCGGCATAAACGATGATTTCAAGAGCACCTGCAAAAGGCGCCCCCACGATCATGAAAATACCAGCAACAGCAAGCAATGAAACAATTAGACTAAGTAGAGCGTGTACAGGGTTCGTGTTAGTCACTACACGAACCGTAGAAACGATGGCCACGAGTGCCATCAAATAAAACGGCCACATCATGGTAATAGACTCCGTACATCGATTGGTGCACTTTCTTTTTGTGCTTGACCTTTCTCTTTACCGTTAATTGCCATACCCGTTACACGGTAGAAGTTGTAATCTGGGTATTTGCCCGGACCTGAAATGAGTAAGTTTTCTTTCTCATAAACAAGGTCTTGACGTACATATTCGCCTAACTCGAAGTCTGGTGTGAGCTGAATCGCAGTTGTTGGACAAGCTTCTTCACACATACCGCAGAAAATACAACGTGAGAAGTTAATACGGAAAAACTCCGGGTACCAACGACCATCTTCTGTTTCTGCTTTTTGTAGTGAGATACAGCCAACCGGACATGCAACCGCACATAGGTTACATGCTACGCAACGCTCTTCCCCATCAGGGTCACGCGTTAATACGATACGACCACGAAAGCGTGGCGGCACAATCTGTTCAGCCGGAACTTCTGGATATAAAATCGTGTCACGTTTACGCGTTGCATGGCTAAACACCATGAGTAACGTACGTACAATTGATCCGAATCCAGCTAGAAATTTATACATTTTGTACTCCCTGCTGTCCTAGGCCTGATTCATCAGAATCACAGCACCAGTCACTAACAAGTTGACCAACGCCAATGGCAAACAAATTTTCCAACCAAAGTTCATGACTTGGTCATAACGTGGACGCATTAAAGAACCACGTGCCAATACAAACATCATTACAAAGAATGCTGTTTTAATCACAAACCAGAATACTGGTGGAACAAATGGAATTTCTAAATTGAATGGCGCTAACCAGCCACCAAAGAATAAAGTCACGATCAATGCAGAGATCAGTACTACGTTGACATATTCAGCAACGAAGAACATACCCCATTTCATACCGCCATATTCAACATGGTAACCTTCTGCCAATTCTTGTTCTGCTTCTGGTTGGTCAAATGGATGACGGTGAGTTACCGCAACACCAGCAACTACGAAAATCAAGAAACCTAAGAATTGCGGAATGACAAACCAAACATCACGTTGTGCTTCAACAATTTCACGAAGGTTAAATGAGCCTGCAATTGCAACCACACCCATCAATGAAATACCCAAGAACACTTCATAAGAAATAGTTTGAGCGGCTGAACGTAAACCACCAAGCAACGAGTATTTGTTATTTGAAGCCCAACCACCAAACAATACTGCATAGACTGCAATACCAGCCATCGCCATGAAGAACAACAAACCGATACTCATGTCGGCAACACCCAGTGAAGGACTCACTGGGATTACCATGAACGAAAGAACCGCTGTTGCCATTGCAACAGCTGGTGCTAAACGGAATGTAAGTTTGTCAGCAAATTTTGGTGTCCAGTCTTCTTTGAACATGATCTTGAGCATGTCGGCAACGATCTGGAACATACCACCAGGACCAACACGGTTTGGGCCATAACGGTCTTGCCACCAAGCAAGTAAACGACGCTCAATAAAAGACATCAACGCCGCAACTAAAACCACAACAAGCAAAATCACAACTGCTTGAACGACAGCGTAAGCAATCGGCCAGTTCTCAGCCCAAAGTGGCGTTTGACGTATAATTTCTTGATTCATGAATTACACTCCTAAAGCCACTGAAACAGGCTCAGCTAGTGACACCATTGGTGCTAAGCCAACTGGGTAACCAATATAACCTGTAGGTAAATATTCAATTACTTGTACAGGCAAGCTTACAGTCGTTTCGCCTGCTTTTACTGTAATGCGTTGACCTTCTTGAAGGTTTAAACGAGTTGCATCTTGTTCGCCCACTGCAAACACAGCTTCAGGAATACGAGTTTCCATTGCAGGTGTTTTAATCGTGAATTCACCAGAACCAAAAATATGATGCATTGGTACTAAGCGGAAACTTTCAGGGTTTGCAACTACTGGCACTGGAGCAACGTAGCTGCGTGCAGGACGTTTTGCCAAGCGATCGAATAAACGAACCCCAGAATCACCACCTTTTAAGTGACCACCGACTTCATCCTGGTATTTGTTCCAAGATTGTGGAGAGTTCCAACCCGGAGCCCATGCAAATGGTACTAATGATGATGCTTTTTGCGGACCAACATAACCTTCCATTGAGAATGTTAATGCTGAATCTGGATCGGTAGGCTGTTTAGGCTCATGAACCGATAAAGGCGCACGCATTGCTGTACGACCTGAATAACGACGTGGTTCACGCGCGATTTTCAAGCCATGTACACGATAACCTGCATCAGGCGCAACATCTTGGATAGCTTCAAGTACTGGTACATTTTTCACGATGCTTTCAATTACATCGTCAAGCAATGTCCAATCTACAGCCTTACCTTTAATGCCAGTTTCAATGGCATGTAACCAACGCCATGATTCTTTAATTGCATATTCAGGTTTGTAGTAGCTTGGATCGTAAACTTGATAGAAACGCTGTGCACGACCTTCTTGGCTTACAACAGTACCATCACCCTCTGCAAAGCTTGCTGCCGAAAGAACGATATCAGCCTGTTTCACAGTTTCAGTTTCACTGTGATCAAGCACGATTACTGTTTCAGCTTTATCTAATGCAGCTTGTACTTGTGCAGCTGGTAAGCGACGGAACAAGTCATTTTCAACAATAACAAGTGTGTCGTAGTCTTGAGCAAATGCTTGTTCAAGGCTTAAACCACCAAACAATGCCAAGCCCATAGAGTTCACTTCAGGAACTACAAGACTTAAACCAGCTTTAGAACCTAGGTTCTGAGTCAACTGTGCTGCAGCTTCCATAATAGAAGCATCTTGCAAGCTTGTACCCGCAATAATTAATGGTTTGTTTGCTGCTTTTAGAGTGTCAGCAATGGTTTGAGCAAATGCTTTTGCATCTTCATCTAAACCACTGACAACTTCACCATTCACTGCCGCAGCAACTGCAAAGCCTAAACGTGCGATGTCATTTGGAGAAGCAACCACTTCACCAGTTGCAACGTCAGCAAGACGAGTTTGAGTTGCAGCTAAAATGTAAACCGGAGATTTTGCTTCTTGGCCAATACGTTGTACAGGCTCAGCTAACCAATCTGGTGTACGTGTTTTTGCAGCCATTTCACGCGCTTTGTTTTTCGCAGCTTGGCGAACAGACAATGCCATGCGAGGTGCAGTTTGAGTTAGGTCTTCACCTAAGATCAGAACAGCATCATAGCTTTCAATTTCACGCATATTCGGGTTGTAGATACCCTCGGTTTGCATGATAGATGCAGCAAGTTCAACAAGCTTTTGCTCTTTTTGTGCAATACCAGTTGAGTAATTTGCCTGACCTACAAGCTCACGTAATGCGTAGTTCGATTCCAAGCTTGCGCGAGGAGAACCAATACCCAAAACTTTTTTGCCTTGAAGCTTAGCAATCGCTTGATCGAGAGCTTGATCGACAGAAACAGTTGCAACAGTTTCACCATTACGGAACTGAGGCTGACGTGGACGGTCTGCACGGTTCACATAACCTGTGCCAAAACGACCTTTGTCACAAAGGAAGTACTGGTTAACCGAACCATTAAAACGGTTTTCTACGCGACGGATTTCACCATAACGTTCACCCGGAGAAATGTTACAGCCAGAAGAACAGCCTTGACACACGCTTGGTGCATACTGCATGTCCCACTTACGGTTATAACGCTCTGAATGAGTCTTATCAGTAAATACACCTGTTGGACATACTTCAGTCAAGTTACCAGAGAATTCAGACTCTAAAGTACCTGATTCTGGACGACCAAAGTAAACACGAGATGCATTGGCATATACGCCAAAATCTGTACCGCCCGCATAGTCTTTGTAGTAACGAACACAACGGTAACAAGCAATACAGCGGTTCATTTCATGCGCAATGAATGAGCCGAGTTCTTGGTTGTAATGCGTACGTTTTGTAAAACGGTAGCGTCGACGATCATGACCCGTCATTACAGTCATATCTTGTAAATGACAGTGACCACCCTCTTCACAAACTGGACAGTCGTGCGGGTGATTCGTCATCAAAAATTCAACAATAGACGCACGGAAATCCGTTGCTTCTTTGTCTTCAATTGAGATATAGGTATTGTCAGATGCTGGTGTCATGCAAGACATGACCAAACGACCACGCGTATCTTCTGGATTCGCATATTGCGTAACAGCACATTGACGGCAAGAACCAACCGAACCTAAGGATGGATGCCAACAAAAATATGGGATGTCGATGCCCAGACTCAAACATGCTTGTAGCAAGTTTTCCGAGCCGTTGACTTCATACGATTTTCCATCGACATGAATTGTAGCCATAGTCGAATTCCTTAAGCTTGTTCTACGTTGCTGGTTTGCACGACAGGACGATTCGTCACTTTCGCTTCAAACTCACCACGGAAATGTTTGAGTGCGCCCATAAGCGGCTCCATCGCACCTGGTGCGTGGGCACAGAAAGTTTTACCAATCCATAATTTACGAGTTAGTTCTTGTAAATGGTCGATATCTTCTTTCTTACCTTCGCCTGCTTCAAGTGCTTTAAGCGCTTTAACAGCCCATGGCAAACCATCACGACATGGTGTACAGAAACCACATGATTCACGCGCAAAGAACTCTTCTAAGTTACGAGTGAGCGATACCATGCATTGGGTTTCATCTACCACCATTAACAAACATGTTCCCAAACGAGAACCTGCTTTCATAATCGTGTCTGCATCCATTGGTAAATCAATGGTATCTGCTGGTAAAAAGTCAGTTGAAGCACCACCTGGTAACCATGCTTTGAGCTTTAAGCCCTCACGCATACCACCTGCATGATCTTCAATTACTTCACGTGCAGTTGTACCAAACGGTAATTCCCAAAGACCGGGGAATTTAACTTTACCCGATGCACCATAAATTTTAGTGCCTGGATCTTTTGATTTACCAGCTGATAAACCGATATACCACTCTGGTCCACGAAGCATGATTGCTGGCAAGTTGTTATAAGTTTCAACGTTGTTCACAATCGTCGGACGGCCCCATGCTCCTGCAACTTGCGGGAACGGTGGCTTAGTACGTGGGTTAGCACGACGGCCTTCAAGCGAGTTAATTAATGCAGTTTCTTCACCACAGATATAACGCCCTGCACCCGTATGTACATGCAGATCAAAATTCCAGCCAGAACCTAAGATGTTTTCGCCTAAATAACCTTTAGCACGAATCTGTTCTAATGCTTCATTTAGATATTGAGCTGCCTCGATGTATTCACCGCGGATAAAGATATAACCTTGAGTTGCTTCTAAGGTATAACCCGCAATTAACATCCCTTCGATCAATTGATGTGGAAGTTTTTCCATCAACAAACGGTCTTTAAAAGTACCCGGTTCCATTTCGTCGGCATTACAGATCAAGTAACGTGGACCACCATCATTTGGTGCCATCAATGACCATTTAATACCCGCTGGGAAACCCGCACCACCACGACCTTTTACAGTTGCAGCTTTAATGACGTCTAACACTTCAGCAGGTTTCATGCCTAATGCTTTTTTAAAGCCAGCATAACCTTCAAGTGCTTCGTAATCATCAGCACTACGTACCGCTTCTTGTTTGCTTAAACGCCAAGTGAGCGGATGAGTTTCTGGATTACCGTCGCCATAAATTGGTTTTGGTTCAGTATTCATACATACTTCTCCAATAACTGTTTAATTGATGTCACTTCTACTAAACCATGAGTATCTTCATCAATCATTAAAGTTGGGCCTTTGTCGCAGTTACCTAGGCAGCAAATTGGAAGCAATGTAAAACGACCATCTGGTGTCGTTTGACCATACTGAATTCCTAATTCACGCTGGAATGCTTCAGCAAGAGTTTCTGCACCCATTAAGAAGCAAGCAATTGAGTCGCAAAGTAAAATTACGTGACGACCTACCGGATGGCGATAGATACGGTTGTAAAATGTTGCAACGCCTTCCAAATCAGCAACACTCATCGACAACAACTGTGCGATGGCATTCATTTGAGCGTCATCTACCCAACCATTACGGCGCTGTACACACTTCAATGCATCTAAAGAGGCTGCACGAGGGTATGGATAGTGACCAATGTGATGTTCGATTTCGTGAATTTCTTCCGCAGTCAAAATCCCTTCGACATTCACACGTGGTTTTTTATCAGTCAAAATCATCATTATGTGTTACCTCTTAGCGATCCACGTCAGCCATAACCACGTCAATGGTCGCCAGATAAATGATTAAGTCAGACACTAAACTTCCGTTAATCACTGAAGGCATTTGCTGTAAGTGAGTAAACGTCGGTGTACGAATACGAGTACGATAACTCATGGTCGCTTTATCTGAAGTCAAGTAGTAAGTACTTGCACCTTTAACCACTTCAGTCATAAATGATGACTCGCCCGCTGGCATGACAGGACCCCATGAAACGCTCAAGAAGTGCGTAATCAAGGTTTCAATATCTTGTAATGTCTTATCTTTCGGTGGTGGAACAGCCAATGGATGATCCGCTTTGTATGGACCAGAAGGCATGTTATCCAAGCACTGTTGAATAATTTTTAGCGACTCGGTAATTTCACGGAAGTGAACAAGCACACGTGCATAAGCATCGCCTTCATACTCAACCGGCACATCAAAATCGAAGTTTTCATAGCCGCTGTATGGACGATATTTACGAACGTCAAAATCGATACCTGTTGCACGTAAACCAGTACCAGTTACACCCCATGCGAGTGCAGATTTGGCATCGTATTGTGCAACATTACGCGTACGACCAATAAACACAGAGTTTTTCAATGCAGCTGTGTAGTATTCGTTTAAGCGTTTAGGCATCCACTCTAGCAATTCTTTAACAAGCTTTTGCCAGTTGTTTGGAAGATCGTGTGCTGTACCACCAATACGGAACCATGCTGGATGCATACGGTAACCCGTGATTGCTTCGACAATGTCGTAAACTTTTTGACGGTCTGCGAACATATAGAATACTGGTGTCATACCACCGGCATCCTGAATTGCCGTACCACAGAATAATAAGTGGTTATTAATACGGAACAATTCGTTCAACATGACACGAATCACTTGCGCACGTTCAGGAACTTTAATACCTGCCATTTGCTCAACAGCCATCACATACGGCATGTTTTGAGCACAACCACCTAAGTAGTCAACACGGTCAGTATAGGGAATGAAAGAATGCCATGTTTGACGTTCAGCCATCTTTTCCACACCACGGTGGTGATAACCGATATCAGGTACACAGTCCTTCACTTCTTCGCCATCTAACTGCAATACAACACGGAACGCACCATGTGCAGATGGATGGTTAGGACCCAAGTTCAAGAACATGAAGTCTTCATCAGCGTTACCACGCTTAAGGCCCCAGTCTTCTGGTACAAAACGTAAGTGCTCTTGTTCAAAGTCTTGTTTCGCTTTGTCTTGCATGTACGGCGTATATTCTGTCGCACGTGCTGAATATTCTTTACGAAGCGGATGACCTTCCCAATAGGTTGGCAACAAAATACGACGGAGCATTGGATGCCCTTCAAAATTGATACCGAACATATCGTAAGCTTCACGTTCATACCAGTTGGCATTTGGCCAGATATTTGTCGCTGTCGGAATGTTTAGATCATTTTCGTTCAAGGCAACCTTGATACGAATGTCACTATTACGCTCAAGCGATAATAAATGATAGAACACAGTGAAGTCAGATGCTGGTAAACCATCACGATGAACACGTAAACGTTCATCCATCGCAGATAAGTCAAACAGCATTACATACGGACGTTCCACTTTACGCAGGAACATAAGGACTTCTTGCACGCGTGCGCGCTCGACCCAGACTGTTGGAAACTCTTCAAAAGTCGCCTGCACGTAAAAGTTCTCACCAAATTTGGTTTTGAGCTCTTCTACGATTGCAAATGCTGGGCGTGAATCAACTGCTGTTGACTCTGGCATAGCAATGTCAGTTTCAGCCATTGGCTTGGCTTCCTATTTAATACAAATTCTGTCAATTTTCTCGATGAACATATCAGTTAGATATGTCAAAACACCGTCAAAAAATTATTTAATCTCATCCATAGAGCGTAAGTTTTTAACGGCAATACGCTCAGCATTCTTACGGTCACGTTCTGGCATCATCTTTGGCTTATATACTGGCTGAAGATCATCACCGATCACGGCAGAAAGCGGGCGTCGCTCTAATTGAATCTGGTCTTGTAAAAGCATTAAAGCTTGAATTAATGCTTCAGGACGAGGCGGACAACCTGGGACGTACACGTCAACAGGAATAATTTTGTCTACACCTTGTACTACTGAATAGATGTCGTACATACCTCCAGAGTTTGCACAAGCACCCATCGAAATGACCCATTTAGGCTCTAACATCTGTTCATACAGACGCTGAATAACTGGTGCCATTTTTACGAAACAGGTACCTGCAACAATCATCAAGTCAGCCTGACGAGGTGAAGCACGGATAACCTCTGCACCGAAACGTGACAAGTCATGCACACCTGTTAAGGTCGTTGCATATTCGACGTAACAACATGAGGTACCAAAGTTAAATGGCCACAAAGAGTTTTTACGTCCCCAGTTTACTGCTGTATGCAAGACATCCTCTAAACGAGTCATGAATACGTTTTTATTCACTTCCTCTTCAAGCGGATCCGTCACAATTTGACGTTCTTGCAATGGGTATTGATCAGCATCCGGATTCGCGCGGGTCAGAGTATATTTCATCCCGACTTACTCCTTTTCAGATGACAATGCAGGTGTAGTTTTTGACTTAACACGACCTGATGATTGAGCTGGGATCTGGCCTGTAGGGTCAGTTACGAGCTCTTCAATAGAATTAAAGCGTGTAATTTCAGCAATGTTCATTGTTGGTGAACCGATTTTAACCGCCTCACCTGCTGATTTACGGCGATCTGCTGGTGACCAACTTAAAGCACCTACAGAGAAGGCATAAACAAGCGCAATCAATAAATCAACGACAAAGATCACTACAGTGGTATATCCCAACCACCCAACTTCACGCACAGAAGTAGACCATGCATAGAGGTAAAGTGCCTCTAAGTCGAAGACAACAAAGAAAATTGCAACTAAATAGAACTTTGCAGACAGGCGAATGCGAGCGCCACCAGCACTCACGACACCTGATTCAAACTGCTCTTGCTTAGCACGTCCCCACGATTTTCCCCCGAGGAGTAAGGGAACTGTGAGCATAAAGACGCAAAGAAATGTAACGCCGATCACGAAGGCGATAATCGCCCAGTCGTATGGAGTAATGGCACTCATGCGGGGATAACTCCTGGCAGGCCTATTATTTAACAAAGAATGTATGTATTGGCCTTCAAATACACCAAACACAAAATTAATCCCGCCAATTGTACCTGATTTCTAATTTCCCATGCTAGTTGAAGCGTCTTAGTCTTTCGGATGATTTTCTAGACAAAACTATTCATCTATGTGTTGTAAGGGGGGTTTCACCGCACATAATCGGTTTATTTAATTGTTTCTTTATTTATGATGATTTTTTTCATTTTTTAATTTTAGAATATTTACACAGTTGAAGCGCTTATTAACTTTTTATAACTTACTTTTTTATAATATTAGTTTGTTTTTTATTGTATTCAGCTTCTCCTCTGAATTATGATGAATGTTTAATCATGCATAATATTTTATTACTCTTGGATAAGAGTATTTATCATTAAGGGCAGCTGATGCCATACTCACTTCGTGAATTTTCATTTCTCTCCTTTTTAAAATTTTTTCTCCTATTTAGCTTCATTATTGCGACATGTTGTTTCATTGGCATCGCATCTCGCCCTTTAAGTTTTCTTGCATTCTTTTGGCCTGCCAATTCGGTTTTGCTCGGGTTGCTTATTCGTTTCCCAATCACACGCCGACCAAGCACATTTTTAGGTGCCTATATAGGATATGTGATTGCTGACTTATTTCAGGGCACTCCATTTGCTCTCACACTTGTTTTAACAACATCAAACTTTCTTTATGTTGTTACTACGTTTGCGCTCTATATGTTTTTTAATCAACATATTAAGGCGGCCTATCGCGGTTATTCCTACCTTTTTTTATTTGGATTATGCGCTATAGGTAGCGTAGTAGGTGCATTGTTTGCAGCAACTTTCGTGCCTATGTTTAATACCAAATTTATGATTGGTGGCTTGTTGGATGAGTTTGGTTACTGGTTTACTTCAGAACTGCAAAATGCCTTGCTTCTTTTACCTATCATATTGAACATCCCTCAATATAGTCAGGTTAAGCATTACTTTTCAAGAAATCGTGGCCTACAACCAACCGACCTTTTACCTTTTGGCGCTGTGCTTATTTCGATTGCTGCTAGCTATTATGACTCTGGCCCAGGTTCACTCCTCTACCCGATTGCTGCACTGATCTGGTGTGCTATTCGCTACAAACCTATTGTTGTTGCACTCATTACCAGCTTTACCAGTGCTTATATTATTTATCATGTCTCTGGACATTACCTTTTGCTCTATCCAAACGAATATTTCAGCAATACGATCTCAATCCGAATTGGGTTAATTATGATGACGATTGCCCCACTTACGGTTTCTAGTATTAGTGTTTTGCATTCAGAGTTAATTCAAAAGCTTCAACATGCCATTGCACATGATGAGCTAACTTCAAGTCTGACTCGACGCCAGTTTTTACAGTCGGTCAGATTACTTCAAGAAAAAGTACAAAAAGAAAATAAGACCTCAGCTTTTTTCATGCTTGATGTCGACCACTTTAAGCAAGTTAACGACAACTATGGTCATCAAATCGGTGATCGGGCGCTACAAACTTGTGTCACCACGATTCAAAATATTTTACATCCTCATGATTTATTAGGTCGCTTTGGAGGTGAAGAGTTTGCCATTTTTATTGCAGATACCACCAAGGAAAGTGCATTTGAACTGGCTGAACAAATTCGAATTAAAATTAGTCAGCAACCGATTTATATTTATGGAAAATTACCAATTTTTATACAGGTGAGTATTGGGATAAGCTTATATTCCCCATCGTCCCATCGAGCTATTGAAAGTTTATTTAAAGAAGCAGATGACGCTTTATATCAAGCAAAACGCCAAGGACGTAATCGAGTGTTTATATCTTTATAACTTTTTCATTTCATCATCTAGTGTAATGAATTTTATACAATAACCTGTGTTTTGCCATGTATGCTAATAACAGATAATAAGGAGAAAAATGCATGACTCTAGAATATACGCATAAACCAAACTACTACTTGTTTGCACAATTACTGGTGCGACATATAGAAAGCTATATTCACAAACATCCAGATGCCAACAATGCAATTTTTGACTTGCGGGATGTCTATGAAATATTTAGACAGGATTTTGCGTCAACGACAACAAACCTAGAAGGTATTTTGCATATTGCAGATGAATATAAAATAGAAACACTTAATGGAGATCAACCTCTTATTCAAAAATACCAGATTGATGCAAAAAACAATTCGTTACTGATCGATTTTAATTCCGATGCGTTAACCAGCTTAAGAAGCGGAAAACCTATTTTGGAACCAGATGCAACCCAACTATAAGTAGATTAATAAAAAAGCACCTTATGAAGGTGCTTTTTTATTGGCTTTTAAAGGAGGCTGTTTAAAGCGTTTTGCTGGCCATGTCATAATAAAACGAGCGCCACCCAAGGTTGGGCTTTCATCCACTTTAATTTCACCACCAAACCAATAGGCAATACGACTTACGATAGACAACCCTAAACCATAACCACCCGACGCACGCGTACGGCTATCGTCTAGACGGGCAAAAGCTTCAAATACTCTTTTACGGTCTTGTTCAGGAATACCTGCGCCATCATCTTCAACACAAACAAAGGCCATGCCATCACTGTGGATACCACCGGTAATCCGAACTTTATTATCACAATAACGAACTGCATTACCCACCAAGTTTTGAACAACACGATGTAAATAACGGCGCTCAGCATCTACTTTTACATAAAGTGGAGGAGCAACAAGTTCAATTTCTTTTTGCGTTTTTAAAGCTTCGGTTTCAACTGCAACCTGATCTAACACATCAAATAAAGTAATTTCATCAAAATCTAGTGAAGGTGTACCCTGCTCTAGTTTTGCATAAGTCATGATTTCATCAATTAAAGTATTGAGTGCTTCAATATCTTTATCAATCATGTCGACCTGATGCATACGATGGTTGTAGTCATCTTCTTCCGCCAACATCTCTGTACCAAAGCGAATACGGGCAACAGGCGTTCTAAGCTCATGAGATACCGCTCTCATTAACTCACGCTGAGCCTCGATTAAGCGCTGAATATGATCAGACATGTTGTTATAACTTGATGCCAAGTTTGCCATTTCGTCACTTCCTTCAATAGGAACACGCAATGACAAATCACCAGACTTCATACGGTTTAATGCATAACGTACTTGGCGAATTTTACGCTCTAGCGGCAAGATCAACCCATAAACACCTAGACTCAGCAAAAATAAGCTAAATAAAGTAATCCCTGCTGAAAGCTGCAAAGGCATCCAGTTAAACATCGGAACCGGTCCAAGCACGAGAACCCGTGTAGGCTGATTCGGAATTGGAGAGACGATTGAAATGGTTGTACCGCGGACTGTCGCACTGTCTTTGTACAACATAACGCTTTGGTCTTGGCGTAAACGACCAATTTGTTCGGAGTCCAGATTGATATCTTGAATATTGTAGATATTAATTGGGTAAGAGAAATGCTTTTGAATCTTGGCAAGATATTCTTGTTCTTGCCCCGGATAAAACATTAGATAATCAAGTACAAAAATAGGGAGAGCCTTCATTTGGCGCTCAGTAATTTTGTCGACTTTTATAGATAAAAAATGCTGAGGGTCGTCACGCAAGCCAATAATGATATACGCAATACTATTACTGGCATCGTAACGGACAACAGACTTTTGAGCTTCGATTCGTTTTTTCTCGGTACGAGATAACTCAACCTTGCTTGCATCAGTATAGTAAATTGGAAGTTCCAATAAATCTGACGCATCTGAAACCCAGTCTATTTTCTGTTGTTTCCCCGGTTGTCGAGCGACTCCCTCACTAATGACATAAGAAATACCATCAGTTAAAGATTCTCGGTATTCTTGTGCCCGTTGATAATTGATAATTTGTACAAGCAAATAACCAAAGACAGCCACCAAAACAACAAGAATTACCAGTCCCGCATATATTCGCAGGAATATACTGTGTTTAAACACTCGACCAACCTTATAGGAAGTTTATTCAGATCTTATAACCCATTGGTTTCTTTAACGAACAAGTAACCTTTACTACGTACTGTTTTAATACGTTTTGGATTTTCAGGATCATCACCAATTTTTGGACGAATACGTGAAATACGGACGTCGATTGAACGGTCCTGACCATCGTATTCGATACCACGTAAACGTTCGAAGATATCTTCACGCGATAAGATACGACCAGCATTTGATGCAAGCAACCATAATAGGTCATATTCTGCGCTAGTGAAGTCAACAAGTTCACCATTTAGCGTTACAGAACGACCGCCATTATCAATTACAAGGTCATCGAACTCGATACGTTGAGCAACTTCATCTTCTACAGTTTTATCTGTGCGACGTAATAGTGCACGGATACGCGCTAAAAGAACACGTGGTTGAACTGGTTTAGCAACATAATCATCTGCGCCCATTTCCAAACCAAGCACTTGATCCATGTCTTCTGTACGTGCAGTCAACATCAGAATCGGTTGATGGTAATGTGGACGAACTTCACGGCAAACTGTTAAGCCATCGGCACCCGGCAACATGACATCCAAAACTACTAGATCTGGTTGTTCACTAATAATACGACGAATTGCACGGTTACCATCAGTTTCTACACCAACTTCCAAACCGTTGCGAATTAAATATTCTTGAGTTAATCGCGCTAAGCGCTCGTCATCTTCAACGATCAGAATCTTTGGTAACTTTTCTTCTTGGCTCATATCATTGCCCCTATAAATCTCGTTTCATGCATCTTAAAAATCTTGCAGATACATTCGTTTATCATTTGCAATATACACACGTTTACATTGTAAACAAGTAGGCGTTCACCAAACTGATACATGACCATCGTATTTTGTTGCATTTTATTAGCCTTTGAATTTTCACGTGTTTTTAAGATTTATTTATTGTTATTAAATTTCATATTCTATTCATATTTCCAATGTATGAATATTAAACAAATTATTTCTCTGTTTAGTTTAAATTTATTTAAGTGTTTGTTTTTTGAGTTATCCACAAAGTTATCTATAAGCGTTTCTTAACAGCTTTGCTATGCTATCTCCCATCAAATCATACAGATAAAAAATTACTAAAAAGTCAAGATTGATCTGCTATGAAAAATCCCGTATCTTGTGTTGAAAATAAACTTTAACTACTAAGTCTTGTGTTTATCCCTCAAATATCGTGGCATTTTTTTTGCTCGGTTCAAACGGTCTATGAACATAACAAAAGTGACAATGGAGCTATGCTGGCATGAGCGTAATTACTTCGACTCCCGGTCAAATTCAGGTGATTAAGCGCACTGGAGATGTTGCTGCATTTGATGCAGAGAAAATTTCAGTTGCGATTGGTAAAGCTTTTCTTGCTGTGGAAGGTCAACAGAGTTCGGATTCTAGCCGTATTCATGACCGTATTACCCAGTTGACGGAAATGGTCTTAAATACTTTTACTCGCCGTTTACCATCGGGCGGTACGATCCATATTGAAGAAATTCAAGATCAAGTAGAACTTGCTTTAATGCGTACTGGGGAACAAAAGGTTGCCCGCGCTTATGTGATTTACCGTGAACAACGTGCTAGCGCTCGTCAGCAAACGAACTCAAACCACCACCCTACTTTACAAGTTACCGACAAAAACGGTCAGCTTCAGCCACTTGATTTAAGTGCATTGCAAGCAACTGTTTCTAAGGCAGCTGAAGGTTTGGAAGGTATTGACGTTCAAGCCATTGTCGATGAAACCGTTAAAAACTTATATAACGGCGTAAAAGAAAGTGATATTGCCACAACAATGATGATGGCAACACGTACCCGTATTGAACAAGAACCTAACTACACTTACGTGACTGCACGTTTGCTTTGTAACGAATTAGTGAGCACTGGTTTAACGTTCTTAGGCTTATCAACAGATACACCAGAAAACAATGCACTTGAAGCATTCTTGAAAAAAGGTGTTGAGCTTGATTTGCTTTCACCTGACTTGCTTGACTTCGACTTAGAAAAATTATCAGCAGCAATTCAGCCAGAACGTTCTAATCAGTTCACCTACTTAGGTTTACAGACTTTATTTGACCGTTACTTCATTCACTCAAACGGCATTCGCTTCGAATTACCACAATTATTCTTCATGCGTGTGTCGATGGGTCTTGCACTCAATGAGCAAGATAAAGAAGAGCGTGCAATTGAGTTCTATAACTTATTGTCTAGCTTCGACTACATGGCTTCTACGCCTACCCTGTTTAACTCAGGTACATTACGTCCACAGCTTTCAAGTTGTTATTTAACAACAATTGGCGATGACCTTTATGACATTTATGGCGCGATGCGTGACAACGCAATGCTTTCTAAATGGGCTGGTGGTTTAGGTAATGACTGGACACCTGTACGTGCCTTGAACTCTTATATTAAAGGTACTAACGGTAAGTCTCAGGGTGTTGTTCCATTCTTGAAAGTTGCGAACGATACAGCTGTTGCAGTAAACCAAGGTGGTAAGCGTAAAGGTGCTGTGTGTGCATACCTAGAAACTTGGCACTTAGATATCGAAGAGTTCTTAGAGCTTCGTAAAAACACAGGTGATGACCGTCGCCGTACTCACGACATGAACACTGCGAACTGGGTTCCAGACTTGTTTATGCAACGTGTATTTGAAGATGGTGAATGGACATTATTTACCCCTTCTGAAACTCCAGACTTGCACGACTTAACTGGTGCTGAATTTGCTGAGCGTTATGCTTACTATGAGTCTGTAGCGAAAGAAACTAACATGCTACACAAGAAAGTACGTGCTAAAGACTTATGGCGCAAAATGCTTTCTATGTTGTTTGAAACTGGTCATCCGTGGATCACATTCAAAGATGTATGTAACTTACGTTCACCACAACAACATGTTGGCGTAGTTCACTCATCTAACCTATGTACTGAAATTACCTTGAACACAAATCAAGACGAAATTGCAGTATGTAACTTAGGTTCGATCAACCTTGTACAACACGTTCAAGGTGGTGTATTAGACCGTGAAAAGTTAGCTCGCACTATTAAAACAGCAGTACGTATGCTCGATAACGTTATCGACATTAACTACTACGCTGTACCACAAGCGAAAAACTCTAACTTGAAACACCGCCCTGTGGGTATGGGTATCATGGGCTTCCAAGATGCGCTATACGAAATGGGTATTGCTTACGGTTCAGACGCTGCTGTTGATTTTGCCGATGAATCAATGGAAGTAATTAGCTACTACGCGATTGAAACTTCAAGCAACTTGGCTGTTGAACGTGGTGCTTACTCAACATTCAAAGGTTCATTGTGGGATCAAGGCATCCTTCCAATCGACTCTTTAGAAATTGTTGCGAAGTCTCGTCCAGAGCGCATGTTCGAAGTTGACCGTACTCAACGTTTAGACTGGGACACTTTACGTGCCAAAGTTCAAAAAGACGGTATGCGTAACTCAAACGTGATGGCGATTGCTCCAACTGCTACCATCTCTAACATTTGTGGTGTTTCTCAATCTATTGAGCCAACATTCCAAAACTTATATGTGAAATCTAACTTGTCTGGTGAGTTCACTGTTATTAACCCATACCTTGTTCGTGCATTAAAAGAACGCGGTCTTTGGGACACAGTAATGGTTAACGACCTTAAACACTTTGAAGGTTCAGTACAAAAAATTGCTCGTATTCCTGAAGAATTAAAAGCAATCTTTGCTACTGCGTTTGAAGTGGATACACGTTGGATCGTTGATGCTGCATCACGCCGTCAAAAATGGATTGATCAAGCTCAGTCGCTTAACCTTTACATCTCTGGTGCAAATGGTAAGAAACTTGACATCACTTACAAGATGGCATGGTTACGTGGTCTTAAGACGACTTATTACCTCCGAGCTTTAGGTGCAACTTCTGCTGAAAAATCTACAATCAACACAGGTGCTTTAAACGCAGTTAAACCTGCGACTGTTGAAGCCGCGGCGGTTGCTGCCCCTGTTGTAGAAGCGAAGAAACCAGAAGCAGCAGTTGAAGAAGAAGGCTTTACTCAAGCAGCTCCTGTACCAATGGCTTGTTCAATCGACAACCCTGATTGTGAAGCTTGTCAGTAATTAGCTTATAAAGGTCTCTATATCAGATAACGGCTACATTTGTAGCCCACTGATAATTCTTTAAACATGGGCTACATGTAGCATAAATATCTAACAAGGTAATTATGTTTAAGAAAAAAGATTCCTTTAGCAAAAAGCTAAAGCTGACACCTAAAGAAAAAAACACACTAAACCGTCGTATGAGTCAAATAGAGGTAATTCTGCTTTATTGGGTTCAAATTGAAAGGAAATGTGTAATTCTTTATAGATATTTTATTTATTTGGGAGCGCTAATACTCCCAAGTAAACAAACCAAGCAAAAATTTTATAAAATTGCTTTAGGATTGATTAAACAGTTTGTTTTTTACATTTTCCTACCTAGCATTTGTAAAATCGTTAGCGATATATTGGCAACGGCTTATTCAAATAACCTTATGTTTTAATAAAATTATTTGAGTAGATAAAGGAAAGACTATGTATCATTTGACCGAAAATTATAAATTAGGACTCATGGTTTTAGTCTTTTCATTTATCTTTTTTTATCTACCGATGATGTACGCTTTTTTAGCGATTCGTAAACAACAACGTAATCAAAATAAGTAAGTTTTCAAAAAGAATTACTTATTTTGATGATGTAGAAATACATAATCAAATCTAAATTTGAAGATTGTAGATATTTAGAGCAATTTAAAATTTAGAAGGTTTTAAGAAAAATGTTGGGGATACTGCAATATCCCCCACATGATTCTCAGATAACCAAGAACTTGGTTGACTGATAGCTTTCTTGGTAGAAAGTAAAACGAATATTCGTTCACTTTGGGCTATGAGTCAACTGTTAATTTTCATCTATTAACTAACACTTTGTTTTAAGGAGCATTAAAAATGCGATTAGAAAAAAGTAACGTCTTGACCCAATTTGAAGGAATATTTTATGCCGTTATGGTGTTTAAGCTACGATTTAAAAAATAAGACTCGCTCACATTATTCCAAGATATATCAATCACTTAGGAATTATGATTGCGAGAGATTACAACAATCGATTTGGTTACTTCGCACTACGAAATCGATTGATGAAATTACAAATGATTTTAGGCATTGTGTTGATCAGAGTGACCGTCTTGCGGTTTTTCCAATCGACCAAAATTTGTTAAACATTTTAAAGGAGTAAATACCCCTACCATTCATTAGTGATAATAAATGGTTTTGAAATAAAGAGGAGACTATAATCTTCTCTTTATTTCAGGGGTTCATTACTTACTAAGTAGGAGAATCCCATGTCCATTTTAAGTTGGGACGATTTTGAAGATGATTCGCAAAAACCGACTACACCTGAACACAAGTCTGCGCCCGTCCAATCGGAAAAAGCGTCAGATTCGCAGAATGTATCTACTGCGCAGCCATCATCGCCGAGCGTGGCAGCTCCACAATCCGCTGGAACCCATTCCGTGCGACCAACAGTTGCCTCCGATACAGTGGCTAGAGCCGCTCAAGCCTTAGAACATTTAGACGTTGCCCCTGGCCTTGAAGAGCTAGAAATGGGTGCCCAACGTGTTCAAGTTGACGACAAAGCCATGATTAACTGTCGTGCAGACTTGAACCAACTTGTACCATTTAAATATGAATGGGCTTGGCAAAAATATCTTGACGGGTGTGCAAACCACTGGATGCCTCAAGAAGTTAACATGAACCATGACATCGCGCTTTGGAAGTCTGAAAATGGCTTGACCGAAGATGAGCGTACTATTGTTATGCGTTCTTTAGGTTTCTTCTCGACTGCGGACTCTTTGGTTGCAAACAACTTGGTATTGGCGATTTACCGTCACATTACTAACCCTGAATGCCGTCAGTACATCTTGCGTCAAGCGTTTGAAGAAGCAATTCACACTCACGCTTACCAATACTGTATCGAATCTTTGGGTATGGACGAAGGCGAAGTCTTCAACATGTACCGTGAAGTTCCATCTGTTGCACGTAAAGCAGCTTGGGGCTTGAAATATACTCAATCTTTAACTGATCCTAATTTCCACACAGGCACACCTGAAAACGACCAACGCTTACTTCGTAACTTGATCGCATTCTACTGTGTACTTGAAGGGATCTTCTTCTACTGTGGCTTTACTCAAATTTTGAGTATGGGTCGTCGTAACAAGATGAACGGTGTTGCTGAGCAGTTCCAATACATCTTGCGTGATGAATCTATGCACTTGAACTTTGGTATCGACATGATTAACCAAATCAAGATTGAGAACCCTCACCTTTGGACTGCTGAGTTCCAACAAGAAGTGGTTCAAATGATTGTTGAAGGTACGATGCTTGAAATCGAATATGCACGTGACACAATGCCACGCGGTGTATTGGGTATGAACGCAAGCATGATGGAAGAATACTTGAAATTCATCTGTAACCGCCGTTTATCGCAGTTAGGTTTACCAGAGCAATTTGCTGGTGTAACTAACCCATTTGCGTGGATGTCTGAGATGATGGACTTACGTAAAGAGAAGAACTTCTTCGAAACTCGCGTAACTGACTACCAAACTGGTGGTGCGTTAAGCTGGTAAGTTTAAGTATCTACTAAATAAAAAACCGCTATCTATAGCGGTTTTTTATTACTCAAAATGTCATAATTTCTTAAATATAATCAATCTTTACCCGAGTACAAAACTGAGCCAACTAAAACCGCTTGTCCTGCAATGCTAACGTGTAATATTGAATCTGTTTTCTCAACTGTCACTAAAACCCGCCCCGGTTTTTCTATTGCGAGACCTTGATATCCCCAATAAGTTACTTTCTGGTCACAGTCGATTAAATCGTGTTGAACAAGGTACGCTCCTGCTGGACCATTTGCATTACCCGTTACAGGATCTTCATTAATACCGATTGCAGGTGCGAACATTCGACCATACGTAATAGGTTCTTGTTTACTACCTTCCAAGACAAATGGAAAAAAACCATTGCAACCTATTTCAGCACTAATAGCTTTCAATTTTTCATTGTTCGAAGTCAATCCATCAAGCTTACTTCTGCTCCGCATTGGCACCATCACCTTGGAATGGCCCGTCGTGACAACTTGTATGGGTAAGTTAGCAAAGTCACTCTCGCTCACACCCAGTGCGCTTGCAAGTTCACTCCGTTGATTCGCATTAAAAGGTGATAAAAACTCTACGCGACCTTGGGTCATCTTCACCAATAACGCTTCTGGATTTCCAAATATTGAAACGGGTAAATGACCAGCTCCTGTTTTTGCGATTAAGGGATAGTCTGATTGGTGGCCTGTAGTTGCACGTAAAAAATGAGTGGCGATTGTGGCATGTCCACAGATCGGGACTTCATTTGTAGGGGTAAAATATCGAACATGTATGTCATGGCTTTGATCTTTAGGTAACAAAACAAAGGCAGTTTCTGAATACCCTGCAAATGCAGCAATATCTTGCATCTCTTGAGTTGAAAGATGGTCAGCATCTAGCACAACCCCTGCTCGATTTCCTGTATTTGGTCTGGTGGTAAATGCATCAACCACATAAATGGTCGTCATGGCAGAACTCCTCTGTTGTTAATATTGTGATCTCAGAAATAGCTCCCGCCATAACCAGAAAATCTTATTTAATTGCAGCAAAACATGTCATAGCTCTAAAAGGTTTATAGTCGTCTCATATCATTAGTTTTTGAGTCTTTGTAGTAGTTGTTTAAATTGTATAAATCTAAACATCGGGGATACTATAGTTTTTATTGCAAACGCATTTTCTAAATATGGAAAAGTATGAACTGGGACGATACTAAAATTTTGTTAGCTATTGGGCGAACTGGCGGGTTGAGCCGCAGTGCAAAATTACTTGGTATTAGTGTTTCTACCGTACATCGCAGAGCTGCTGAACTGGAGAAAAGTCTCAATGCGACTCTTTTTTCCCGAGACAGTGATGGCTATACACTTACCCACGTTGGAAAACACTTTTTTGCTTTGGCTGAAAAAGCTGAAGAGCATTTAATAGCAATGGAACGGTACAACGATCAAGGGCAGCAATCATTGTTCCGCATTGCTTTACCTGAGTTAATTGGGCAGCAGTTACTTCAATCAAAGCTAACGACATTACAACTGAAGCATCCAGATTTACAATTAGAGATCTCAACGAGTGTCGTTCCTGTTGATTTTTCCCGACGGGAAGCTGACATTATTCTTCGACTTGTTCGACCAGAAAGCGGGCGTTACATTATTCGACGCCTTGGCCAACTGGAGTATGGGCTTTATGGTAGTAAGGATTATCTTGCCAGTTTGACAGAGCATGCTGAAACGGCTGATGATTTACTGAATCATCGTATAATTGGTTGGGACCGAAGCCTTCAATATACTTTCTTAGCACAATGGATGTGTGAACTCACCCAAGATGCAACCCCTGCTTTATCTTTTGATAACATGCACTCGCAACTACGAGCAGTCATTGAAGGACAAGGAATTACAGCCCTGCCTTGTTTTGTTGCACAGGCTTCTGGTTTAGTACCCATACTACCTGAGCAAACTTTAAAACAAGATGTGTGGTTAATGCGTCATTTAGATACTAAGGATAGTGACTATTCAACGTTGATTAGCGAAACAATTGAAAAAGAACTACAAGAATATCTGTTGTGATAAGAATTAGCTTTTATTCTAATTTTGAATTTAAAAAAGAAATTTTAAGTTAAACCGAGTTATGTCTCACTCAAGTTGTACAGAGTGATTTTTAGTTAAAATGATTGGCGAGAACTATCAAATCTGCTCATAAAAAAGCCGATTTGTGTCAAAATCGGAATTTTGCTTTTTTTGTAGTAGATAAAAATTCTTAACACTCTGATTTTAAAAATCTTTTTAAATATGGTTTCAGATAACGCCCATTATTTTAAATAGATAGATGCTTTGATATCTTTAAATCATAGGATAATCTATTGATGCCCTAATAAAAAAGCTTAATAAATGACCGCATATAATGACTTTAGTGTTGATTATTTCAGTGATACTAGATATGAAAAGATTACAATAGAGATCTCATATAAAAACCAAATACTTTGTCAATTGAATAAAGATAAGGGGAATGACAATATCGAAATTCAGTTTTTTCATGAGTGGAGAATATTACCAGATCAGGTAATATTCAAATTTCCATTAGAAGAATTCATCAGTCTACTAAATGAATTGAAGCAAGACCTAATTTCTGCTTAATTTACCCATACTTTTAAAAATTAAATATATTTTTGAAACACACTTCAGATTGAACGGTAGTTAAGTTTTCCTAAAATTAACATAGTACAGCTTATGCGAAATGTAATTTTTTATCTAATATAAATCATAATCTTACTGTTTAACAAAAAGTCCAATTCATAATATTTGGGCTTTTTTACCTCGTGAAAAGCGGGCTGAGTTTAGTACACAAAAGCTTGAACCGATTTTTGAAAAGTACTCTACTGTAAAAATTCGCTGGTATGACGTTGAAGCGTTTAGTACTAAAGCCAGTGATATTGCTGTGTTTGAGACTACATCTCTGCAAGATTATTATTTTGTGATTGATGCGATTCGAGACTCTGAATTTTGTACTGTGCCCTACTTTGAGTTTGTAGAGATTATTCCTGCAATTGAAGATGGGTATGTGGAGTATGAAGAAAGTTTCCTGTAAACGGGTATAACTTTTTATCAAACCAGTGATGCTTTAAGCCAGTAATTTTATGGCTATGCCTAAGGTAATAGCCATCGTAAAATTTAGTAGCTTTATTTAAAATTTTTTATATCTATTTAATATAGCTGTTATTTTTAAAAACTTGTTGAAAGCTTAAAGGAATATTTTGTGTATTAGGAATATGCCCAAAGAAATGCTCATCTTTCGTTTGAAAAAAGATATCAAAGCTTTGACTCATATATGGATCGACCTTACTTTGTTTTTGATAAATTGGTGTAAGCCTATTGATATAATAATTGATCCAATCAACTTGATTTGAAAAATAAGAATAATCTTTAAGGTCAAAATATAGGTTATTCAAATTATCTGCAATCAAGTCTACATTAGGATGAAACAACCAAATAATAATCTCCATGGGAGAAACTTTTTGCAGCGTATGCTGAGAATTTTTATCAAATCTTTCAATTTTATATAATTGCGCACCTTCTTGACTATAACTAGAGCAAAGTAGTTTTCCATTATGAACCTGATCAAGGTTTTGACCTAACTCTAAGGTTCGTATTCTCTTAGAAATATCTAAACATTCAGGTAAAGTTCTTAATTTAGATTTTGCTATATTTTTAAATATATCAACAGATTGCTGAACTACTCTTGATTCGCCCGTACCAGTAATAATACCTTGCTCCCAAGCATATAACTTCGAGTAATGTGTAGTAGAAAGTTCAACATCTAAGGTTTCATTTACAGTTACTCTTTTATTATCAGCTGCAACGATAATGCTATCGTTTAATTGAATAGCTAAGATGAAAGTCATATTTTACGTAAAATAACGAGACATTTGATATACATTTATTTTAGGCTATATCTATACAAAGTTCTGAATATTTTTTTTATAAAAATTGAGGTTATTGATGGCTGGTGGTTCTCAAATTATTATTAATAAAGATGGTATTACCCTGATTACACCAGGAAAATTTGAGCCGAAAGCTGGGCAACACCTTTTTAAAAGCGGGGAAAAAGCTAATTATTCTTTACCCGAAATCCCTAACGTTCAATCTCCTTTTAGTAATAAATTAGATGTTTATAATCTATTTCCAGATACATCAAATATTAAATATTCTGTTTTACATTCAAATGGACAAGTAAAAACTGGCTTCCTTGACCAGTATGGTAGGACTGGACGCATCAGATCTCAGGAACAGGAAAAAGTTAAAGTTCTGATTGGTGGCGATGAATGGCACTATTATATTAGCCGTTTTGGTGGAACTATTGAGGATAATACTTATATTAAATTCCTAGATTTTGTAGGAGATCCTATACCAAATTTAGAGTTTAATTTAAGTAATGATAATAATAAAATTCTTATGGAGTGTAGAACAAATAATGATGGTGAGGCCGTATTTGTATGTCCTAAAGATGATTTTCCAATCCTATCCGTTAAAAGTTTAATTACTAATGAATTTAAACCAATACTAAGAATAGAAAATAACTTAGTAAGAGAGATAATTTTAGTAAGCCCTAAAATCTTAAAAGAAATCGATTTATTACAAGAAACAGATGAGAAAGGCGATTATTTAAGAAGTAACTATCATAAATAATTGAATATTCAAAAGTATTGTGAGTGATAAAGATGGCAAATGAACAGAAAGATTTACAACAGAAAGTAAACCAGAATGGTAGGCCTGTTTCAGTTTTTACTAGAGAACATCTCGAAACTGCTGGTAATGTAGCTGCTAAAACTTCAGATGTATTAGGGTATTTAAAAGATGGAACCTCCGTTGTAGATAATTACAATTTTAGATGGGGTCTTATCCACTCAAAAAATACGCCTTTGTTTAGTAAAGAAAGATTGGAAAAAGCTAAGGAATTTCGATTTTATAAAGAAAATCCCCAGACAGGACGAATTTTTAAGGGTAATCAGCATACAAAAGTATTCGATACTAAAAAATTCGGTACCAAGATTGATAAATTAGGATCAAAAGCAGGTAACTTTGGAGACGGAGTAGAGTTAACTTTAGCTATTGTCGATAGAAACCCTGAAGCCCTTGCAACAAAATCTTCTACATTAGTGTTATCTAAAGCTGGAGAAAAGACAGGTGAAGTAGCTGGGCTTGCTGCTGCTGGAAAATGCGCAAAAGTAGCAATAAAACGATTAGATCCTAGAAAAGCTACAGTTGTTGGTCTCACCTGTGCTGGTGCAGCAATAGGTTTAAAATATGGACTAAAAGAATCTGGAGATTATTTAGGAGAAAAGGTTGGAAAAACAAATACTGCCATCCAGACAGCTCAAGGTGTTCTTGATGCAATAGATATGGTAGATGAACTTGAAACAAAAGCAGCAGAAAAAGAAAAGCAAGAGGCGATCAAAAGAGATCCAATGCTAGAATGGCATATAGTTGGAGCAGATTAATTTAAAAGAGTTATATTATGAATTTAAAGTATTTAATGATTTCTAGCCTCATAAGTGTATTTTTATTAGGTAGTGCAGGCTGCTCAGAACCTATTCCCCAACAAAATAAAACTCAAAGTGAAGCAAGCCAATTATATGAACAAGGCGGTAAATATTTCTTAGGTAAAGATGCTCCTAAAGACTATCAAAAAGCTTTTTCTTATTTCCAAATGGCAGCTGAAAAAGGCTTACCTATTGCACAAAATGATTTAGCAGGAATGTATTCCAAAGGAATAGGCACTCCGAAAAATGAAGAAAAAGCTTACTATTGGTATGAGAAAGCTGCTAAAAACAACTTTCCAGAAGCTCAATATAATTTGGGTTTGATGTACGATAATGGCTATTATGTAAATAAAGATAGATCAAAAGCTTTAGAATTTTATAAATTATCTTCTGATCAAGGATATGCTAAAGCTCAATATAATTTAGCAAATGCTTATCTTTCAGGGAATGGAATAAAAAAAGATATTAATTTAGCACTAGAATTATATAAGAAAGCTGCAGATCAAAATCTTTCTGAAGCTCAATATAATTTAGCAAATATTTATTCTGATGGTACTCTTGTTAAACAAGATAATGAAAAAGCTTTAGAGCTATATACAAAAGTAGCAGAAAAAGGCGTACCTGAAGCTCAAAATAATCTAGCCTATATGTATGCTAATGTTTTCTCGGATTATGAAAAAGCTAAATTTTGGTTCCAAAAAGCTGCCGACAATGGATATGAGCCAGCAAAAGAAGCATTAGAACACTTCCAATAGTTCTAAGTAATTTACTTCTTAGAAGTCACAATCAGATATATAATTAAACCAATTAAAACTAAAATTATTAACTGGATTTCTAACATAAGGTTTATCATCCAAGAATTTCTAAATGATAAACCTTTTTTGGTTATTAATATTTTCGATTTCTTTGCGTCTAGTGAAATAAAAACTTTTATTTCATTATTTTTCTTTATCTCATTAAATATAGATATGTTTTGCTCTTTCATCTCATCACAATTTTCAGAGATAAACAGTCTATATACAACCAAAAAATCTTCTTTTTCTGATGTATAAGTAGTATTTCGATATGTATATTGATACTTTATATTTCCACGAGCATTCCTATCCATTCCTCGTCGCCATGGTTTACTTGAACAGTAAACTTTATAATCTAAAATTTTATAATCTTTTACTTCAATCCAATCAGGATAAAATAATTTAAAAACTTTTGATTGCAGGTTAAAAGATGAAGTTAAAATTAATAGAATAAGAAAAACAGCTACTAAGGATAAAATAATTTTTATAAATAATTTCATTATTAATATATCCTAAACTAAATAACCACTCTCAAATTAATATATAAAATAATATATAAATATATTTCATACACCCTTAGCGGTTAAATATTAGCATGAAAATAAAATTTTATTGAATAACCTTAAGTATAGTCACCGTATACTATTTTATTATTACCCCTCCCCCAAAACCTTTCCAACACCACATCCCGTTCATCCAAACGATTAGAGCTTAAAACCTGTAGCATCAAGCCATCAATTAAGTTTAAAACCATGTTGGCATCGGGTTTGAGTTTGTTAGTTTCCAGACTAAAGACTAGATCAAAAATTTCTTTCAGTAGCCATTTACGGTATTCAACTGCCATGCGATAAGCCCGTGGATAAAGCAGTTTTAATTCAAAAATGGCTTTAAACAAAAGATGGTAAAGGCTATTCACATCGACATGTAAACGGACAATTTCTTTAAGTTTATCGGCTGCGGTTGGGTAGCGGTGTGAATAGACAATTGCCAGAACTTCTTCTTTGAGTCGGCTTTTTTGAAAGATTAGACACATCTCAACAAGGCGTTCTTTTGAGTGAAAGTAGTTATAAAACGTGGCTTTTTGAATTTTGGATTTTTTGATAATCAGGTCTACGCCTGCACTATGAAATCCATGCGTGGTAAAGAGTTGGATGGCGGTTTGAATAACCTGTAATTTTTTGGAAGATCTTTCTAAAGTTGGCATAGTTTTACCGTTATAAATTCTTGTTGTTTCTAAATGAGATAAAAAGCCTGTGCCCTTTCTGGGAGAAAAAAAGGCACAGCAAAGCCGTAAGACGGTGCTTGGCACATCTCAAGTTTTGTATTTGCTAAGTTTTAAGTAAAAATGACTTAAAGCCTGAAAACCTAATGGCGTTCAAGCTGCTGTAATTTTTTAAGCTGTGTTGTTATAGCTTTTGACAATGAATGCCAAGAAATGATGGATGTACATAGCCAACTCCTGATTTTGGGAGTTCTGCCAAAGCATTCATTTGGAATTATGGTGGCAGAACGAAAGAGGGTTGACAGACTGGTTTTGAGAACCCAGCACGCACAAAGGCGTCCCCCTTCCGTCCTACCGCAACAAAAGAGGGACGAGCGGGTTTACATCAAAAAAACGAGTTTTTTCAATGTTCTCAAAAAGCAGCCTGTCAAAGCCGGCTGGCAATGTGGCCAGCACGCAAAGCATAATCTGAGAGTTTAGAGGTGTCAATGTAGCTTTTATGACAAGTATTTAAATTTCTTATTGTTTTTCATTAGATTAACTTAATTATTATTTTAGATATTATATTTAATTGAATTTTATAAATTTCAAATAATGGTGGTGGGATGAAAGAAAGTTGACAGACTGGCCTCAAGTACCCCAGCACGCACAAAGCGTCATTCTTCCATTCCACCATAATAAAGGAGTTCTATCTAATCACTCTCAAATAATGGTAGTAGGACGAAAGAGAGTTGACAGACTGGACAAGACGAAACCAGTACACACAAGGTGTCTCCCTCTCGTTCTACCATAACAGTAAGCAAGCGAGAATAATTCGGGAGACTAGTTGTGTCAATATCAAAAACCACATAAGTTATTAAATTTATTATAATTTTTAGATTTATTAAATTATTATTTTAAATTTTATAAAAAGTAGGTTTAAACAATCTCTGTCTGCCCCACTTGGTGATAAGCACGGTTAAAATAAACCAGACTTTGGTCATGTTGGCTTTGTTTAATCGCCACAATCGGACATATAAAAATCGTGTGTGTGCCGACTTGTTGAATTTGCTCAATCTCACAATCGAAACTCACCAAAGCATCATCTAACACAGGCGAACCTGTTTCTAACTCAATCCATGCGCCATGTTTAAAGCGCTCTTCTGGTGTGAGTTTAGATGAAAATGCTTTTGAAATATGTTCGTGATGCGCGCCTAACACATTCACAGTTAAGATTTTGTTATCTAGGAAATGTGCATGTGAACTCGCAGATTGGTTCATACACACCAATAATGTCGGAGGTGTGTCAGTCACACTACAAACAGCAGAGGCAGTAAATCCAAAACGGCCAGACATGCCTGCCGTAGTCACAACACTAACTGCACTTGTGAGTAAAGACATTGCATTTCTAAAGTCTGTTGCTTGAACCATGACATTATTCCTAAATTGAACCGTACCTTGTCCTGTGTGTTTGCTATACCGCCCAACTCCATCAGGAAGGTACTTTATCGACATGCGATCTAATTAGAGCGACATGTAGTAAGTAAAATGAGGGTTACTTGTTTGATTATCAACTGCCATCAAAAAAGTAACCCTTTATACCACTTATTGGTAAATATTAAGCAGTAAGATCATAACCCGTCAGTTCTCGGCGAACGATTTCTGCACCTGCACTTAAAGCATTTAACTTGCCACGTGCCACTTCACGAGAAAGAGGCGCCATGCCGCAGTTTGTGCAAGGGTAAAGCTTGTCAGAGTCTACAAACTGAAGCGCTTTACGTAGTGTGTTAGCCACTTCTTCTGGTGTTTCAATCTGGTTAGATGCAACATCAATTGCACCAACCATGACTTTTTTACCACGAATGAGTTCGAGTAAATCGATAGGCACATGTGAGTTGTGACATTCTAACGAGATGATATCAATGTTAGACGTTTGAAGTTTCGGGAAAGCTTCTTCGTACTGGCGCCATTCAGAACCGAGTGTCTTTTTCCAGTCAGTGTTGGCTTTAATGCCGTAACCGTAGCAAATGTGCACCGCAGTTTCACATTTTAGACCTTCAATTGCACGCTCTAAAGTCGCGATGCCCCAGTCATTTACTTCGTCAAAGAATACGTTAAATGCAGGTTCGTCAAACTGAATAATATCTACACCAGCAGCTTCTAGCTCACGCGCTTCTTGGTTCAAGATTTTGGCAAATTCCCAAGCCAGTTTTTCACGGCTCTTGTAGTGACCATCGTAAAGCGTATCAATCATGGTCATTGGGCCAGGTAATGCCCATTTAATTGGTTGATTGGTTTGCTGACGTAAAAACTTCGCATCTTCAACAAACACAGGCTTTTGACGAGACACCGCACCTACCACAGATGGCACGCTTGCATCGTAACGGTCACGAATACGAACTGTTTCGCGCTTCTCAAAATCTACGCCATTTAAGTGTTCAATAAACGTAGTCACAAAGTGTTGGCGGGTTTGTTCGCCATCGCTCACAATGTCGATGCCAGCAAGTTGTTGTTCGTGCAACGCCAAACGTAACGCGTCTTTTTTACCTTCAACTAAGCCTTCGTTTTCAAGTTTCCAAGGTGACCAAAGCTTTTCAGGTTCTGCAAGCCAAGACGGTTTTGGTAAGCTGCCAGCAGTTGAAGTTGGTAATAATTTTTTCATGATCAATGACCCGTATGTTGATTAATTAGGAGCGTAATTAGCAGACCACTGCTCAAGAATCGCTTGGTATGGTTTGATAAATTGCTCTTCAACAAACTTCCCCTGCTCAATAGCCAAACGGCTACGTTCTTCACGGTCATACACAATTCGAGTAACTGAATAATCTTCGTGTTTCAAGCTTGGTTGATAAGATTTTCCAGCCACTGAATTTGCGTTGTAAATTTCAGGACGGTAAATCTTTTGGAATGTTTCCATCGTGCTGATGGTACTAATCAACTCAAGGTTGGTGTAATCACTCAACAAATCGCCTGTAAAATAGAACGCTAACGGCGCAACGCTATTTGGCGGCATGAAGTAGCGAACTTTTAAGCCCATTTTTTGGAAATATTCATCAGTTAATGAATAGTCTTCTTGCTTGTATTCAACACCTAAAACAGGATGTTCGTTTTCAGTACGGTGGTATTCTTTAGTCGTCGAAACGCTTAAGCAAATCACAGGCGCCTTTTTAAAGTTGGCTTTATAAGTCTCAGAGTTAATAAAGCTCTTAAACAAGTTACCGTGCAATTCACCAAACTTTTCTGGCGTGCTAAAAGTCGACTTGTTTTTGTTGTGGTCTAACAACAGCACACTAAAGTCATAGTCACGTACATAAGACGAGAAGTTGTTGCCTACAATACCTTCGATGCGCTCACTGGTTTTCTTATCAACAATATTGGTTTTCAATATTTCGATGAGAGGAAGTCCGCTGGTACGGTTTTCGGCATCAATGTTCATTTCAACTGAAATGATTTCGAGTTCAACGCCATAGCGGTCACCTTTAGGGTTGTCCCAATGAGCTAAGGCATTGAAACGATTGTCGATCATCTGCAATGTATTGCGCAAATTCTCTTCGCGGCTCATCCCTCTTGCCAAGTTAGCAAAGTTGGTTGTAATACGTGTATTGTCTGCTGGACGATAGTTCTCATCGAAACAAATACTCTTAATCGTAAATGTAAATTCTTTACTCATTGTGATCAGTACCCTAATTTCTGAGATAAAACCTAAATAAAAACTTTTTGCTCTTTTTAAACTTTCCAGACTTGTCAGATTTGTGCCTTATGGTCTTATCAAAGTGAATTACTGGAGCGCTTCAGAGCATGAATAGATTTATACCGTAATCACAACATGAATAAAAATGATTTAGTCTCATTACAAACTGAGTGATATTCATGTTTAGAGTTTAATAAATAAGTATGAAGTTAAATTTTTTTCATCTTTGGGACTTTTAGACAACAGAAATTCAATATACGGCGCTCACGTTGCACCGCCTGAAATTTTAAAATTTAAGATTATTTTCAAATACTTAATAGTAAAAATTCAAGTTAAAAAGAATCAACCTAAAGTAATGTGTGCTGACTCTCATTCATCTCTGCTTTTAGCCATTCTAAAAATATGGTTTTACGTGAATCTTCCTCAAAAGCACTATGAGAAAGTAAAAAATAGGCTGAATTATCTTGCACAACAGGTGAAATTTTTTTCAGTAAGTTCCACTCAAGCTCTTTTTCAATCATATAAATTGAGATGACCGTTGCGCCGAGTCCAGCCAAACAACCTTCTAAACATAGATAAAAATGTTCGAGTTCAACTTTAGCGTAGTCTTTTAAACTCTGCTTTAACTCAGCAATGCGAGTGATATTTTTGAAAAAATTCGGTCTAGAGGTCGAAATGAGTACGTCGGTTGTTTCCGATGGCTTGGTTGCTTGAACTAAAGCGATATATTCATCGGCAATCTTTTCGCTATAGATATGCTCTCCCCAATCAAAGTCATTTCTGCGAATCGCGATATCAATATTATCTTTTTCAAAATCGACCACGCCGCCTGCTGTGAGTAGCACAACTTCAAAATCATGCCCGAGCTTTTTAAATTTTGAGAGCCGCGGAATGAGCCATTTCATGGAAAGAGTCGGTTCACACGACAAAACCAGTTGCTTGTTATGAGTTTTAGGCTGGCTGAGTTTTATTAAACATTCATCGAGTTGACCAAAAACCTGATGGCAACAACTCAGTAAGATTTCACCCTGCTCAGTCATCACAAGTGTTTTATTTTTTCGGTCGAATAAAGTCGTATTTAAAGCTTCTTCTAAATTATAAATCTGTTTACTAACCGCACTTTGCGTCACAAATAATTTCTTTGCAGCTAAAGTCACACTGCCATACTTCGCCACAAAATAGAAAAATTTTAATGAATTCAGCGATATTCTTTCGATCATTCCAAAAACTCATAAATGTGTAGTCGTTTTTATCGATTTTTATTTTTAGGTTTCTGTTCAAAATAAAAATCATCTTTATTAAATCCTATTTTAGATGATGAAAAATATATTAGATATCGATATCTATCTTCATAAATGTAAAACCCCTATCTTTCTCACCAAAAGAATAGCAGCTCTCAATAAAACAGTTCTCCTCTCAAATGCATTCCAAAAAGTACAGATTAATCCTCTCGTTTTCAGCGAGAGTGCAAGATAATGGCAGAGTTCATTGCGGTTATTCTAATCACGATTTTGGCGGTGGTTAGCCCCGGCGCTGACTTCGCGATTGTGACTAAAAATAGTTATCTGTACGGCAGAAAAATAGGTGTGTTCACTTCACTCGGAATATCGCTTGGCGTGTTGGTGCATGTGACCTATACGCTAGTCGCCGTTGCCTTTGTGATGACTTATACGCCACAAATTTTGAATATTGTTAAGTATATTGGCGCGCTTTATCTGATCTATATTGGCTATAAAACTTTTACTCAAAAACCAGTTTTAGACACTGCTGCTTTAAACTCGATAGGTACTTTGCAAGCCATAAAGTACGGCTTTTTTACCAATGCCCTCAACCCTAAAACTACGTTATTTGTAATTAGCACCTATACGCAAATTGTGAGCTTAACCACACCTAAAACCATTCTTTTGACTTATGGCTTTTTTATGTCATTTGCCCATTTCGTATGGTTTTCACTGGTTGCTGTGCTGTTTTCATCCATGCTACTGAGACAAAAAATGTTAGCCAAGCAAGTCCAGATTAATAAGGTGATTGGTTCAATCTTATGTGTCTTAGGTGTGATTCTGCTTTTTACTAAGTTTCAGTAGAGCCGTTTAATTTTTAATAATCTTTAAGGTGAATTTATAATTAATGGACTGAGTGCTTTGTACAGAACTCAGTCCATTTGAGCGAGATAAAAAGCTATGTTTTAACTTTTTGACTCTGATAAATCATTTAGGTTCCAACGATTTGCTCTTTTAAAGGTTCCGACATCGTTAAACCGCACCCCCATATCACGCATGACTTTATGGGCAACTGGTGCCGTCATTTGGCGAATGTAGAATGGTTCTTTCACCACAAAATGATGGATGGCATGCGTTGAACCGAAGTTAAAGCAAAACAATTGGAACGGCATCATCCACCACGGCGTTAATACTTGAGTTTGTTGAATGACATTACCCAGTTCGACATCGCCGTAGTAATGCATATTGCTTGTCACAAAATGCAAGCAAAAGGTACGCAGCACATTCGGTGCAATCCAAACAACGGTCAAAATATTAACTACATGCATGATATTTAAAGTGGTAGCTGACCAAGCAATCGGTGCATCTGCCAAGCTTGCAGCTAAATCAACTGCGTGAAAACCTAAGAAGATATACCACAGCGACCAGTGAATAATCCCTAGCGGAAAATAAGCCATAAATGCACGTTTAAAAATTACTTTTCTAACCGTCCAATTATTTGCTGAAATAATACGGAATAAGACCGCCAAGCCGTTATCACCAATCGCGATGAGTCGACGTATGCTCCACTGCTCTCCGTTGGTTAAAGCTCTTTCTTCTAAATCAACTTCGGTGCCTGAGTTTTTATGATGGTTAAAATGCAGCTCACGACGTTTCCACGGGTTAATTGTACTTGGTCGAGCTAACCAGACTAAGCCCATCATTAAATGATGTGCCCATGGTTTCTTTCTAAAATACATCCAGTGAATCAGGTCATGCTCTAACTCATGAGTGAGCGATGCAAAAAAAGCAATAATCGGAATTGCAAACCAAGCTGAAAGTTGATGATTTATATAGAGCACGGCAGTCGCTATCATGCCGACCAAAGATATAAATAGAATCATCGCCCCAATAGCATTTTGATGGTTCAAAATAGGATGGCGTTTGCGTAAAGCCACGCCTTCTGCTGTTACTACTTTTTTAATATGTTCCGTTTTTTCGCTATCGGTCATTCCGGCAGGATTTTTATAAATATAGGTCATCCGTTATTCCTCAGTTTTTCATGCCCCTACTTTATTTAGATCGCCCTAAGTGTGCTTAGCTCGAAACGCCAATCTATTGGCTATGGATGCCAAAATAAAAAGATTCAAAATAAACAAAAGATTTTTTAGTTTTGAATCTTTTATACTGTTCAGAGGAATATGAATCACAAGTTATAGGACATAACATGCCACAGACAGCAACGGCACTGGCTAGCTGGGTAAAAGCGATTCAAAAGGCGCTTGAAAAAGCCGGTGTTGATAGTCAACCTTTATTAGAACAAGCAGGTTTAGATATTCAGGCTCTGAGTAATCCTGATGCACGATATTCATTAAAACAAACAGCAAATTTATGGAAATTAGCAGTTCAGAAAACTCAAGATTCATGTTTTGGCCTTAAAGTTGCCAGCCAAGTCAATCAAAATACTTTTCATGTGTTAGGACATTCACTGATTACCAGCACCACCCTAAAAGAGATGTTTCTAAGAATTATTCGTTATTTTCGTGTGGTTACAGATATTCCAGAGCTAGAGTTTTATGGGCAAGGAAATAATCATTATTTCGTTATTCATGTTCCCGACGAAGTTCAGCCCGAATCAATAGATGCATTTATTTCCGTTTTTATTCGCTCGAGTCGTGCTTTACAAGGATCTGTTTTTTCGCCCTTACGGATTGAACTAAGACGTTCAGAGCCAGAAGATCTAGAAACATTCCAGAGTATTTTAAAAGCTCCGATCGTTTTTAATGCACCCAAAGATATGATTGTGTTTGATACGGCAACCATAGAACAACCACTAGAAGGTGCAAATCCAACCCTCACCCAAGAATATGATGAAATTATTAATCGTTATCTGGCACGGCTCGATAAAGAAAATATATTGGCACGAGTGAAAGTAAAATTAATTGAAAAATTATCTACAGGTGATTTTCAACAACAAGACGTTGCAAAAAGTCTGGGCTTAAGCATACGGAGTCTGCAACGCAAACTTTCTGCCGAAAACACCTCTTATAGTGAGTTACTTGATCAGACTCGGCATGAACTCGCCTTATCGTATATTAAAAACTCAAACCATAATATTACTGAGATTGCTTATATTCTTGGCTTTACCGATGTAAGTAGTTTTACCCGTGCGTTTCGCCGCTGGACCGATTTATCACCTATCCATTATCGAGAAAAATATCTGGCTTGCTCTTAACTTTTGAAAACTTAGATAAAAAAGATGCATGTAAGTGCATCTTTTTTTTATGAGTAATTTATTTTTTAGTAAGTAGTTCTAGCATCGAAACTGTAGTGACTTTAGCACCCACTGGCAAAGCTTTTAAGTCAACAATGTAGTTTGGACTATGTGGAATATAAGGCACAGGTTTGCCTTGTTTGACTGCATTTGCAAACACAACAGGGTCTGCCACACCAATAAACATAAAGTTAAAAGGAATGTCTTTTTGGTCGCCTAACAAATGATGAACATCTTCTGACCCCATAACCGCAGGATACTCAGTTAGAACATGTTTATCTCCCAATAGTGCTTTTAAAGGCCCATTTAAACGTGCTGAAAATTCTTTATTGTTAATTACAGGTGTGCTTGAACCTTTAAAAGTAAAGGTCGGCATTTGGTCTTTACCCATCCCCTGCATTTGAGACGCGCCTTCACTCATAGACTTAATGTTATTTAACATGGTTTCACGCACTTTTGGATCAAACCAGCGCAAGTTCATTTTGACCAAAGCAGTAGAAGGAATCACGTTATTCGAGTTTCCAGCCTGAATTGAACCTATCGATAATACTGCCGCTTGCTGCGGATCAACTGCGTTACCCATAATGGTTTGATATTGATTTACTGCATTGGCCGCCATGCTAATTGGGTTTTTGGTGAGCATTGGTAGTGAACCATGCCCACCCACACCTTTAAATAAAACATCAAGCTGATCGGTTCCCGCCATACGTGGCCCCGGTGCATTGATGACCACGCCCACAGGTGCAGGTGTGGTATGCACTGCAAAGAAATAATCAGGTTTTGGCAAGTTATATTTTGTCCATAAGCCATCGGTCACCATAGCTTTTGCACCTGTGATCGGTTCTTCGGCAGGTTGCGCGACTAAAATAATCGTTCCGCTCCATTCCTTTTTTAAAGCGACTAAGGTTTTTGCCATGCTGAGCATCCATGTCACATGTGCATCATGACCGCACATGTGTGCTACAGGTGTTTCAGTTCCATCATCAAGTTTTACACGCACTTTACTCGCGTATGGTAAACCAGTCGCTTCTTCAACAGTGTTGGCATCCATATCGGCACGGTACATGACTGTTGGCCCTTCACCATTTTTTAAAATGCCGACCACGCCTGTTTTGGCTATTCCCGTTTTAACATCAAAACCTAGTGACTTAAGCTCTTTGGCAACAATGGCAGAGGTACGCGTTTCCATAAACCCAAGTTCAGGATGTTCATGAATGTCTTTATAGACCTTATTTAACCACTCTGTTTGCCTATCAATAATGGTTAACGCTTTTTGCGAAACCGCCGGCAAAGTTGTTGGACTTGCTTCCGCATAAAGGAGAGTTCCATAACCTGCAATGAAAGTCGATAATCCTAAAAATAGGCAGTTTTTAAAAAATTTGTTCATTATGTATGAAGCTCCGTTTTAATAATCTTTGCAGTTAATTAATAATTATTTTGTTTTTAGCTACATCTTTCTTTTCTAATTGATTTAATAAGGTACCAAATAAAGTGGCCATTATGTACATCAATATTGAATACACAGCTGCTGGCATTGCTGCATCCGAACTTGACATCACAGTTAAAGCAATCGTTAAAGCCAAGGTACTGTTATGAATGCCAATTTCAAATGCACATGCTTTGGCTTGAAAGCTGTTAATGCCAAATAAACGTGGCAACCAATATCCAATTGCAAGACTACAAACACAGAAAAGTAAGGTTGCTCCGCCAACGAGTCCAATGTAATCGAGAAGTTTTTGATAATCTTTAGCAATCGCGAGTGCAATAATAAAAAGTAAAAATACAATGGCAAACACACGAACGGGTTTATTTAACTTTTCTGCAAATTTTGGTGAGAAATGTCTAATCAACATTCCAATGATGACTGGAAATAAAATAATAACAAATACTTGAATTATTTTAGAAAACTGCAATCCAACGTGTTGTTCACTTGCCACAAAATGTAGTAATGCGAAGTTCACAATCAAGGGTAGTGTAAAAGCAGCGAGCACTGAATTTATCGCCGTTAAAGTAATATTAAGGGCAATATCGCCCTTATATAAATAGCTAAATAAATTTGCAGTGGCCCCGCCTGGTGAAGCTGCAAGTAACATTAGCCCAACAGCAATCATTGGTGGTAAAGCAAAGACCTTACAAATCATGAAAGCAATAGCTACTAAAATAATGAGCTGACAAAACAAAGCAATAAATACGGCTTTGGGATGCTGGCGAACACGTTTAAAATCCTTGAGGGTCAATTCCAACCCCATACCTGCCATAATAATCGCCAAGGCTATGGGTAAGAATACGGTAATTACCAATGAATCCATTCTCTATTTCCTCTTTTAATTTTTGTATTGTTTAGAATTTATATCCAATTTTTAAGCCATAGCTGACTGAGTGGTTATCCTTAAACTCACCTACATAATAGTCACTACCCGCCTGTGCGCCAAGCTGAGCTTTTGCATCGCCTAACCAGTAATACTTCACGCCACCAGAAATAAAGTATTGCGATGTCGGGCTATATTGAGCACCCACGCCCAAGTTGTAATATCCCTTGCTTGGGCCACCCGTTGACACTTTATCACCTGCTCCCGAGTCCCATCCAACCGACACAGAGCCTAACCATTTAGGTGAAAAGCGTTGTCCAACCCCTAAATTTAAAGACCATTGGTCATCATAATAACGAACCAAATTAAAACCTTCCGCACGGCTTGGCGTTGATAGTACGCCAACAACTTTTGAGATCTCACCAAAGCGATAAGGTTGCAAAGCAAGATCACTCCAATTTACCCAGCGTAAACTAACAAACAGTAACGTTCCCTGACGAAGTCCGGTCTGGAACTCTAAATTCACTGAATCAGGAGATTTAAATTTTGTTGTACCTGTATCTTCTTGTTCTGGCAAATTGGCAATAATCTGATTTAAGTAAGCTTTCTTTTGTGGAGTCATCTGACCAATAGAAATCATGTAGTCTAGATGCTGATTAACTAAATCACGACCTTGTTGAGTGCTTAACATATCAATGAGTGGGGCATTTTCAGTCGCGTTTAGTTTGTGAGTAATGGCTGAACGGTAGGTTAATGAGACTTTCACAGCTTTTTCCGGAATCTGGTAGGCAAGCCCTGCTAACCATCCCAAGTCACCTACAGTTTTGGTGTGAAAGTCATAGCCGTTGTAAAGACTAAATACATTACCCCTTAATTCAACCTGACTTTTAAAGGTTTGATAGACTGGCCCCGCATAAAGATTCCAGTTTTTTGTGGGTTGATACCCCAAAATAAAGCTTAAATTTTGTATATCAAATTCTGATTTTGCATTTCCTGTAGGAGCCTGACCAGAAGTAGCATTGGCAAGTCCTGCTGTTGTAATACTGGGTAACATAACCGTGTCTTTTGGCGTTGCGACAAAGCCATTTAGGCCTGAATATTCTGTGTCGGCACCAAATGGTTGATCATACAGCAAGCCAAATGAATACTGCGGTGCCAACTGTAATTTTAAAGCCGCAGTCGGCCGATAATCTGTATTGGCAATATCGAAAATTGACTGATGTGAAGGGTTTGTGCCCGACTCTACACCACTTAAATCGGTATCTGTGATTCCTAAACTTGCTTCAAAATAGTTACCCGGTTGTAAAAATGCCGCTACAGACTGCCCTGTTTTATCAAATGCAGCCGCATGTAAGGTGCTTGTGCAAATTGAAGTTATTCCTAAGATCAATATTTTTTTATTCACAACAAAACTCATGGATCCATCCTGGATATTTTTTATTTTGATTCCTCACTTTATGTAGATTTGAATGCTTCTGCTTAGCTCCAAACGCCAATGATTTGACCGTAGATGCCATATTGGAAAGTTATGGTTTGTATAACGGTAAGCACAACAAAGTTTTTATATTAAAAAAGCTCTTACTTTTTAGATTTAAAAAACCATTGCAAACTGTATTGATAAAAAAAGCGTGTAGTGAGAATTACGAAAATTAATCTTGAGAGTTGAAAGGAAACGACGATCGGTACTGCGAGTCCGAGAGCTTTAGCCATCAGTGACATTTCTGCAATACCTCCGGGTGAAAGGCCTAAAATCAAGATTTGTTTTTCTGTATGACTTAAATTAACCAGTAATAAAGCAACGCTTATTGATAGCACTAAAGCTAGTAAATTGAATATCAGTGTGATTCCAATAAATTTTTTATTTTTCCTTAAAAAGCTAAATGGAAACTTGCTACCTAATGACCAACCAATACAGACTTGACCAAAGGCAGTAAACCATTCAGGCAATTTCATCTGAAGTATTCCACAAAATGACAATAACCCAATAATGGCAAGTGGCCCCAAAATCCAAGCATTCAAAAGATTAAAGAATTGAAAAACCTTACCCACAAACAGAGCTAGACAAAACAGTAAGATGACCTGAAAAAAGTTAAATTGATCCGACACTGGTATCTTTAAACCAGTCCATTCGACATGAAAATAAAGCTCCATAAAAATTGGAACCAGCACAACCAAAATCACAATTCTTAGGCTATGAGCGGCAACGACTTTATCGACTTGAGCTTGGTAGCGCTCTGCAATATTCACCATTTCACTGGCACTACCAATGGCCGAAGAAAACCATGCAGTAGCCCAATCCAAAGTATTAACTCGATATTGCAATCCAGCCAGCAATGTACCCAACACAAGTGACCATGCCAAACCTATGAGGATAAAGCCCCAATATGCTGCCACTGCCTGTACCAAAGCTGGTGAAAAGTATAGGCCTAAAGCCATACCAATAATGACCTGCCCTATGCGTCGCCACTGGGGATCACAGGCAAGTGAATGACCAACACTACCGAACAATAAGGCCGTCAATAAAGGTCCAAGCAACCAAGGCAAGGGAATATGCAAATATTTGGCAATTAAAGCTCCGACCAGAGCAATTGCTAATCCTTTGAGATTTGAGCTTATTTTTTCCATAATTCAGAGCAATAATAGCCAACCAATGCTGACTACTATTGCTGTCCTATTAAGCTTGCTGTTTTTTGATAAACAAGTATTTACGAACGATTGGCAAGATCAATAATAATCCTGACATGATCCAAAGTCCTATACTAATGTTACTGCTCCATAAGACATCAAGTTCCCCTTGAGAAATTGAAAGTGCACGGCGCAGATTCGATTCCATTAATTCGCCAAGTACAAAACCAAGAATCAGTGGAGCTAAGGGAAAATCAAATTTTCTGAGAATATATCCACATACACCTAAGCCCATACATAACAGCAAGTCAAAGATATTGCTATGAATAGCATACACACCAACAAAACTCACACTTGCGATGATCGGAATCAGAATGTAATTAGGAATACTCAGCATGCGGGCAAAGAAGCCTACCAATGGCAAGTTTAATACCAACAGAATGATATTACCTACCATAAGCGATGCAATCAGCGACCACACCAATACAGGTTGTTGAACAAATAACTGCGGACCTGGTGCAATATTGTACATAAGCAACGCGCCCATCATGACCGCAGTCGTCCCCGAGCCCGGCACACCGAGTGTCAACATAGGTACAAATGAACCACAAGCGGCTGCGTTATTCGCACTTTCTGGTGCAGCAAGCCCACGTAAGTCACCTTTACCAAACTTGCTACTATCTTTTGCCATTTTTCGTTCAGTGGTATAGGCCATCGCACTTGCAACGGTTGCACCTGCTCCTGGAAGAATACCCAAGAAGAAACCAATCACTGAACTGCGGATAATAGCAACCAACGAGAAAAAGAACTCTTTAAGATTAAAAAGAGAACGCTTTCCTTGTTTTAAGGCAACTTGACCAATTGTCGTACGTTCGAGCATTAATAGGATTTCGCTTACACTAAATAGGCCAATAACCAAAGTAGTAAAAGCAATACCGTCACTTAAACCCACACTGTTAAAGGTAAAGCGATATACACCTGTAATTGCATCCATTCCCACAGTTGAAAGTGCTAGGCCCATGAGTGCCATAATTAAGGTTTTAAAAGGCTGCGTACTGACCAGACCAGTTAAACAAACAATTGCAAAGACCATCAAAGCAAAATATTCAGCAGGACCAAATGCAATTGCCCATTTCGCCAATATAGGTGCAAACAATACAATCCCAATAAAGGCAACAGTACTTCCAACAAAGGAACTGACCGATGACAAAGACAATGCAATTCCTGCCTTACCTTGCTGTGCCAATGGATAACCATCTAACGTGGTCATAATGGCTCCAGCATCTCCGGGTACGTTTAACAGAATCGCTGAAATACGTCCGCCATATTCACACCCCAAATACACTGCTGCCAATAAAATCAAGGCGCTATCTACAGGTAAACCTAAAGCGTAAGCAAACGGCAATAAAATTGCCACACCATTAATTGGACCTAAACCCGGTAATAAGCCAACAATCGTTCCAATAAATGCGCCAATCAAAGCAATTAAAAGATTCTGTGGTTGTAAAGCAACCTCAAACCCCATCATTAAAAAACTTAATACATCCATATCGGGTCATCCTTAACCAAAAAATCCAAGTGGTAATGGCACATCCAAGAAACGGTCAAACATATAGTAGGTACTCATGCTAAGTACCAAACCTGTCACCAAAACCGGTATGGTTTTGCCATGGAAAAGTTTGCCCACTGCAATGGTCATTAATAGGGTTGCAACAATAAAGCCGAGCCATTCAAAAACTAATGCATATAGCGTTAAAGCCACCGCACATAACGCTAACTTAACGACTAGATGTTTTGTCCATCCCAATTCCACGGGTTCAAACATAATGGCCGGTCGAATAGTGAGATACGCTGCACTCGCTGTAATTAAGCCCATTAATAAAATAGGAAAAGCTTTAGGACCCACTGGATCGTAGGAAATTGGGGCTTCAAAATTGCTCGCATAAATCAACAAAAATAACCCACAAACCGTAATAATGGCGGTAAGAATCCGTTCAGATTTCATCATCTATCCTCAGAAAAAAACTGAGCTGAAAAATAGCTTCTCAACCCAGTCGATTTGTTATTGTGATAATTTATATTCTTGCGATAACTGCCGCATTTCCGCGGTCTGTTTATAAACATAAGCTTTGAGTTCTTCACCTGTCAGCTGAAATGGGAGTAGATCCTGATTTTCACGGACTGCGTCAAATTTCTGGTTAGCCATCATTTTATCGAAGGCATTTTTCCACCAACCATAAGCTTCATCACTGACCTTTGGCCCCATATAGAAACCACGGATCACCGGCCACTCAATGTCATAGCCTTGCTCTTTTGCAGTAGGTAATTTTGAGAACTTCCCATCTAAACGCTTGTTAGCAAAAACTGCCAATACCCGAATATCACCAGACTCTAGGTATGAACTCACTTCACTAATATTGCCGACCCCAACTTGAATATGCTGCCCAAGTAATGAAGTCAGCACTTCCCCACCGCCTTCAAGTGCAACAAATCTTAAATCGGCAGGACTAATACCTGCTTTTTTTGCCAACATTGCTGTTTGCATCCAGTCTTGACCACCCACACTTCCGGCACCACCAAAGCTAAGTGCTTTTGGGTTTTCTCGGAGTGCTTTCATCAAGTCATCAAGGTTTTTCAATGGTGAGTCTTTATGTACCGAAACCAAACCATAATCGACGGCGACCCCAGACAACCATTTCACATCTTTTTCAGTGAAGTGTCCGAATTTTCCTTGTGCTAAGTTCAAGAGTGAACCAGTGGAAAATGCAACCACGGCATTATTATTCGCAGGATCACTGTTTACAATTTTGTTATAGGCTACGGCACCTACCCCACCCGGCATATAGGTTACACGTATTGGATCTTTGAGCTGGTCTGTTTGTTTAAAGCCAGATTGGATTAATTTACAGGTCATATCAAACCCACCACCCGGCTTGGCTGGTGCTATACATTCTGGGCGTTTTGGCTGCCCCGCCTCTTTAGAAGCATTTCCTGAACCACACCCAGCTATTGTCACACTGACGCATGTTAATGCGAGTAAAGTTAAATTTTTCATGTTACATACATCCTTATAACGTTTTGCTCTATTCATATTTTGATTTTTACCAATCTCCATAATCGACCTCCTTGGCACGATCATGCTTATTGGTTTTTAGTTTTGGTCTTATGTTTTGAAATGCGCTTTTTCACAGCGAATTTCAGTAATGCAGCGTTACTATAAAAATTACGAATCAATCGACTGAAAGAAATAGCTAAGTAGAGGGAAAGTTAGGACAATCACCAGATCTATAATGAGAATTAAAACCTTTGCAGAAATATCTAAAAATGCTTCGGTTAAAGAATACTGATGAATAACAATAAGATAGTAAAAACGTAATCTATTGAGTTGTCTTTTGCATATCCATGCTATGGGTAACGTTAATATTCAAATAAATAAAACTGTTTACCCAATCTTCCCTTCTGATCAAATGAGCTAAATACTCATATATTTTTCCAATAGTTATTTAATCAGTTACTCTTCTTCATAATTTGAAAATCCATCATATTTTTTAATGCATCATGCATTTAATGTGCTCCTTTTTTCATTTGAAAAGATTAAAGCACAGATCAAGAAAACATCGTGATACCAATAAATTAAAGGGGGCATTAGTAAAATTAAATAGGTTAAAACTCTAAGAAAAGAGCATGGGAGAGACTGAAAATTTAAGGGTAAATTTATCGTAATAATAAATAAAAGTTAGAGGAGAAATTTTAATATTAAAGTTGAAAAAGATCGTTTTTATTGTTTTTAGAATATCAAATTAAAGATCTTTTTTATGGATTGCTGTTAATATTAAAGCACATGATAGATTTCCCAATCCTTCATATCTGTACAAATTAAATCAAGGATGATGAGCGAACACATTTATTATGGAAATCAAACAAATAAAGTATTTTTTGACTGTGGTTGAAGCAGGTAGTATTGGTAAAGCCGCCCAAAAACTTGATGTGGGTGCTTCTGCTATTAGCCAGCAAATTAGTAAATTAGAACAAGAGCTAAGCATTCGCCTATTACAGCGTAATGCCTTTGGTGTAACCCCTACTCCAGCAGGTCTCGCCTTTTTAAAACATTCTCAACTTATTTTACGTCAAGTGAACTTCGCGGTAGATGCTGCTCATTCTGCACGACTGTCTGGACATGTCAGCCTTGGCTTTCCACCGACCATTACTGCTTTGATTGGCATCCCTTTAATGAAACTAATGTCTGAACGTTACCCAGATATTCGTTTAGAAATTGTGGAAACGCTATCGGGTAATCTAATTCAGTCTATTAACTCGCGTCAGCTCGATATCGCCATTATTTTTACCAATGAAATTGATAAACAGTGGTCGATTCAACCCTTGGTACGCGAGCAAATGTATTTAATGGCACGAAAGGAAGTTCTAGAAGAATATGGTCTTGCCGATTGCATCAAAAGTGGTGTGATTCAGTCTCAACAAATTGGAGACCTTCCTTTAGTATTACCACGCCAGCGCCATAGTTTAAGAAAGTTGCTTGAGCACAAGATTGGTCAGCTTAATGTCGTCTATGAAATTGATGGCCTACACTTACTTATGGACAGTCTAATTCACCTCGACCTTGCCAGTGTCCGCCCAGGTAGCGCTTGTCTACAAGAGTACAAACATAAGCTTCAATTACTCAAGTTAGTAGACCCTGAAGTTGAACGAATCAATTACTTGGTAAGCCTTGCCGAAGAAGAATTATCACCTGCTGCACTTGCCGCAAAGTCAGCCATTAAGGCTTGCGTGAAAGATTTGATTCAAAACCAGATTTGGCCATGTTCTGAAATTATTTTATAAAGAGTCATTAATTTTATTAAATACCTAATTAATTTTGCCCTCTCACTCCCTCCTGCTTTTTGAGATTACATTTTCGTCCGAATGATAAGTGGTTTTCCGCTTGTCGAAATATAGATGTGTAGTTTGAACTGGAAACAAGGCATCACATTTTCTGCAAAGGACCTCGCTAAATCTCATTTCTAACCCATTTGCTCTTTAGATTTATTGATTGAATCAATTTAGGTCCAGCCTCGAAAATCGTGAATGTTTCCATTTTGTCAGGCCAAGGAGGTCTCCAATGGATGTCGTGAATAACCGTAGGGCTACTTTAAAAAAAATATTAAATGTAACGAGTGGCAACTTTTTAGAGCAGTACGACTTTTTTCTTTTTGGTTTCTATGCCACTTATATCGCGGCAAAATTTTTCCACTCTGAAAATGAATATGTCTCTTTAATGATGACATTTACCGTATTTGCTGCGGGCTTTCTTATGCGTCCTCTCGGCGCTATTTTCTTGGGCGCTTATGTGGACAGAGTTGGTCGACGTAAGGGTCTTATTGTTACTTTAAGTCTTATGGCCATCGGAACCATCTTAATTACCTTTGTACCAGGTTATGAAACCATAGGTATTATTGCGCCGATTTTGGTGGTGATTGGACGTCTATTACAAGGCTTCTCGGCAGGTGTTGAATCTGGCGGTGTTTCTATTTATCTAGCAGAGATTGCAACGGATAAAAATCGAGGATTTATCACAAGCTGGCAGTCTGGCAGCCAACAAGTTGCTGTTGTGTTTGCCGCATTACTTGGCTACTGGCTCAACACCATCTTAACTACGGCTCAAGTAGGTGAATGGGGCTGGCGTATTCCGTTCTTAATCGGTTGTTTGATTATTCCTTTAATCTTCTTGTTCCGTCGTACTTTAGAGGAAACTGAAGACTTTAAATCGCAAAAGACCCATCCTTCAACAAAAGAAATTTTTAGCACACTGGCGAGCAACTGGCGCATCGTACTTGCAGGCATGATGATGAGTGCAATGACGACCACCACTTTCTACTTTATTACGGTTTACACCACAGTGTATGCAAAACGTACTTTAGAAATGTCAGTAACAGACAGCCTTTTAGCAACAGTGTTTGTTGGTTTGTCTAATTTCTTCTGGTTACCAATGGGTGGTTTGCTTTCAGACAAAATTGGTCGCCGTCCAGTACTAGTCGGTATTACCACACTTGCTCTCTTTACAAGTTATCCGGTTTTAAGTTGGTTAGTGAGCAACATTAGTTTCTCAAACCTTCTAATTACGCTTGCTTACTTCTCGTTCTTCTTTGGTATGTACAACGGAACCATGGTCGCAACGCTTGCAGAAGTGATGCCGAAACGTGTACGTACAGTTGGTTTCTCTTTAGCGTTCAGCCTTGCAGCCGCTATTTTTGGTGGTATGACACCAATGGCTTGTACCTTCCTTGTCGAAAACACAGGCAACCCAAGTACCCCTGCTTTCTGGCTCATGCTTGCTGCGGTCTGTAGCCTCATCTCAAGCTTGTATCTATGCCGCGGTTCTAAACAGAAAAATACTGACGCGATTGCTGAACCTGCAAAAATTAGCGCTTAAAACAACAACGACTTAACCTGAAATTTTAATGAACAGTACGGCAGATCTTAAATCTCCGTACTGTGTTCTCCTGTCATTAAAGCGAGATATTATGAAAAAGTCCCCTATCTTCATGACCATTTGCCTAGCTGGTGCTAGCTTAGGCTCAACTCTTGCTAACGCAGATACAATCGAAGTGATTAGCTCAGGCGGTTTTTATTCATCTATGGAAAAACTCATTCCATTATTTGAAAAACAAACAGGCCATACCGTGCATCTCTCGTCTGGTTCATCAATGGGTGCATCACCAACTGCAATTCCAAATCGACTCGATCGTGGTGAACGTTTTGACGTGGTGGTCTTGGCTGCTCCTGAACTCAACAAGCTCGCAGAAAAGGGTTATGTAGAACCCAATTCACAAAGTCCTTTAGTCAATTCAAGCATCGGCATGGCTGTGCCTAAAGGTGCACCAAAGCCAGATATTAGTTCTGCAGAAAAATTTGAAAAAGTTTTATTAAATGCCAAGCACATCGGCTATTCAGCAAGTGCGAGCGGTACGCATCTTGAAAAAGATGTTTTCCCAAGCTTCCCGCCTGTCGAGTACAAAGTAATTTCGAGTAAGGCAGAAAAAGTGGTAGGCGACCGCGTTGCAAAACGTATCGCCGAAGGCCAGTTTGATATTGGTTTCCAGCAAATTAGTGAAATCAAACCTTTTACTGGCAAATATGGTCAAGTTGAATTAGTCGGCCCAATCCCTGCACCTTATCAAAAAGTGACGGTATTTGCGGCAGGCATTGGTAAAAACTCGGAACATGCAAAAGTCGCAAAAGAGTTAATTAAATTTGTGAAATCGCCACAAGCAACACAAATTATTGAAGAACAGGGTCTTGAGCAGGTTAAAGAATAAAAGCTCTAAAAGGCAACATCTTGAGGTGGTGTTGCCTTTTCTCTTTTAGTGGTTTACTCAAAGCAATAGAACAAAAACTATAGCAATAAACCAGTGTAGAATTAATCCATAAAGGTTAATGTAGTATTTGCCGTGGAACTCAAACAATTAAAGTATTTTATTGCAGTGATCGAGTCAGGAAGCTTGGGTAAAGCTGCAAAAAATCTCGATATTGGAACTTCTGCATTAAGCCAGCAAATCTCAAAATTAGAAAGCGAGCTTTCTATTCGCCTTTTACAACGTACCGCTTTGGGTACGGTTCCCACCCCTGCGGGCTTAGCTTTTTTTCAACAAGTGCAACTGGCACTTAGACACCTAGACCATGCCGTAGACTCTGCGCACTCCTCACGTTTAAGTGGCCACGTCACCGTCGGTTTTTCGCCGAGTGTTGCAGCAGTTATTGGCACGCACTTTTTAAAACTCATGAGAAATCGTTACCCCGACATTAAAGTCCGTTTAATCGAAGGCTTATCGGGTGACCTCAAAGCCTTGGTTAATGCAAGGCAGCTCGATGTTGCCATCATCTTTAGTGATGATGTTGACCCACAGTGGGCCATACAACCTTTAGTCAAAGAACAGATGTTTTTAATCTCACCTAAAGAAGTGCTGAGTCAGTACGGGCTTGAAAACTGTATAGACACTCAGACCATTAATCATTCACAGCTTAAAGAACTTCCTCTGATTTTACCAAGTCAACGACATGGACTGCGTTTATTGCTCGAACAGAAAATTCACCAACTTAAAGTGGCATATGAAATTGATGGACTGCATTTGTTAATGGAAAGCATTAACCAACTTGAAATGGCAACCATCCAACCTGCGGGTGCATCGTTAAACTCGCGGCAAGACCTATGTTTACTGCGTGTTGTAGAACCTGCCATTGAACGCATTAACTATTTAATTAGTCTTTCTGAAGAAGAACTCTCGCCTGCCACCTTAGCCACGAAAGTGGTGATTCGCGCTTGTGTAACTAACTTGATTAATGAAAAACGCTGGCCCGGTGCGGAGCTCATAAACACTTAAGCCATTAGTGTTTATTTTTACTAAACACCCATTCAAGACTAGCCTCTCACTTCATCTTTCCTTTTAAAGCTACATTAGCCCTAGCTGAGAAAGGGAGAAATCCATGCATGATGTGATTGTAATTGGTGGTGGGAATGCCGCACTGTGTGCCGCGCTCACGGCAAAAGAAAGTGGCGCGTCTGTGCTTGTCATAGAAGCAGCACCTAAAGAATGGCGTGGTGGTAACTCACAACACACTCGTAACCTTCGCTGCATGCATGACGCTCCTCAAGACGTATTGGTCGATGCCTACCCCGAAGAAGAATATTGGCAAGACCTACTTAAAGTGACTGCAGGCAAAACCAATGAGCACTTAGCCCGTCTGGTCATTCGTAGCACTGCAACCTGCCGCGACTGGATGCGTAAACATGGGGTGAATTTTCAGCCGCCACTATCGGGTGCTTTACATGTTGCACGTACTAATGCTTTTTTTATGGGTGGTGGTAAAGCCCTCATTAATGCGTATTACCGTAGTGCCCAAGAGCTTGGTATCGAAATTTTATACAACACAAAAATTAAAGATCTAAAGTTAAATCAAGGACATTTTGAAGCTGCAATTGCTGAAGATGGCCGTGTGTTTAAAGCAAAAAGCTGTGTATTGGCCGCAGGTGGTTTTGAATCAAATTTGGAGTGGCTAAGAGAAGCATGGGGACAAAATGAAAACGGCGAATGGCCTGCCGATAATTTCATTATTCGTGGTACCCGCTTTAATCAAGGCAACTTGCTTAAATTTATGATAGATCAAGGTGCCGATATTATTGGTGACCCATCGCAATCGCACTGTGTCGCCGTAGATGCACGCGCACCGTTATATGACGGTGGTATTTGTACTCGTATTGACTGCGTTTCCTTGGGAATTGTGGTCAATAACAAAGCCGAACGTTTTTATGATGAAGGCGAAGATTTCTGGCCAAAACGTTATGCGATTTGGGGCCGTCTTGTTGCCAAACAGCCACAGCAAATTGCTTATTCGATTATTGATTCAAAAGCCATTGGTCGTTTTATGCCACCTGTATTTGCTGGTGTAAAAGCAAATAGCATTCAAGAATTAGCCGAAAAAATCGGGCTAGATGCCAAAACCTTATGCCATACCGTAGAAGAATTTAATCAAGCCTGTGTGCAAGGCACCTTTAACCATACTGTTTTAGATGACTGCACCACCGAAAATATTGTTCCCAACAAAACCCACTGGGCCGTTCCTCTCGATCAACCACCCTTCTATGCCTATGCCCTTAAACCCGGCATTACCTTTACCTATTTAGGCTTAAAAGTAGAAGACGATGCTGCTGTGCGTTTTAACAATAAGCCAAGCCGCAACCTATTTGTCGCAGGTGAAATGATGGCAGGTAATGTACTTGGTCAGGGCTATACCGCAGGTGTCGGCATGTCGATCGGAACGACATTTGGGCGAATTGCCGGAAAAAATGCCGCCCACTATGCACTTTCGCAAGGAGTTGAACATGAATGCTAATAGCAAAGCCCTAATTCCAGTTGTTCAGCTCTCTGACCATGAGCAAGAAGTTCAAAGAGCTCTACAGATTTGTAATGCTTGTCGCTACTGTGAGTCTTTTTGCGCTGTATTTGCGGCCATGACCAAACTTCTTGAGTTTAATCAAGCCGATATTCATTACCTCGCAAACCTTTGCCATAACTGTGGTGCGTGTTTACACGCTTGCCAATATGCCCCACCGCATGAGTTTGGGGTAAACATTCCAAAAGCGATGGCACAAGTACGTTTAGAAACTTACCAAGAGTTTGCTACGCCGCAGCCTTTAGGTCGACTTTATAAATCTGTGGGTATTCCTTTTGTCTCAGCTTTAACACTTATTTTCTTTTTTTGCATGTTAGCCGTAGTGTGGTACAAAGGCACCGACCTGTTTGCAGGCTATCAAGGTAATTTCTATGCGATTTTCCCGCATAACTTTTTAGCCCTACTTTTTGGAGCGACCTTTACAGTTGCAATTGTTTTACTCGGCATTGGAATTAGCAAATTCTGGCGACAAACTTCTAAAGTCATTCATGGCAAAGTTGAGAAACCCGATCTGGTTCAAGCTACCCAAAACGTATTAACACTTAAATATTTAGATGGTGGACATGGCAAAGGCTGTAATGAGCAAGATGACCGTTACACACAAATCCGCCGTGTGTTCCATCACCTAACTTTTTATGGCTTTATGCTCTGCTTTGCAGCTACAGGTGTAGCGACTTTATATCACTATTTTCTTGACCTACATGCACCTTATCCTTACCTAAGCTTGCCTGTGATTTTAGGCACTTTAGGTGGAATTGGCTTAGTTGTCGGGCCTGCTGGCTTACTCTATTTAAATCTTAAACGTCATCCGTTGCATGGTGACCGTGAGCAAAAACCTGTAGATCGAGGCTTTATTTTCCTTCTACTTATCGTTAGTGCTTCAGGGCTAGCACTTATGGCATTTCGTAACACCCCTTACATGGCACTTTTACTGATTTTCCATTTAGCCACTGTCATGACCTTCTTTATTACCATGCCATTTGGAAAGTTCGCACATGGTTTTTACCGCAACGCTTCTTTACTCAAATTTGCCATCGAAGAACGTATTTCGAAGAAGTCATAAGTTCATTCAAAAGTATTCACTATCTTGGCATAGTGAATACTTTCATTATTTTTAAGCTCAAAACACTTCATACCTTTCCTACTTTTTACTATTTAAAATTCCCAAGCCATACATTGGCCACTTCGTACTCGCTTTAATATTATTAATGAGCATCGCCACTAAAACTAAAGACACTGCACCGACCAAAACAGGGAAAATTAAGAAACTCCACTCGTAATGTATGCTGCTTGCGGTGAGCAAAATAACCAAAGGATTAGCTCCAGCAGGTGGATGAACACATTTAAAAACCTGCATGAGCGCAATGGCACAGCCCACGGAAAAAGCAATTGTAAAAATGGAAACGCCGACAAATTTTAGAAAAAACAAACCTACAAAAGCTGAAATAAGATGTCCAAATATAATATTTCTCGGCTGTGCCAAAGGTGACTGCGACACGGTATAGAGCAATACACAGGTCGCACCAAACGGCGCCATGATAAAGATATTATGTGTGAGCTTACTCAGCCACAGAAGTATAAAAATACTGACCGTCCCCCCAACAAGACTTCTTAAAATATCAATTTTATTGGGCGATGGTGCCAGTTTTTCTTTGCCATAAAAGATCGAGAACATGATTTTTATTCCTGAGACAGAAGTTGCTTTTTAAAAAGCATATAGATAAAATTTCAAATAGTACAGATCTGTACTATTTTATTTTTTGGAAAAGACACATGTCAAAATCTGCCTTAAAAATATTAGATACAGCCGAGAAGTTATTTAATGAAAATAGTTTTGTCGGGGTTGGTGTTGACCTGATTCGGGATGAATCTGGCTGCTCTAAAACCACCATGTACACGTACTATAAAAATAAAAATCAACTGGTTAAGTCTGTGCTCGTTGCACGTGATGAACGGTTTAAGCAAAGCCTTCTAGGTTATGTTGGAGATGCAACAGGGTTAGAAGCCATCAATAAGATTCTGGATTGGCACACTAACTGGTTTAGACAAGATTTTTTTAAAGGCTGTTTATTTGTAAGAGCTGTCGCAGAATCTAACCAAGATGATCAAGACATTATTTCTATTTCTAAAGCCCATAAACAATGGATTAAAGAGCTCATAGCCGCAAACTGTAATATGCCAAATGGTGAAGCTTTATCTGAGCTGATCTATACGGTGATTGAAGGACTCATTAGCCGCTTTTTAGTCGATGGTTTCGATGAAACACTTGCGATAAACATGAAAAATTCGATTAATCAAATATTTAATATTCATAAACATTAGCATGAGAACTTAAAATGGAAGTGGACCATATTTTTATTTGTGTACAATCAGGCGCTCCCGAAGCTGAAACTTTAAAAAAATTCGGTCTAACAGAAGGTTCATCCAACAAGCACCCGGGTCAAGGTACCGAAAACAGACGCTTTTTCTTTAAAAACAGTTTTATCGAGTTAATCTTTTTAAATAATCCAGAAGAAGCCTCAAGCGATCTCACCAAACCAACTCTGCTTTTTGAACGACTCAGTGCTCAAGATAATATCGCATCCCCTTTTGGAATTTGCTTTAGACCTAAAAATAAAGATGATAACGGCGCAAAATTTCCTAATTGGGTTTACAAGCCAAGCTATTTACCAGCCAGCTTAGAAGTAAATGTTGCCAAAGACTCTGTTGTATCTGAACCGATGTGGTTCTTCCTTTCATTTGCTTCACGACCAGACCTTGCTGTAAAAGACAAACAACAACCACTTGTGCATAGCAAAGATTTATCAGAGATCACCGCGATTAAGGTTTCTATTCCAAACCTTGAGCAGCATCCTACTTCGTTACTGTTCAATACACTTGATGATTTTGAAGTGACTGATGGATCGGAACACTTAATGGAAATTAGTTTTGATCATGAACCTCAAGGAATGATTCATGATTTCAGACCAGAACTGCCGCTTATTTTTAAATATTAAGAGTCTTATTTTTTAATAATAAAACTGTGATTTATGGCAAATCACAGTTTTATTTAAATTGAATCACATTAAAAACGGCAATAGCTTAAGCGATCTTCCCATCAATAATGCCTTTCTCTTTTAACGTAGCCAGTTCTTCTGCTGTTTTAAATCTGGATAAGATTTGAGCCGTATGCTCACCAAGCTCTGGTGGTGCATGATGATATTCAACTGGAGTATCAGACATTTTGATTGGTGAACCAATCGTTTGAAAGTTTTCATTTAAACGATGAGGAATATTGACCACCAAATTGCGATGGACGATTTGTGGTTCAGCCAAAGCATCTTCAATAGAGTTGATAACACCTACGGGTACTTTAAGCGCGTGAATCATGTCGACCCATTCTTTAGCAGTTTTCTGTAAAAAGTGCTCCGACAATAAAGGAATCAGTTCATTTCGATATTTGACACGGTCTTGGTTGCGCACAAACTTTTCATTTTCGAGTAGCTCTGAATAACCAATCGCAATACACAAATCTTTAAACTGTTTGTCGTTACCGCAAGCAATAATAAATTCTTTATCTTTAGCCTTAAAAGTTTGATATGGCACAATACTTGGGTGTTGATTACCCATGCGCTGTGGGGCTTTACCCGAAGCTAAATAGTTCATTCCCTGATTTGCCAGTGCCGCGACCTGTACATCTAACAAAGACATATCAATATACTGACCACGCCCTGTGTGCGAACGTGCAATCAAGGCAGCTTGAATGGCAATGGTGGAATACAATCCAGTTTGAATATCTACAACAGCCACGCCAACCTTTTGCGCACCACCACCTGCCACATCATCAGGCTCGCCGGTAATACTCATTAAGCCGGACATACCCTGAATAATAAAATCATAACCGGGTTCTTCTGCACGTAGGCCATCTTGTCCAAAACCAGTAATCGAGCAATAAACAATATTTGGGTTTAGCTCACTTAATGACGCGTAGTCCAAACCATATTTAGCCAAAGACCCTGTCTTATAATTTTCAATGACGACATCCGCAGTCTTGGCGATTTCATAAATTAAGGCCTGACCTTCGGATGTAGTTATGTCTACCGCAACTGAATATTTATTGCGATTCGTACACTGAAAATAACCAGATTCACGGGTCATGTTTCCGTCTTGATCGGGCATCCATGGTGGACCCCACATACGGGTGTCATCACCTACTCGAGGACGTTCAATTTTAATGACTTCCGCGCCAAGGTCTGCCAAGATTTGCCCACACCAAGGCCCCGCAAGCACACGACTTAAATCTAAAACCCGAATTCCTTGTAATGCACCCATAACGATACCCTTATCTTTTAGAAGGCACTCAACGCACCTTCTTTTCATTGTTTATGATTGTCTTTGTGGATCGTACTGACGATCTTTAATAAATAAGCCCGGCAATACACCCGCAACAAAATACGCAGCGCCCATCACAATAAAGGCCATGGTAAAAGTTCCACCCGATGCTAAGAAACCAATGGTAGCTGGTGCAATAGCAGCCCCGACACGACCAATGTTATAAGCACCGCCAATGGCTGTTCCGCGCACATCGGTTGAAAAACTTTCAGCCATATAGGTCGCGTTCACACCGTATGGTATGCCGTATAAGAAGCCAAAAGTGATCAATAAATACAAAATATTGTCAGGGGTATTGAAGAAAATAATGATTGGCAAGAACACGGCGCTGGCTATTGTTCCAAACACAAAAACAGCACGGCGGTTAAATTTATCTGCAAGATAACCCGCTAAAATTTTGCCTAAAATCATTGCTGTATATGAACCCACCATATAACTGGTTAAGTTTTTAAAGTTCATATGCACTTCTGTTTCTAAATAACTTGGCATCCAGTTGTTAATGCCGTAATAACCAAACTGTAAGAAGAATGCTGTGGTCATCCACAACAAAAACATCTTACGGTGCTTAAAATTATTAAAAATTTGCTTATAGATACTGCCACTTTTCGGCTTTTCAGCCACCACTCTTTCTTTAGGTTGTCTATTGCCTTGCAAGCTTTCAATTTTGGTGAGCTGCCAAGATTTTGGCTCTGGTACAAATCGTTGCAGGAAAATATTAACAAAAGCAGGCACCACGGTCAGGAAGAATAAAACACGCCAGCCATGATCTGGAATAATTGCGCCAGCTAAGAGTGTCGCTGCAATATAACCTACGGTCTGACCCGTCTGTAGCGTGCCCAAGACCGTTGTCCGGTACGTGGTTGGCACATATTCAGCCATTAAGGTATTACAAGCCATATAGAGTGCTCCGATTCCTAAAGCACCAATAAAACGTAGAGCCATAAATTGCTCGAAGCTTTGCGTAAAGCCTAACAAACAAGTCGCTACCGAAAAGAAGGTTACCGAGTTGGCAATGGTCCGTACGCGACCAAACTTATCACATGCCCAACCACCCAAAATACCGCCAATACCCATACCCGCCAAAGAAGCACTGCCTAAGGCACCCGCTTGAAAGGTACTTAAACCAAACTCTGCCTTTAAACTGGTCAAGCTATAAGACAGCAGCATAATATCTATGCCATCGACCACCATTGCAAAATAGGCAAATAACAACGCCCATTTCCATGTATGAGGGCCAATCTTTTCATATGTTCCAAGGTTATTTGGAAATGTGGTTCTTAACTCTTTCGATATTACTTGAACGTCATTGTTCATCTTTAGTTCCTCATTTTCCCAAATGAGTCATCGGTAGCTTACTTATGTTTTCTGTATGACTTAATCTTCTATACTTTTCATCATCTTACATTTAGTTTTAAGTACACAGAGGTACATCTTCACATGAGTATCCTTACGATGAATCTTGTCATTTTCCATAAATTTTTGCGTAAAAATCCCTAAAGGTGCTCTCGAAAGAACACCTCGATCTGTTAAAAATGAATGAGTTAGTTACTAAATGCGGCTATGCCTGTTTGTGCACGACCTAAAATCAAGGCATGAACATCATGTGTGCCTTCATAGGTATTTACGACTTCAAGGTTAACCAAATGACGTGCTACGCCAAACTCGTCGCTAATCCCATTTCCACCCATCATGTCACGCGCCATACGAGCGATATCAAGCGCCTTTCCACAGTTATTACGCTTAATTAGAGATGTGCCTTCAACTGACGCAATGCCTTCATCTTTCATACGGCCAAAACGTAAAGCTACTTGCAAGCCTAATGCAATTTCAGTTTGCATATCTGCGAGTTTCTTTTGAATCAACTGATTTGCAGCCAACGGACGACCAAATTGTTTACGGTCCATGGTGTATTGATGTGCGGTATGCCAGCAGAACTCGGCAGCCCCCATCGCGCCCCATGCAATACCATAACGCGCACTGTTTAAACAGGTAAATGGACCTTTTAAACCTCGAATTTCAGGGAATGCATTTTCTTCAGGTACAAAAACGTTATCCATTACAATTTCACCTGTAATTGAGGCACGTAAACCGACCTTGCCATGAATGGCAGGTGCAGATAGACCTTCCCAGCCCTTTTCTAAAATAAAGCCGCGAATATCGCCAACATTACCTTCAGCAGAAACTTCTTTTGCCCAAACGACAAATACATCGGCAATTGGACTATTGGTAATCCACATTTTTGCGCCACTTAAACGGTAACCACCGTCAACTTTTTTAGCACGTGTAATCATACTGCCCGGATCTGAACCATGGTCAGGTTCGGTCAAACCGAAACAACCAATGTATTCACCCGTAGCTAGTTTAGGTAAGTACTTCTGCTTTTGCTCTTCGGTACCAAATTCATGGATCGGAACCATGACCAATGAGCTTTGCACACTCGCCATAGAGCGGTAACCCGAATCGACATATTCAATTTCACGCGCAACCAAACCATAACTCACATAGTTCAAACCTGCGCCGCCATATTGCTCAGGAATGGTTGGACCCAGTAAGCCGAGCTCTCCCATTTCACGGAAAATAGATGGATCTGTTGTTTCATGACGAAATTGTTCAAGTACACGGGGTTGCAAACGTTCTTGGCAATAGGCATGAGCAGCATCACGAATCATGCGCTCATCTTCGGTAAGCTGTTGCTCAATTAAAAATGGGTCTTGCCAGTTAAATTGAACTTTTGCTTTTTTTGTTGTCACCATGTGATTCATCGCATCCTCTGCTTGATTTGATCTTCTTTATTTAACTCGATGTTATGCGTGAAAAATGCAGTAATCAAACGATAAATGTTCATGCAGATATGCGACTTACGCATATTTAAAATAAGATGCATTAAATTTAGATATTTAATTCGTTGTATTTCATTAAAAATGGCTTATTTTTATACTAAACTCTGCTCTCTGCATTTAGGTCATATGCTGTTTTGAAATATGACGACAAATAAAAGGATTTATTTATGCGAAGAAGTATCCCATCCATTCAGGGCCTGATTTGCTTTGAAAGTGCAGCAAAACATCTAAGTTATACCTATGCTGCGCAAGAGTTATGTATTACCCAAAGTGCAGTCTCGCGCCAAATTCAGCAGTTAGAAGATTTCTTGGGCGTTGAACTCTTTATACGTACTCGGCATGGTGTTGAACTCACCATTGCAGGTCAGCAGTATTTTAAAAGCATTAAACCTTACTTGTTAGGACTAGAGAAATGTACAGCCGATGTGATTTCTCATAAAGGTTTAGGTGGCACACTAAAGTTAGGTGTAGTACCTACCTTTGCAACGCGCTGGTTGTTACCCAAGCTTCATCTTTTAAATCAAAAACACCCTGAAATTACGGTTCACTTAGAAACCAGTACCAAGCCCTTTTTATTTAATGACAATATTTTTGACGCTGCTATTTTTGCAGGTACGCAGCAGCAAATTGATCACTGGCCCGGCATACAAGCACATTATTTAATGGATGAAGAAATTGTACCCGTGTGCTCGCCGAGACTCATCGAAAAGTATTTTCCAGATGCTGTAATGATTAATGAAAATACCTATGATTTAAGCTCTGAAGATTTACTGAAAACCCCCCTACTTCAACAAACCACTCGGCCTAGCATTTGGCAAGAATGGTTTCTAACCCATCAGATGCAACACCCGAAGCCTTTTGATGGACAGCGCCATGAGTTATTTTCAATGCTTGCGGTTGCTGCCAGTCATGACATGGGAATGGCTCTAATTCCGCAAATGTTGATTGAGTCTGAACTACAAAAAAAGGAACTGGTGATTGTTTCCAATAAAAAATTAAAAGGTAGCCGAAAGTATTACCTTATTCATTCGAGCCAAGACATCTCACCGACTATTCAAAAATTTGTTGAGTGGATTTACCAAGAACTAGAACAACTAAAGACCAATACGCATTAGCTCAGCAACTTTGATTTGTGCCACATATTGCGATCTATAAAAATAAAAAAAGATTGTGATTAGTGAGATCACAACCTTTTTAGTTGAGCATAAATGACTTTGAAATTAATGACTCATTAATTGAATATCTGAACCGCTACGTTTTGGGTCAATCAAGATTTTGGCATGCTGTTCAGGATCACGTAACGCTTCAAATGCATTAGTTACACCTTCTAGGCCAACAACACCCGTAATCAGTGGTGAACAGTTCACTTTCCCTTCTGCAATCATGTGTAGCGCATCTCTAAACTCAAGCGGTGTATAGCCCAACACAAACTGAATTTCTAACTCTTTATTAATTGCAAGTGCGGGTTCTATTTTGTCACTTTGCATGCACACGCCCACCCCAACAATTCGGGAAAATAAAGGTGCACCTTCAATAATTTGCTGCAAAACACCCGGTACGCCTACACACTCAAAAATAACAGGACGTTTTGGTAGAGCGCCTAATTTGTCAATCATGCGCCATCCATGCCACCACGGTAAGCGAGTTGCTTGCAACTTATCAAACAGCCCCATACCCATATTAATCGCATCTGATACATTGCCCAGTAAACCAAACTCTTTCCAGTTAGCAAATGGCGATGTCTCTTTCGGGTCTACCACAATATCTGCACCGCATTGTTCGGCAAGCTTACGACGGTTTGGAGAAAAGTCACTGGCAACTACGGTTTTAACCCCAGCTGCTTTAAGCATTAATATGACACCTAGCCCGACGGGACCACAGCCAATCACAATAGCAGGTTCACCAGTTTTCACACGACTACGGCGCACAGCATGCAATGCAACCGCCATCGGTTCAGTCATAGCAGCACTATCGGCATCTAGACCATTGGGTACTTCAAACATCAAGCTCGATTGAACCAATACTTGCTCGGCATAGCCACCCGAAGCATTTGGAGAAAGCCCTGTAGACAAATAACCGTGCTGATCTACATTTAAAAGAGGCATTGCACAAACAAGTGTATCGGCTTTAAATTTGTGACGTGTTTTTGGGCCGTAGTCTAAAACCTTGCCGCAGAAGTCATGTCCTAGTACAAACGGGTCTGTGGACTTCGCTAAACCATTAAACCCGACACGTGCAGCCAAATCATGCATGTGGTCGCAGTGATGCTGCATATGTAAATCTGAACCGCAGATTCCACATCGCACCACTTCCAATAAAACCTGCCCTTTTGCAGGCATTAAGTTCGGTTGGTCCACGACTTGCAATGTTGCTTGATGACAAAGTACCGACTTCATTTGAGCGCTTCCTATTTCTTCTTTTTCATTTACTTGCCAGAAATAGATTTCTACAGATAAATTAATCGCTTTATCAGTTTGGTCTTTAGCAAGCCTTTATTCATCTTTACAAGTAAAAGGCAAAATACCAATGACCATTCTTCAGCCAATCCACTCCTGAAGAGTCAACTAAACAGGCTCAGCGAAATTAAAAACAATAAAAATCTTGGTGCTTGTATCTTACACAGACTGCGTTGTCTTCTTAGACCAGAACAATGTCATCAAAATTAAAACTTATACAAATATAGTAAGTTCAAAAAACTCAACTCAACGCTTTTCACAAAAACATAGCAAATCCAAACTTTTATCAGCCGTCCTAAACAGGCATGATGAATTAATAGCAACAGATAAGAAGAAATTTATGATTACAAAAACGCTCCCGCTTACAGATATACACCGCCACCTTGATGGCAACATCCGCATTCAAACCATTTTAGACTTGGGGCAACAATACAATTTAGATTTACCTGCTTACGACATTGAATCTTTACGACCCCACGTACAAGTGATGGATAACCAACCAGACTTATTAAGTTTTTTATCGAAGCTCGATTGGGGTGTAAAAGTATTAGCGAGCCTAGATGCCTGTAAACGTATTGCTTTTGAAAACATGCAAGATGCAGCACAGCAAGGCATAGATTATGTAGAGCTGCGTTTTTCACCAGGTTATATGGGAATGACACATCAACTCCCCCTTGAGGGCGTTGTGGAAGCTGTGATTGCTGGAGTAAAAGAAGGTAGTCAGGCGTACGGCGTAAAAGCGAACCTAATTGGCATTATGAGCCGTACTTTTGGTCAAGAAGCCTGCGAAAAAGAATTAAATGCCCTACTTGCCCATAAAAATGATATTAATGCGTTGGATCTCGCTGGAGATGAGCTTGGTTTTCCGGGCAATTTATTTATTGATCACTTTAAAAAAGCACGTGATGCGGGTTGGCACATTACGGTACATGCAGGCGAAGCTGCTGGTCCAGAAAGTATTTGGCAAGCCATTGAAGAATTAGGTGCTGAACGAATTGGACATGGTGTTAAAGCAGTTCAAGATTTAAAACTTTTAGATTATTTGGCAAAACACCAGATTGGTATTGAATCTTGTCTCACCTCAAACATTCAAACTAATACAGTACCTTCTTTAGCAGAGCACCCATTAAAGACTTTTTTAGAACATGACGTACTTGCTACCATTAATACAGATGACCCTGCGGTAGAAGGCATTGAAATACAGCATGAATATTTAACTGCTGCCCCACTAGCAGGTTTAAGCCCTGAGCAAATTTATACAGCTCAAGAAAATGGTCTTAAAATCGCATTTTTATCAGAACAAGAAAAAGATGAGTTAAGGCAGAAATATCAATAACAGAGAACAGAGAACAGAGAACAGAGAACAGAGAACAGAGAACAGAGAACAGAGAACAGAGAACAGAGAACAGAGAACAGAGCTTATATAAAGAAGTTCAAAGATTGGAGTGTGTATGAATTAAAATTTAAATATATAAAAACAAAAAAATTCCTTCTACCTGTAAGACTAGAAGAAATTCTTTTCAATATTCGGGATATTTTCAAAGCTTGAACGCTTTTAAATATGGTCGGAGCAGTAGGATTCGAACCTACGACCCCCTGGTCCCAAACCAGGTGCACTACCAGGCTGTGCTATGCTCCGAAATTGGGGTGAATGACGGGATTCGAACCCGCGACAACTGGAATCACAATCCAGGGCTCTACCAACTGAGCTACATCCACCATCAAATAAGTTCTATGTACCAAGCTACCAAATGGCGCGCCTGACAGGATTCGAACCTGTGACCATCCGCTTAGAAGGCGGATGCTCTATCCAACTGAGCTACAGGCGCTTAACCGATGATGCTTATCATGCGATACTTCGCCGATCTTAAAATATTATTTTAAGTGGTCGGAGCAGTAGGATTCGAACCTACGACCCCCTGGTCCCAAACCAGGTGCACTACCAGGCTGTGCTATGCTCCGATCTATCTCAGCTTTTGCTGTATCGCACATCGTGCGGTACGGTGTGCATTCTAGGCGCGACGCCCTCAGACGTCAACACCTATTCTCAAAAAAAGTTAAAAATCCTTATCAAATGTATATTTAACAAGCATTTTGAGGTTTTTTAACGTTTTAACGATGCACTAAAGGCTAACATTCGATCTAAAGGCATTTTGGCACGTTCAGCAAGCGCTGGATCAACGTATATTTCCTGATCACCTTTTTGTAAAACTTCTAAAATTCCGTCAAGTTCATTCATTGCCATCCACGGACAGTGCGCACATGAACGACAAGTTGCCCCCTCACCCGCTGTTGGCGCTTCAACTAAAATCTTATTGGGTACTGCTTGCTGCATTTTGTAGAAAATACCGCGGTCAGTTGCCACAATAAGTCTTTCGTTTGGCAAAGTCTGCGCAGCTTTAATGAGTTGAGAAGTACTACCTACCGCATCTGCAATTTCTACAACCGACTCTGGCGATTCTGGGTGTACCAATACAGCAGCGTCTGGATACAGTGCTTTCATGTTGGCAATACCACGTGCACGGAATTCTTCATGCACAATACATGCGCCATCCCAAAGTAACATATCTGCACCAGTTTTCTTTTGAATATAGCGACCTAAGTGCTGATCTGGCGCCCAAATAATTTTTTCGCCTAAGCTGTCTAGATGTTCAACAATTTCAACAGCACAGCTCGAAGTCACGACCCAATCGGCACGTGCTTTAACAGCAGCCGATGTGTTGGCATAAACAACTACGGTATGGTCAGGGTGCTGATCACAAAATGCCGTGAACTCATCGACAGGACAGCCCAAATCGAGTGAACAGGTTGCTTCGAGTGTCGGCATTAAAATTGTTTTTTCAGGAGACAGAATTTTTGCTGTTTCTCCCATAAATTTGACCCCAGCAACAACCAGTGTTGAGGCTGCATGATCTCTTCCAAAACGGGCCATTTCTAAAGAGTCAGAAACGCATCCACCTGTTTTTTCGGCAAGTTCTTGTACTTCAGGGTCGCAATAGTAATGAGCAACAAGGACAGCATCACGTTTTTTGAGCTCTGCTTCGATCTGCGCAAACTTTTGTTGTTTTGCTTCTTCACTTAAGCGATTGTCTTTTGGCTCACCTAAACGGTCTAAATGCGCTTGTACAATGTTTTTTGCATCGTTGGCAATTAAAGTCGCATCACTCATAAAACGTCTTCTCTATCCTTCATGCTGGCATACTTGCTCGCATATAACGTTACTGCTTAAATGATTTACGGATTGAATCATTTAATATCAAAAGATGGGGCTAATAAAAAAGCCTCTTTGTCGAGGCTTGATTATAACTGATATTTAAGAACGGTAATCAGCATTAATTTTGACATAGTCGTAAGATAAGTCACACGTATATACCGTGTCTTTGGCCTGACCACGTCCTAAATCAACACGAATGGTAATTTCGGTTTGTGCCATAACGCGCGCACCCGCTTCTTCGGTATAGTCCTCAGCTGCGCCACCGTCTTTACAGATTTGTACATCGTCTAACCACACTTGAATTTTAGACACGTCTAAGTCTTTAACGCCTGCATATCCAATCGCAGCTAAAATACGTCCCCAGTTCGGGTCCGATGCAAAAAGTGCAGTTTTGACAAGTGGTGAATGCGCAATGCTATATGCAATGTCACAACATTCTTGAGTATTTGCGCCGCCTTCTACAGCAACAGTAATAAATTTCGTCGCACCTTCACCATCACGGACAATTAACTGTGCTAAACGATTCATTACACGAGCAAGTACTTCTAAAACTTTAGTGTAGCGTGCATCGCTGTCCGATGTGATTTCAGCGCCACCCGCCTGACCTGTTGCTACAAAAATACAAGAGTCATTGGTCGAAGTATCGCCATCAATCGTAATACGGTTAAATGAATGCTCAACTGTTGTCTTTAATAGCTTTTGTACTAAATCACGGCTAATAGGTGCATCTGTTGCCACGAAACTTAACATGGTTGCCATGTTCGGGCGGATCATTCCAGCGCCTTTACTAATACCTGTCATGGTATAAGTAATTCCATCAAGTTCAAATTGTTCAGATGCGCCTTTAGGCACAGTATCTGTTGTCATAATGCCAGTTGCAGCATCATTCCAAGCAGCATCTTGTACGCTATTTAATGCAGGCTGAAGACCAGCAAGTAAACGCTCCATTGGAAGCTGCTCACCAATCACACCTGTAGAAAATGGAAGTACTTCAGAGCTATTAACTCCTGCAAGCTCCGCTAACTTCGCGCAAGTATCTTGAGCGTTTTTCAAGCCTGTAGGTCCAGTACCCGCATTGGCATTACCTGTGTTAATCACTAAATAGCGCGGATTACCTTCGGCAAGATGAGCTTTAGAGACATGAACAGGTGCTGCACAAAATGCATTTTGAGTAAATACACCAGCAACATTTGAGCCTTCTGCAAACTCAAAAATGACTAAATCTCGTCGGTTTTGGTAACGTACATATGCTTCTGTTGAGCCAATTTTTACACCTTTTACCACATACATTTGTGGCATTGTTACGTCACCGACAGCCATTTTTAGAACATCCAAAGTTTGTTATAAATAAGATCAATATTTCAAAAAAGCAATGCAGTGAAGCACCGACCTTATGAAATATCATAGTGGACAGCTTAGTAGAAAAGACTAAAAAAATCGAGCGCAAAAACGGCTCATTGTTGCTCTAGTTTTAATAAAATATCTTTCTTATCAAGCCCACCAGCAAAACCAACTAAAGCTCCACCAGCACCAATGACTCGGTGACAAGGTGCAATAATCGAAATTGGGTTTTTACCGTTTGCCGCGCCCACTGCTCTCACCGCTTTTTCATTGCCAATTTGGAGTGCAATATCTTTATAACTTCTTGTTTCCCCATAAGGGATAGTCAGTAAGGCAGACCATACTTGTTTTTGAAATACAGTCCCTTCGAAATCTAGTGGCAATGTAAATTCACGGCGTTTGCCTTCAAAATATTCTTGTAATTGTTGTTCGGTCTTTAATAAAACTGGATGCTCAAGTTGTTCGACCAGCTCAGCCAGTCGAACACGTTTTGGATTTTCATTGTCCCAGAGTATTGCCACTAAAGCATTTTCATTCGCAACTAGCTTTAATTGCCCAACAGGCGAATTGATATACTTATAAGACAGCAACATAGTTTTATTCTCTTAAGACGGCGATGAAATTTTCATTAAAACCAAACCTGACACAATTAATACAGCGGCAATCATTCTTATAGCGCCAACAGGCTCATGAAGAAAGAAAATACCGACTAGAAATGACCCGATTGCGCCAATTCCTGTCCAAACCGTATAAGCAGTACCAAGCGGTAAAGTTTTCATTGACATTGAAAGCAGAATTACGCTCAAAATCATAAAAACTACGGTAATAACACTAGGGGTTAAACGTGTAAAACCTTCAGACATTTTCATAGAATATGCCCAAATGATTTCAAATACACCTGCTAAAATTAAAATAGCCCAAGCCATAACATTCACTAATTTTTATAGTGTCAGGTCGTCCCGACATGATTACCCATTATGGGGGAGGTCGTTCCTCCTTTATGTGAGGACTCAGTTTACTTTAAAATAAAAAATGAAGGCAAACCCCTATCTAAAGCTTGCCTGTTTTAGAAAATATTATTCGTTTTTTAACTTTAAAATTTTTCGTGCACCATTTAAAACAAACAAAACAATAATTAATCCAATAATCAAATCAGGATAACGAGAGCCTGTCATGGCAATTAATATTCCCGCGACAATGACACCCAAGTTAACGATGACATCATTTGCAGAAAAGATATAACTCGCCTTCATATGTGCCCCGCTCTCTTTATGGTCACTCATTAAGTAAAGACAACTAATGTTGGCCGCAAGCGCCAATCCACCAATTAAAATCATGAGAATTGAAACAGGTTCACTGCCATAAATAAAACGGCGCAACACATCAATTAACACAATCATGGCTAAGCCAAACTGCAACCACCCCGAAAGATGCGCGGCTTTTAATTGGGCATTTAGATTTTTACCCACCACAAATAAAGCAATGCCATAAATTGCAGAATCGGCAAACATATCAAGCGAATCAGCGATTAATCCTGTCGATGAAGCAATAATGCCTGCCATCAACTCAATGACAAACATGACCCCATTAATCAGTAACAACCATTGTAAAACTTGTTTTTGTGCTGCATTCGTTGAAGAACTAGCTCGAACCTTTTTTGGTTTTTCAACAGGTTCATAATGTGGCTGCGTTTGTTGTAACTCGGCTCCTAATCCTAAACGCTGTAAACTTTGAGTAATCATTTCAGCTTGAAGACTGTGATAAATCGCTAAATGGCGTGCAGGCAAATCAAAATGAAGCTCTTGAATATCATCAGTGTAAGAGGCTAAAGCCATCCGCACCATTTGCTCTTCGGCTGCACAGTCCATGCGAGGAATATGGTAATAACTTACCCATTGACTCTTTTTAGCCACAGGTTCACTAGGCGTGAAACACTCCTGAGACGACATGCTTGAGCATCCGCAGTTAGAGCTATTTTTACTTAAATGTATTTGATTCTCTTGTTTTTCTAAAGCCATCTTTGCACCATAACTGACACAAAAAACAATGCCATTAGTATAAACCAATGGCATATGTTTAAGCTTACTTTTTGTTCGGCAATTAGAATTTTAGTGTTAACCCAGCTCCATAATACCAACCATGTTCGGAGTCGGTTCCAGTTTGCCAAGCAGTTTGTTTTAAACCTTTTTCATAGCCATAACCGACATCAACAAATGGCATGACCTTTTTGTTGATTTCATAACGGGTTTGAAAACCAGCTTGTAAACTTGATAAACCTGTTTTACTTGCATAGCGAGATTCATCTTGCAAAACGACATCTGCTTTTAAATAAGGTTTACCAATTAACTTTTGGGTAAAGAGCAAGTCCCTTTCCGTTTCTAAACTTAACTTCCATAGCTGATCTTCACCTGCATAAAGATATGCATCGGTTTCAAAAAAGTAAGGTGCCATGCCATGCAAACCCACTACACCGGCCCAGCGATCTTGCTTTTCATCTTCTCTTTGCAAACGTTCGTAGTTTACACCGGCCTGTATATCCCAATAGTCAGCTACATTTCGGCTATAAAGTACTGAACCGCCGTAATTAGCATCTTCTGACTCTGCTTTTTCAACGTGGGCTTTAATGAACAATTTATTTTCATCCGTTCCCACCCAAGTTTCTAATTCAGAAGAAAAACTACCTTCTCCCTCTTCGTTTTGAGTCCATCCCGTATCAATCGTAGTTGCTTGATAGATCTGACCACCGTGTTCGCGTAAATGATCATGTGTTAAAGGTTCTTGAGCAAAAGTAAATATAGATATACTCGAGAAAGCACTGCAACATAACATTTGAGAAAATAACTTAGTGATGCGCATGACTAGCTCCTTTCTCATTTTTAGATTGAACTGGTGGTTGAGCTTGAGCAGGTTGTTCTCCATCATTTACTTGAGCAACAATCAACTTATTCATCATTCCGGCACTCATGTGATAGAGCAGATGGCAATGAATCGCCCATTCTCCTAAGGCATCGGCTGTCAATAACGCAGTAACCGTCTTTCCAGGTGGAACAATAAGGGTATGTTTATTTGGTAAGTTTTCAGCTTGTTGGCCATTTTCTAATTGCATAAACATGCCATGTAAATGCATTGGGTGAGCCATCATGCTGTCATTCACAAACTTCAAGCGGATGCGTTCACCATACTTAACTTGTAATGGTGTCGTATCACTAAATTTCTTGCCATTAATGGTCCAGATATAACGTTCCATGTTGCCACCTAAACGAATGACTAACTCACGTTCCGGTGCACGAGTATCTGGTTGAGGTGTTAAAGATTGCAAATCGCTATATTGCAGTGCCTTCATACCCGCTGGTGTTGAAGCATTTGCCCAGCCATAAACTGGCTCATCCTTTTTAGTCTTATTGTCAGCTTGAATCGGCATCTCATGATTCATATTCATCATAGCGTGGTCATGCTCGCTAGCTGACATTGCCTGCATATCATGCTTCATTTCAGGCATCGCTGACATGTCATGCTTCATTTGCATCATAGAATGGTCATGCCCGTCAGATGACATATTTTTCATGTCATGATCCATTTTCATTATTGGAGAATCATGATTAGCATGGCTCGCCTCTTGTTTCATTTTAGGCATGGTCGACATGTCATGTTGCATATTCATTTGATGGCCAGCATGTTCACTATTTCCATCCCCATGACTCATGCCCATATCTTCCATGGTTAACAAAGCGCGTGGACGTGGTTCTGGCATTTGAACTGGGCCTACAGCCTGTACACTTTCATTATGCAAAGTACCGATAGCAAAACCACTACGGTCAATAGACTCGGCTTCAATCTGATAATTTGCTTGTTTAGGCTCTACAATGACATCGTAGGTTTCAGCTGTACCAATACGAAACTCGTCAATTGCAACAGGCTTAACTGGCTGTCCATCTGCACTCACAACAGTCATTTTCAAATTTGGAATTCTGACATCAAAAAATGACATGGCCGATGCATTAATAAATCGTAATCGAACCTTATCGCCAGTCTTAAAGTTACCTGTCCAGTTTTGCTGAGGTGTCTTGCCGTTGACCAAGAACGTATAGCCCGTCACATCAGACATATCGGTTTTTAACATCCGCATCTGATTCCACATCGAACGATCTTGCCAAGTTGCTTTTAAACCTTGCGTTTTAACTTGCGTCAAGACATCAGATACCGTTTCACGGCGGTTTTGATAATACTCAGCAGATTTCTTCAAATTCTTCATAATGCTATCGCTAGAAGAATTATGAAAATCTGAAAGCATCACTACGTAATCACGGTCAGTTTTTTCATGAGCAGCTACGGGCATTTGGCCTTTTGGGTAAATCACGAGTGGCCCATATAAACCATCTTGCTCTTGGCCTTTGCTATGGGCGTGATACCAATATGTACCGTTTTGTTTCACCTTAAAGCGGTAAACAAAATCTCCATTTGGAGCGATTCCTTTAAAACCATTGAAACCCGGTACGCCATCCATTAACCCTGGCAGTAATAACCCATGCCAGTGCAAAGATGTATCCTGATTTTTTAACTGATTATGAACATGAATAACAGCGTCATCCCCCTCCTCAAACTCAAGGAGTGGTGCTGTAAATTTTCCATTTACGGTAATTCGTTTTAACGGTTGACCCGTAACATTGACCTGTTGTTCATTAATATTAAGGTGATATTCCTTAATTGCTGCGAGTGACCATGGTGAAACCAATAGTCCAAATACAGCGACTAAGCTGCTAATTGTTTTATGAGACATTGCTGTGATCCTTTTTAATTAAAAAATAAGTAAATAAGGATCAAGCTTTAGGAGGACGTAAAATCTCTTGCCAGTATCCGGCTAAATGTTGAGCCTGATAAATACTGCTAAATTGATATGAAATAGGAATAAATGGGGATTGAACGTCAGGTACAGCTTGCTGCAGAGCCAAATTCACCATTTGGCAATGGACTGGGTTACAGTCCTGACAATGCTCACCATGCGAATGAAGAGACTGAGTCATCTTTTGATGACATACGGTCTGATCATTTGCTTGAGTATGCATATTGTTATGCGAAGATTTTTCACTATGACACGGCATAGTATGAAGATCATGTTGCATAGGCGTCTGTGCAATAGACACACCACTCCACCCAATGACGAAAGCCATTAGGAACACAAACCAAGCATACTTGCGTAAGTGTTGTAGAGCCATTGTGATTTATCACCTAGAGCCGATGAGTGATCTTAATGCCATTAGCATAACGAAGTTTTAAAAGAGATACAATTTTCTATCTTAACTGCTTGTTATAGGGCAATTAAGCAAATGGGGGTTGATGCTGAAGGACTAAATCAATCACCTCTAATGCACCTTCTTGTTCATTACTTACAGTGGTATAAGGCGCCACCGCTTTTAATGCTTCTACTGCATTTTCAACTGCAAACCCATAACCCACAGCTTTAATCATCTGCATATCATTGTTGTTATCACCAATCGCAACCACTTGATTAGGTTCAACCTGCCATTTTTGTAGTAATAAGTTCAAACCGTGTGCTTTATGCTGGTCGGGAAGAATCAAATCGATAAAATTAAAACCACTTGAAACAGGTACCAAAACTTTATCTGCTACAAAACTTTGCTTCTGAAAATGCTCAAAAATCGCAAAGCTTTCGTTTTCCTGAGCGGTAAAAGTAATTTTGCACACTAAGTCATCTAGTGCATAAAAGTCATCTACAACTGTCAGTTTTTCAAAATATCGGGCAACCTTGGCATAGTCCTCTGCGTTCATGCTGCTATGCACATAAGCACTCTGTTTCCCGCAGATCACCATGGTTGAGGTATATGAAGGATCAATCGCTTTTAGAATCTCAATATATTGTTGCTGACTTAAATGAGCAAAAGCTAATTCTTGCCCTGCATCTACAACATGCGCGCCATTTTCTGCAATAAAAGCAATTTCATGACTAATTTCTGGAAAATAGGTAATAAGCTTTGCAAGTTGATTACCACTGGCTACCACAAAATGAATATTATTTTGTTTTAGTTGTTCGTATTGTTTTAAAAAACGTGCTTTGTTGTACTGCTTTTTGGAATTAAGAAAAGTCCCATCCATATCTACCGCTAAAATTTTTACTGTCATTAATTATCGAGGTCTCTTACTAAAAACTTATTAAACCAAATTTAGCTTTATTTTTCATGACACTTTTACAGTTTTATACGTATCTATGCACAAAAAGTTTTACACAGAGCTACATCGTTTTTTGCACAGGTTATTTTTTAGCAAAGCTTAATAAAAAACCAGCTAATAAATTATTCAACACGCATAAAAAAAGAACGCCAAAACGTTCTTTTTTCATCGTTTTTGTCTATAGAATAAACGGTTGATCTAATTTTGTTTATTTTACCAACATCTTATCCATACGGTTATCAACACAGTTATCCATACAGTTATAAACAAAGTTATCCACAAGTTTATTTTAGATTAACTCTATCTTTTTAAGCATCAACACTGCCTACTTTCGCAAGCTCTGCACGCATTTGGTCAATCACAACTTTATAATCGGGTTGACCAAAAATTGCGGAACCCGCAACAAACATATCTGCACCAGCTTCTGCAATTTCACGAATATTTGCAGGGCCAACACCACCATCAACTTCTAAACGGATATCACGGCCACTTGCATCAATAATTTTACGAGCTTCACGTAATTTTTCTAAAGTCATTGGAATGAACTTTTGTCCACCAAAACCAGGGTTTACACTCATTAATAAAATTTGGTCAACTTTATCAAGCACGTAATCTAAATAGTGCAACGGCGTTGCTGGGTTGAAAACTAAACCTGCTTTAGCACCGCCTGACTTAATTAACTGTAATGAACGATCGATGTGGTGCGATGCTTCTGGATGGAAAGTAATAATATCTGCGCCTGCTTCCAAAAAGTCTCCAATAATTCGATCAACTGGAGATACCATTAGATGCACATCAACAGGAGCTGTAATCCCATAGTTTTTTAAAGCCTTACATACACCTGCACCAAAAGTTAAATTTGGAACATAGTGATTATCCATAACGTCAAAATGCACTACATCTGCACCTGCGGCTAACACCTTGTCTACATCTTCGCCTAAACGAGCAAAATCGGCAGATAAAATAGAAGGAGCAATCAAATAAGGCTTGGACATAGGTGGATGACCTGGCTAGAAGTTTAAGGAGAGGCTAAAAATTATAACAAAAAAGAACCTACTTAGCCCGCCCTTCCTTGCTTAAATGACAACATTTCAAACTTGAAACGTAACGTTGCAACAATAGAATGCTAATGGCGAAACGAATTTGTTAAGGTACATTAAACCAATGTGAGGATTGATAATGAAAAGCACAACTCATCTATTAACAAACGATGGAAAACGCATTGCAAAACGTTTAGTTAATCATTGGAAACACAAATTTGAAGTACAAGAAACTGAACAGGATTTTAAAATCTTAATGCCTACAGCAACGATCACGCTTGCACCAGAAACAGAGCAGTTAAACGTTGCTATTGATAGTCAGTTAGATGACCACAACCACTTAGAAAAAGTTGTTCTTGATCATCTAAACCGTATGGCTCAACAAGAATTTCAAGTTGAATGGCAACACTAAACTAATTAGCCAAATACTTTTTCTAACTGGATTGCATGAAACTGTAAGTGCTCATCCATAAAGGTTTGAATGAAATAATAACCATGGTCATAGCCAGCATGTTGTCTTAAAGTTAAAGGCTGTCCTGCTTTTAAACATGCTTGCTTAAATTTTTCAGGGTGAAGTTGTTCATAAAATTGGTCATCCAATCCCTGATCCACCAAAATTTCGCTAAATATTGCACCATTCTTTGAGACTAAAGCTGTAGCATCATGAGCTAACCAGCTAGCGCGGTCTGCACCTAAATAATGACTAAACGCTTTGTTTCCCCATGCACATTCAGTTGGCGCACAGATCGGAGCAAAAGCAGATACCGACTTAAATTTCTCAGGATATTTAAAAGCCAAAGTCAATGCGCCGTGGCCACCCATTGAGTGCCCAAAGATACCAACTTGTTGATCGTTTACAGGAAAGCTTTTTAAAATGAGTGGATATAGCTCATCTATTAAATAGCTTTCCATTTGATAATGCTCAGACCAAGGTGCTTCTGTGGCATTAATATAAAAGCCTGCGCCTTGACCTATATCCCAATGATCCCCTGCCGCAACCTGTTCTCCACGAGGAGAAGTATCTGGCGTAATCAATATTAAGCTGAGTTGTGCTGCCATATGTTGCGCATGTGCTTTAATGGCAAAGGTTTCTTCAGTACACGTTAACCCAGCTAAGTAAAACAAAGTTGAGCATGCTTTACCTTCTAAAGCTGCTGGTGGTAAATAAACACCAAACTTCGCTGGTCCTTTTAAATAAGAAGATTCAAATTGGTATATACGCTGCTCGCCCTCAAAGCAGCGGTTTTTTTGCAGGAGTTGCATCGTTTTTAGCCTCTGTTTTTGTTTGAGCGATATCTACACTACCCGTATTTTGCTGAGGAAATAGATACTTTTCCAATTGAGGTAGCATGAGTTCCATATTTTTACCAATCATCCACTGAGGCTCGGAAGGTTCAACACCTTGAGCCACTTCCCATTTGGTTACTGTTTGCTTAGCTGTGTTAAATGAGTCTTTCATCGACGATTGCTCTCGCATAGCTAAATCAAAGAAAGCCCGACCGAAATAGGTATAATCAGCTTCGTTATTACATCCAAAAGAAGTTTTATCAGCGGCCGATGCGGTAATAATTAAAGTATCAGGAGACTGTAAAGCAGGAATAAAGCTTCCTGAATAACAGGCTGAGATAACAATCACACGCCAGCGAATACCGGATTTATCAAGTGTTTCACGTAACCATTTCGGGTCTACTTGCCCTAAATCTAATGGTGCATTTTCAATTTCGAAGTGATTTTGTTCACCGTGTGAAGTCATATATAGAAATAGGACATCACTATCACGGTTCATTTGCTGCCCCATGCGGCGTAGGGCTAGCTCGATACTAGTTTTAGAGGCAATTGGGATCTCTGTACGGGTATCTGGATTATTGACTAACATCATCGAACGGCCAATCGTTCCAAAACGTGTATCAAACTGTTCTTTAATACGGACCACTTCCGATTTAAAAACATCTTGATAACTATCGCCAGCAACACCTAAAAAATACCAATGGCTTTTAGCGAGCTCACCATATTGAACTTGCTCTAAAGAATCATTTAAAAGTTTACTTTGGGCATAAAAAGCATCTTCAGCAAATGTAGGAGCTGTATCTTCTACCTTCCAAATCGGTTGATCTTTTACAGAAAGTTGCCAAACCACCATCGTTGCAATGGTCGCAACCATAACCAGTGCACGTTCCCACCATGGCCACTTAAGCTCACGTGAGAAAACCCAAATTACGGCTAAACTTTGCCACACGAATAAAGCTACAAATAAACTCGGTAAAATTCCGTTATAAATAGCATCGGGAATAAAGTTGAGATAACCGTTAGACCCCAAATACTGGATTAAACATTGAATTAATAAGATATTTGTATCTAGAACCAGCCAAAGTAAAGCAGGAACTAGCATTAAGCGAGGTTGGTTGGTTCGCTGTGATAAGAAAATACCAACAATTAAGGCAATGAATGGCCAAAGCGCATAACCAATTAAACCTTGTGAATTAAAATCACCGATTTGACCAGCTACAAGCCAGCTATAAAGAGAGTTGGTACATCCTCCTAAAATTCCCCAAACAATAAGCTGAAGAATAGATGGATGTACAATCTGTAAAGAACGTCTTGACCCCAAAAACAGCCACATTCCGGCAATTTGGTTGCTTTTAAAATCATGCCAAAAGTTAATGGAGGGTTTAAGATCAATCATAAAAGGTTTTCAAAAATTTCGTTTTTGACAGGCATCTTAAGTGTATGCCTGCTAAGAATTTTAGCAATCATGCTTTTGAACTATATCACATATATTTGTGCATTATTCAAGCAATAAAACCTAACCTTACATAAGCCTACTGAAAATACGCATCAAAACGACAAGCATCCCCTTGCCATTGATGAGCTGGCTCTTGATTTGCCAAGAAAATAGCATGGCGTGGCCGCTTAACGACTACACGTTTAGCAACTCTCTGTGCCAAAACTAGCAAATTATCTCCCAAATCCATCTCACCATCTTCGGGTAAAAGAAGATGTAAAAGCTGCATTTGTTTTTTGACTTGAGCTTGTTTTTTAATTGCTTGTTGATTCTGGTCGCGCTGTGGGAACATCGGGTCAAGATAGACTACATCAACCGTTTTTGCTTCTTGATGTAATTGCTGTAAATAGCTTCCAGAGTCAGCAAAGATCAGTTGAATACGATCCATAAATTGACTTAAGAATGGATCACGTTCCGCCTGAGCTTTCGAATCTTCAAGTAAAGTAAATAAAATCGGATGGCGCTCAACGAGCTGGATTTGGGCACCTAGATAAGCCATAAGTAAGCTGTCATGGCCTAAACCCGCTGTAGCATCAACCAGTACCGGCTTTTCACCTAACTGACAAGCACGGGCAATCATTTCCGATTTAAGACTTGCACGTTTTAAACGTGGAATTTCTGCTTTCCAGTCGGGCTGCATTTTCATGCCATTAGCAGATAACCATAATCCGTTTTCATCTACACAAAGGGCAATTTCAGGATTGAAGCGTAAAAATCGCGCATTCAGCTTTTCAATTGGCTGTAAATCGACAGTCACACCTCTAGAACAAAGCACAGCTTGGTAGTGCTGTGCTTGTTCTTGAAAATCTTGTTCAAAATATATATGCATGAGTACTGCCTTTACTTTGCTTTACCCTGATCCGCTATCTTTTTCCACGCATCATCACGTAAATAAACTGGCAAAGCATGCTCGGCATCCACCCATTGCTTTTGTGCAGCATAGACACGTGCAATAGAAGCAATATCCTGTGCAGTTGCAGTGATTGTTTGATGCTCTGCATCAACTTGAAGTAGCTTGGCGCCCGAACCAATTAAGCAATGTTTTGCATAAGCTGCTGCTGGCTCATAGCCTATTAATTTTTCTTCATCAATACACTGCATAATTCCTTGTTCATCTAAAACATAACTTGCAATGTAAACTTCATTCATACGCGCATCGAGCACGGCAGTCACTTGTTCCAAACCTTCAAGTCGGTATGCCGCTTGTGCTAAAGCTTGCAATGTAGAAACGGGAATTACTGGTAAATCTTGTGACCAAGCTAAAGCCTGGGCAACAGCAGCATTAATTCGAACACCACTAAAAGAACCTGGCCCACGGCTAAAGGCAATCGCATCTAAACCAGCAACTTCAAGACCTGTTTGTTGTAGCCCCTGCTCAATCATGGGCAAAATAGTCTGTGTTTGTGCTTTCGCCCGCGTATCGAGTTGAAAAAACAGTTCTTGGGTTTCATCGACTAATGAAATAGAACACTGCTCATTTGCAGTTTCCAACGCCAGCAATTTCATGCACAACCTTAGTATTAAATCAGATTAAAAACGAAGGTTATGATACCCCACTCGGCTCTGATAGGCGAGTTGTTCTATCTCTAAATAAAAATGCCAAGCTTGTGCTTGGCATAGAAAATAACTTATTAAAAGATTTTAAAAGTGAAACTCTTTTAAATCTGCATAGCTCTTAAAGTGTTCAGCATAATGTAATGCACTCAAGCGTATTTTTGCAGCGCCATCGTCATCTAAAGTTTTGACAATTTTGCCTGGTGAACCCATCACCACTGAATTATCTGGAATCACCTTCCCTTCAGGAATTAAAGCATTAGCACCGATAATACAATTTTTACCAATCACCGCCCGATTTAAAATTACGGCGTTCATACCAATCAAACTATTATCACCAATCGTACAACCATGCAGCATGACTTTATGACCGACTGTGACATATTCACCAATATTTAACTCAAGTCCAGCATCGGTATGTAAGACAGAATTTTCTTGAATATTAGAGAAATCACCAATCCGAACGACACAGTTATCAGCACGAACTACTGCACCAAACCAAATGCTGACTTGACGCCCTAACTCTACTTGTCCAATTAGCGTTGCAGTTGGAGCAACCCAACCATCCCATGGCTCATGTAATGCTTTTGGGTGCTGTCCTTGATAGCTATACATCATAATTTATCAATCCTGATCTTTATTTTTTATGAGAAAACTTTGGCATTCCAAAGGTTGGTGAGTTAAGTAAAAATGGCCAATCTTTTTGATAACCTAGTCCATATTTAAACAGAGCAACTAACATACGAGCAGTTAACCCCCAAATAATTTCATTATCAATCTGTAAGCTTGGGAAATATAAAGACTGATGAGCATATCGAACTTCATAGGGTGTCGGACGCGTCTCGATCAGTTGCTGTAACGGGACAAAGAAAATTCGATCAATTTCGGTAGGCTGAGGTATTAAAGTGACCTCAGGAGGAATAAGCCCAACGATCGGTTTTACAGACAAACCGCTTCTTGCTCGCTGCATCGGCAAATCACCTAACAACTGTACATCAAACGGATTTAAAGCTGTCTCTTCTTGAGCTTCTCTTAATGCAACAACAATATTACTGGTATCACTAGGATCACGCTTTCCCCCAGGAAAAGAGACTTCCCCCGCATGGTTGTTCATATGTATTGAACGGCGTGTAAGCAGTACCTTAGGATCATTCTCATTCGTAATGGCAATGAGTACTGCAGCTTGTGCTTCTTGTATGCGGGTGGAAAAGCGCAATCTTTGCTGTAACTTTTGTGTTAGCAAGTGCTCTTCCATACCATTCACCTATTATTTTGTCTCTCTTTGCATCATATCTGAAAATCAAAGTTAGGGAATAGAGTTGATGCGTAAGTCTAAAAATTCAGTTATGCTGAGGCATCTCTATACTCGATGATAATTATGAGTTTCTGTGTAGCGTGTGGGCATAAAACCGAACAAAAAATTCCTTTAGGTGATCATAAAGTACGCCGTGTTTGTACTCATTGTGGAAATATTCATTATGAAAACCCCAAAGTAATCTGCGGTGCCTTAGCGTTATGGGAAGACAAAGTATTACTTTGTCGTCGTGCGATTGAACCTCGTTATGGCTTATGGACATTACCTGCTGGTTATATGGAATTGTTCGAAACCATGGAACAAGGTGCAGCACGTGAAACTCGTGAAGAAGCAGAAGCCGAGATAGAAATAGAACAACTTTATTGTATGTACAATATTCCTCGTATTGGTCAAATTTATGTTCTTTTCAAAGCACAGCTGAAAGATGGCATTTTTGGTGCAGGTGAAGAAAGTATCGAGAGTCGGTTGTTTGAAGAGCATGAAATTCCATGGGGAGAACTAGCCTTTCCTAGTGTCGAACATACATTAAGACATTATTTTGAAGATCGTAAGAAACAAGTTTTTCCAACACATCTTGAAACTTTGGGGACTCGTTTAGACCATACAGGTTAATCATTTAGATAATAAAAAAGACCGCCTTCGCGGTCTTTTTTATATGTATTTTATTTTTTTAAGATTTAGTCTTAATTGCATTACAAGCTGGAATAGACTGATTGGCTAGTTTAATAGACACCGTGCCAGACAAGCGTTGAGCCAAAGCTTTTTCAGCATCTGTTGGTGCTGGGCTAATATCCTTAATATTATTATAAACAGCTTGATAGAAAGCATAAAGGTTAATCCAACGTGCGGTCTTGTTTTCATAATCACTTAAATTAATACTATTACTGCTGTTTTGACCTGCTAATAAGTTATATAGGTTAATCTTGGCTCCATTTACCGAAATTGAATCATTTACATTATCATCTGGATTAGTATCCTGTCTCACCACAGAGTTAAGCCCCATCAAAATCCCATTAAGATTACCTAGCTGAGGATTCGATAAAATCATACGAATAGTAATAGAGCTATCATTATCCGATGACTCTGTTCCACCAGTAGTACCAAGTCGGTATTGTTGCACACCATTACTATCAATTAAGCTGTTGTCTGTTACTGTTGCACATTGACCAGACATATCGGTTGCAGTTGCATTTGGTTTAATATCCGTACGAATATTTCCTTTTTCATCAACAACAATGCCTAAATCGATAGGAGCTATCCCAGTAGTATCAAATCGGAATGTCAAAGTCGCATATAATGGAAAGACATAGCGTTGACCAGAACTCACGTTAGCTGCTGTTTTAAAAATTTCTTTTCCAAGATAACTAATTGGGTTGGCTTTAATAATATCAAGTGAACCCTTATAGTTTTCTGTGCCTACTGTTTGACGCCATAAACCATAATGCTGAATATTTCCTGTGGTCGAGCGTGTTAGTTGTTTATAAAAACCTTCACTTCCCGCAACAGCATAATCGTTCATAAACTTACCTTGATAGATTTGCAAATCATTATTTGCATTGCCATCAACGCTTAAACGTAAGGGTTGAGTCGATTGAATATCTTTTGAAATTGGGTTAAGCCAACCATTTTGTTGGGGAGCAACAAGCATTTGCATTGGTTTTGCTTTGGTCCACAATAAAACTGGTGGAGCAACACCAGTCACGTTTCCATCCTTATCTTTATATAAAGTAGCATCACCACGCCATTGCAGACCGTAACCCATTGCATAACCTTCACGGTCAGTCAACATGAACATGTTAGCCATCATATGACGTAAATTAGTGGTAGATTTATTAAAGCAATCTGCTAATGCCTGATTACAGCCATAAAAACCCAGCGGTAACGGTGAACTAACAGGATCTACAATACCCGCATAAGTCGCTTCATTTGCTTGAAATAATGCAGCATTTGCTAAGTTTGTGACTTGAACCACGAGTGCATAAGCTTGTGCATCAGACACTTTACTTACATCTAACCAAGGTTTTAGAAGTGTTGCATATTGCCCATTCTTCCATTCTGTTGCAGTTATATCTTGTGTCAAACTAGTCAACAGATTTTTCTTATCTTGAGTAAATTGGGTTGGTTGTAAATCACCTACCACATTATCGCCACGTTCAACACCAATACTTTGGAATAACTTAACTAAAGCCATAGCTACTTTAATAGTTGGATCAGCGTTACTCATTGAAGCAGGAGGCTGACCAGTTAATGCTGTAGCCATATCCAAAACTGTTAAATGTGTTGTTCCGTATTTTCCTAATGTATCAAGTTTTATCGTACCTAACGCAATCTTGTGAGTATTGCTACCTTGTAGATAAAGCGTAATTGTTTCATCTGATCTACTGCTGCTGATACTACAAGCTCCAGTGACAGCATTAAGTTTCTTATTCGTTTCAGGATCAACCTCTAATAATGTAATGTAATGCTGATTCGGAGAGAAACTACAATCAAAATTTAAGCCTTCCACTGGATAGTCTAATACAAAATTCAGACAGGTTTCATCTGTTGCTTTACAATCTAAATTAGTGGTCGGAATCGTACCACCACCTTGAGTAGGATCTTCATTAATTGTTGAGCCACCACCACCGCAACCATTTAATACAATTGCCAATGTAGATAATGCAAAAGGTAATAAAATTTTTTTACTCATCATCATTCCTATTTATTTTTAACGTAATACCGAAATTTTAATTTGTCCCTGATTAGATAGTTCCTGATCTGGCATATCCACAGCCGACGATAAAGGCGTTAACATAATATAGTGTGTACGTTCCGGCACTTGTAAAACGCCTAAAATCGATGCATGTTGTAAAATCGTCGCAGGATACGACTTACTTTTAAAACCACTAGCACCTTCTATAACACACCCCTTTTCATCCAAGAAAACAGCGAGGGGCCAATAATATACAGGCTTATCATTGGTTGTAGCATAGGAAGCTACTTGTATATTCTTAATAGAAGAATCTACTTTTACGACTTCGTATTCAAATTTTTCTTTAAGAGGTTTTCTCGGCCACAATCCAACTTCTTTATTCTGGCTTAGCTTTTTAATTGATTTGTTATAGCCATTAATAAAACACAAATCATTCTCAAAAGTGCTTGCTAATTCTTTGTGCGAAAGTCTCACATAAGTAGGAGCCAATACAACAGAAGAGACTTGACCTTCTTGTGATCGATGCAATACGTTATCAAGGATAGACTGACCAACACCTTTTTTACGCTCAATAGATTCAGTACGACCTAAACCATCAGGCATAATATAAAAACGTTTTTTTCCTTCAAGATTAAACTCTTGATTCTCTAAATATTCATTATTAACGTATTCCACACCATCAATGGTAGTGTACTTCGTCTCATCGTTTTTTGGTGCTACTGGTGCTGATGAAGTAACGATATCCTTAGACAAGGGTGGAAGCGAATTCGGTTCTACTTTTTCTACAATCTTTTGTTGGGAAGCAGAATCCGTTATCACTGTTTTTTCTTTAGTAGTCACAAAAGTAGACTTTTGATTAATAATTTTTGATTCTTCTTTGCTTATTTTTGTCTGTTTTGAAACAGTAGATTGTTTCTTTATCAAGACAGTTGGTGCAGTTGGTGCAGTTGGTGCAGTTGGTGCAGTTGGTGCAGTTGGTGCAGTTGGTGCAGTTGGTGCAGTATTAGACGATTTCGTAATTACTTTAGGCAATTCTTTTGATTTTAAAGATGTTTCTGGCAATACTTGCTGTTCTGGACGAGTTGTCTTTATCTCTGGATTTGTTAATACCCTAGATGGTGTAACGGTTCGTTGCAACCTTTTACTCGGAACAATCATCGGTCGACCATCAGGGCCAATAATCGTATAGAAACCATCCGCATAAATAGCAGAGTTACTTGCTATTGCAACAAAAAAAATCGCAATAGCAAATCTAGGTCGAGACATCCGTTCGCAATTTAATTTTACCATTTTGTTCTATAATTTAACCCGAGTACTGTAACTTTGGTATTGGTTTTAACATCCAAACCGGCATAAGGGTTTAGCAGGATATTATCAACTCCCGTTTTATTAGATAAGGTACTAGTCCCTGCTGGAATATTATCGCGGCTACGTAAGAAACCAACTGAAAGATCCAAATCTGTATCTGCATCAAAACGGTACCCTATACCCAAACCAAATAACTGCGCATTATTAATTGGAATCATGGTATTACGTTTGTCATTTGGAATAGCGCTAGCACGAGGCTCATAACCAGCACGTAACTTCAAACGATCTGTTGCGGAATACTCTAAACCAATACCCCAGCTCCATGGTGAGGTAAACTTTAGAGGCAAAGCTAATGATGCATCTGTCACATCATTTGATAAAAGTTTGGCAACTTTGAGTAAGGTAATTTGTCTATCAAATTCAAACTTGAACTTATCCCATGCAGAATAATCAGTCCAACCCACATCAAAGTTAACTTGCAAATCCGGGAATATTTTATATTTAATCCCTGCTTGGAAATGTGCTGGATATTCCAGATCCATCGCAACTAGTCCAGACTCAGAGTTTGGTACACTTCCTGGTAAACCAAGAATAGCAGCCAACACCTGACCTGTAGCTGATGAGTTTAGGCCTTTAATTAACTCTTGAGGAGCTCTAGCATTATTAATCAGGTATTTCCCTTTCATACGCATTTTTGCTGCACTTTGGTAAACCATACCAAAGCCAAAATCATCTGTTGGCTCCCACATTAGTCCCAAGTTATAGCTTGGGCTTAAAGATTGCTCCATTGAAACTTGAAGTGATCCCATTTTATTAAAAGGGTTCATACCTTCTTGAGTATTACATAAGCCAAATAACAATAGATTAGTAATCATATCGTTATTGTCTTTAAAAGGCCCGCATACTACATCATCAACCATACGCAATACCCCAATCATATCATTGGGAAAACGTAAGTCGGTTTTCATAGCAAGAGCGTTATAAGACATCCCCACAGAAGCACCAATCGACAAATGGTCATTTACTTGATAACCAAAAGATGGAGACAAATAAGTAATCCGCTCAACAGCAACTTGCTGGCCCATAAAGTTTCCTGCGTTACCATTTTCAGCGCCAAAACCTGCAATTAAAGGTGCATAAATTGCAGTAGCATAAGTCAGCTTTGAGCCTGGTGGTTTATAGGCAATCCCTGCGGTAGGAGCAGCGAGTGGATAACCCTCCCCTAAATCAACCATTTTTTTTAGAATTGGAATATATAAGCTAGCGTATTCAACATCACCACGCACAGGGCCTTTAAAATCAGTACATATATTAGCTGTAACTTCTGGACCATCATTACAAACAAGAGGGTCATCTGAATAGCCAAAAACGTTATAACCAGGGGGTGCCGAAAACTCACGTTGAATATCAAAGTTCGCTAAAATTCCTTGCACATCCGTCTGTAACCCATCAATTTTTGCTAAAGCCGCAGGGTTAAAGTGAATTGCACTAATACCAGGCGGATCTGCAGTTACAGCATTCCCCATCGATAGTGAACGAATATCAACAGCTAGGTTTTGTCCTAATTGAGCGTTGGCAAAGCTAGAAAAACCGGAGATCACAATTGCCGCCGTTAAAGGACATAATTTAGGATATTTCACCTGCATATCTCCTTATTTGGTTTTTTTGCCAAAGCCTATAAAATCTAGCGGGAAAGACAGACCAAGTGAAACATCTGGTGCATCTTCTGTTAAACCAATCCCCACCGTACCATTAACAATCGTTTCAGGTGAAACACGTACACCTAAAGCAAAAGACAACATTGCACTACTTTGGTCTGGCGATTTATATGATTCGTCTCCATTATTAAATTCAAACTCAGCATCCATGTTAAAGCTTTGTTGATACGACATGGTTAATGACACGTCATAGTTAAATGAGTAAGCAAAACCGAATGAGAAACCGCCACTAATGCCTGGATCAAAAGAAGTTAAAATCCTTGGCCCCTTAGCCCCACTACCACGTGCTTGATCTAAACCTGTTTCTTTAAAACCATAATTGGCAGATGCCGAAGCAAATAACACAACCGGATCGATATATTTACGGGTACTTGCTCCCACTCCAACAGAGTAATATCCCTTACCTGTTGAAAGCTCATCTAAACCAATTTCGTAAGGGCTATCCCCAGTTTTTGTTGATAGGTTACCAAATAATACCAATGGCAAACGGCCTTGCTTTAATGGGAAAGGTTCCCAGCGTGCCCCTAAAGAAATATCACCTAAACCCGCTGCAGTTGTATCTCGAACAATTTCAGATTTTGCAACGAAAGGAACAGTTGCAGATAATGTTAAGTTGTCCAATATCCCGTATTGAACAGTAAAACTATTCGTTAAAGTATGGTTCGCATCTTCTTCAATACGCAATCGGTTGAGTTGAGATGAATTATCAGCCAAAGCTAAATCAATTCGAGTATCGCGATAATAGGTATAATCGAGATCATAATAGGCTGAAAATACGCCTCTTTTAATCAATGAATATTGGCGCTCATTTGAAGTAAATACTTCTTGCAAATTTGTTTCTTGAGTCGCATCACCTTCTTTTTTCTGTAAAGCAGTAGCAGCTTGATTAGCTCCAGTATTTGCTGCCTCAACAGGAGCAGGTTCAGTAGTTACAACGTCTGTAGCTGGAGTTGTACTCGCTTCTTGAACTGAATCTGTTGATGTTACTACTGATCCTGTACTCGCGTCAGAAACAACTGTGGTGTTTTGAGCTTCAGCATCAGTTTGTGCGACTTGGTCATTTGCATAAAGTGTGCCCGTAATAGCACTCATACTTAATGCCAACACACTCATCTTCATCCATCGATTATTCATGTTTCTTCCCACCTAATGTATTTATTTTACTCAATTCATATTTGATTATTTACGCTTATAGTAAAGACGCATATATGTTTCAATTGGCTGATTATAGGTTGCAGAATTTGGGTCTTTATCCAGTACCCTACGCATAGTTGATGCTTTATTTGCTAAACGGTCATAATTGAATGTTGGATATTGCACATCCACAAATGCATAACGGTTAACAGTTGCATCTTCCACATGACGCATATCTGAGTCTTTTAAGGCCAATAGGTCTTTACGTTGAGATTCAGGAACAGAAACAACGAATAATGTATTATTATCCCAAACCTCTTTAAAACGATTTTCATCAAAGCTGATATTGCCTAATGCAGGATCAGCAACATAGACTCGTCCATCTTTATAAGCTTTATATACGACAAAATGTTTAAAACCAGCATAAGAAATTGGAACGATTGCAGGTTGTCCAAGATTGACTAAATCAGAAAACTCCCCTCGATACCCCCCACTTTCTAAACCAATAGCAGTTACAAAGCGCTTCATATCAAGTAGTGAGAAGCTTCGGCGTTCAATAATTCGTTGATATTCACCATACTGAAGTAAACCACTCATTGTTTGTTGTTCAGTCAAACTGGTTCCCACATAACCATTTAAAAGTGTAGTAAGAGCAGCTGAACCACAGCTATAGTCATAAGCTTGTCGAACAATACCTCGGAACTGATCTTCTACAGCTGGTTTAATCTGAACTGGTTCAATATGATTACGGCGAAAAGATAAATTACGTGAATCGGCAGTCTCTGTATAATAAACAGTTCCCGGTGGCTTTTTTTCTATTTCGAAGGCTTCTGTCGCAAAGTAATATATCAATGCTGAGCCTAAAGCAATCTCTAACATAAGCACTTGTTCTAAATGGTGGCCTACTGGCCTTATTCATTTTATTCTTAGAGCAATAGCTCTACATCCCTGTGTGTTGAAGATACCTTTTTTTTTTGAAAAAAACAGCCTTTTTTTACTTTTTTTTGATGAACGTTTAGTTTTATAAAAATAGAGAGACTTGTGTGATTAATTTAAATCGTTTTTTAATTTAACAGCTTATTTTTATCAATAAAAAATATATTTTTATATAGTTAAATTAGACAATTAATAAATTAAAAAGCGCGTATTAAACGCGCTTTTTAATTAAACACTCAGATTAATGACCTGAGATTGTAATTGTAGAAGTCCCTACATTTAAACCTTGAATTTCAACATCACCAATTGAAGCTGCTTTAACCGCACCGGTACCCCAAGTACCATCAGTTGCTTTAGTATTTGTACCTAAACGTACACCCTGTACATAAACGTTCATACCTTGAGTACTGTTATTTTGGATTTGTAAACCTGTTGGTACAACTGAAATTTCAGCATCAACATCTAAATCACCAGTCGTATTACCAGCGCCTCGAACCATTACTTTATCCAATAAAATCGATCCCCCCCCCGCAGCGTCGTTGATACCAAAGTTAGATAGTGTTAAACCGCCCTGTAAAGCAGAGTTCACTTTAATCATCGCACCCTGTGGAGTAGTACCTAATTGTACATTCGCTGAAATTGCCCCTAGAGACAAATCTAAACCAGAGATAATTTCAGTTGGAGCAGTTTCATTAATACCACGTACAGCAGTAGTTGTATTTAAAGTACCAGAAGTACCCACACCAATAGAACCAACACTTACATTAACAGCACCCACGTTTGCAGCAACGTTTAAAAACGCGCCATTATTACCAGCTGCACCAACACTATCAATTTTAAGATCCAACAAATTAGCAGTTTGATCAACCTGTGTAACAGATACTCCGCTTACTACAATCGCACCAGCTGTTGCCGCAGCACCTGTAATACCTGTAGCAGGGTCTAAACCATCATTATCATGAATAAATACTTTATCGATAGAAATACCGCCAGCACCTAAAGCGATACCGATATTAATACCATCTTGACCTGTAGCAGCACTAAGCGCAGCATCGTCCATTGACTGCATTGCCATTGCATTTGCACTGATAGCTAAAGAAGAAACTAAAGCAAGTTTAGTAAACATTTTCATTGAGCACTCTCCCAAGAGCATTTATTTTTTGACTTAACCACTCTATTGTCTCAAATTGCATTTTTCTTTATATGGCAACCGAAACTTCCAATCCTTGAGTAGTTTTGCTTAGCAATTACTAAATTACATCTACGTTAATTTTTGTTCAACTAGTGTTGTGCATTTTTTGCCAACTACCCGACAAACGGTACACTCAAGTTTTTCTACACAAACCTTGTTAAAAACAATAAATTCTAAGTTGAAAATTTCGTTCATTTTATCAGCAAAAAGTTTAGTATTTAAAAGACTTTCTCCTGATGAAGTACAACTTATAGTAAACTAACTACTCTCTCATTAAACACTCTTTTATTTAAAAATGTCTCAGTTAAAGAAAAAAATCTCTTTATATAGTAAAAATGCTGCCGATATTTTAAAAAAATTAAATGGTTTAACTGGGCTTATTTATTTAAATGATAATAACAACCCAATTATCGGATTTCTTCCGCAAGATTATATTATTATTCAAAATGAAAATTATTTAGATTTTGAGCGCCAAAATTTCAACGAATATAAAAATAGATCAAAATCAAATCAACTCTTAAATTTCATTCAATTTAAAGAAAACAATTTAAATAAAGACATTAAATCAACAACAAGTTTTATGGGTGGTTATATTGGTTTTATCAGCTATGATTTCAGTGCACATCAATTTATTAATGGACGAAATCATATACAACCTTCTCTATTCCTAGGCCAATATCGATCTTTTTTAAAATATATAGATAATGATTGGTACTTTTTTAGTGATGAAGAAAATGCAATTGATCTATTCTCATATATTGAAAATAAAATAGAGAATTTTGGTTCTAATAACTCTAAAAATATATTTGAATTAAAAAAAACTATTCAACCAAGATGGTCTAAAAAACAATATTTCGATGCTTTCTATAAAATACAAGAATACATTAAAGCTGGTGACTGCTATCAAATTAATTTAACCCAAGAGTTTAAAGCTAAATTTTCAGGATCCTTATTAAATAAAGCTAAAGACTTATGGCAACTTACAAATGCTCCATATGCAGGTTATTTAAAATTAGATGATTTTGAATTATTAAGTTGCTCTCCCGAGCTTTTCATCGAATTTAATCAAAATAAACAAATTAAAACTAGACCTATTAAAGGCACAATGCCTCGCTATGAGAATGCAGAAAAAGATTTTATTTCTAAACAAACCTTAAAAAACTCTCAAAAAGACCAAGCAGAAAATGTGATGATTGTCGATTTATTACGTAATGATTTGAGCATTTATGCCAATACAGGATCTGTAAAAACAACAAAATTATTCGAGATTGAAAGTTTTAATCAGGTACATCACATGGTAAGCGAGATCGTTGCGACCCTTAAAGATGATATTAATCCTATGCAAATGCTGCTCTCTGCCTTACCAGGAGGTTCAATCACAGGAGCTCCCAAAATTCGGGCAATGCAGATCATTGAAGAGTTAGAGGAATCAGCAAGAGGTGCATATTGCGGGACAATGGGTTACTTCAATTTTGATGGAACTGGCCGCTGGAATATTCTCATCCGTAGTTTTCAACAATATCAGAATCAGCTCTCTTTATGGGCAGGTGGTGGTATTACGATTGCATCAAATGCAGAAGCAGAATATCAAGAAAGTCTTGATAAAGTCTCTGCTATGCTGAACTTGATGAACAGCACAGCAGAGTAAAATTTAGAGAATATCTTCTTTTAATGTCTGTACTAAACGCTCATTTTGCTCATCAGTTCCTACAGTAATTCGCAAGAATTGATTAATACGAGGCTTATTGAAATAGCGCACAATAATGCCCTGCTCACGTAATTGCTGTGCAAGCTGACCTGCATCATGCGATGGATGTGAAGCAAAAATAAAGTTTGCTTTAGAAGGTAAAACTTTAAAGCCCAAAGCAGTTAATTCATCTACTAGCTTTTCACGACTAGAAATAACTTTTTGACATTGTTCTTCAAAATAAGTTTGATCTTCAAAAGAGGCTACCGCTGCTGCAATTGCAAAACGGTCAATAGGATATGAGTTAAAACTATTTTTGACAGCTTCAAGTGCAGCAATTAAATGAGACTGAGCAATCGCGAAGCCAACGCGTAAACCCGCAAGAGAGCGAGATTTTGAAGTTGTTTGACACACAACCAGATTCTCATAGCGATTTACTAAACTCACAGCTGATTCTGCACCAAAATCAACATAAGCCTCATCAATGACAACCACCCGATCTGGGTTAGCTTTTAAAATTTGTTCTATTTCTGCTAAACCTAGTGCAATACTTGTTGGAGCATTAGGGTTTGTAATAATAACCCCACCATTTGGTTGCACATAATCTTTAACTTCTATCTCAAAATTATCATTGAGTGGGATTTCTTTAATCTTTGTACCAAAAAACTGACTATAAACTGGGTAAAAGCTATAAGTGATATCTGGATAAAGAATTGGTTCATCTTGAAGAAAAAATGCTTTAAAAATATGAGCAAGCACTTCATCTGAGCCATTACCAACAAAAACTTGTGAAACATCAATATTCTGTTGCTTAGCAATCGCATGTTTTAATGCCGTAGCATCTGGGTCTGGATATAAACGCAATGCATCAGCCTGATGAGTTAAAACAGCTTGAACTGCTTCAACTACTTTTGGTGATGGCGGATATGGGTTTTCATTTGTATTGAGCTTCAATAAATTCTGAATTTTAGGCTGTTCACCAGGAACGTACGGCTCTAACTCACGAACTTCTGGACTCCAAAAGCGCATTTGTGCTGTAGATAAAGTCATGGTCTTATCTCAAAAAAGGGCTGAAAACCAGCCCTGAGTAATAATTAAAAAACTACAAGGTTTATAAGCTTATTGATAACGATAGCGAGCTGAGCGTGCATGGGCATCTAAGTTCTCTTGGACAGCTAAGATGTCGGCTGTTTTGGCTAACGATTTGACTCCATCTTTCGAACACATGATTAAGCTCGAACGTTTTTGGAAATCATAAACACCTAATGGAGAAGAAAAACGAGCAGTTCCGGAAGTCGGCAATACATGGTTTGGACCTGCACAATAATCACCAATTGCTTCAGGTGTATAGCGCCCCATGAAAATTGCTCCAGCATGACGAATATCTTCACTCATAGTCTCAGCATCATCTAAGCAAAGTTCCAAATGTTCTGGTGCAACTTGGTTAATTAAATCAATTGCTTCTGCACGGTCCTTTACTAATACCAAAGCACCACGGTTTTCAATCGAAGTTCTCGCAATGTCTGCCTTTGGCAATTCATTTAAATGCTTTTCAATTGCCAACTCTACCGCATTAAGCAAAGCTTCATCAGGAGTAATGAAAATAGCTTGAGCAACTGTGTCATGTTCAGCCTGAGATAAAACATCCATAGCTAACCAATCTGTATTATTTTCACCTTCTGCATATACTAAAATTTCAGAAGGTCCAGCAATCATATCAATACCAACCTGACCGAATACAGCGCGTTTGGCAGCCGCCACAAAACGATTTCCAGGGCCAGTAATTTTATCTACAGGTGGAATAGTCTGAGTACCATAAGCAAGCGCTGCTACAGCTTGAGCTCCCCCAATAGTGAATACTCGACTCACTCCTGCAAGGTAAGCCGCAGCTAGAACCAATGGATTTAGTTCACCGTTTGGTGCAGGAACAACCATAATAATTTCGGGTACACCAGCAACATGGGCTGGCACTGCATTCATTAAAACTGAAGACGGATAAGAGGCTAAACCACCTGGTACATAAATACCCACACGGTCTAGAGGTGTGACTTTTTGTCCTAATGTATTACCCAAATCATCTATATAAGTCCAGCTCTCTTGTTTCTGAGCTTCATGAAATGAACGAATACGCTTTGCTGCTAACTCTAGAGCATCACGAATTTCTGGGCTTAAATTATCAAAAGCAGTTTTAAGTTGTTGTTGAGATAATTCTAAATCTGAAAATTGATGCGCAGGATGTCGATCGAACTGTTGAGTAAGCTTTAAAACATGATCATCACCATGCTGACGAACATCAGCAATAATTTGATCTACTGTTTGCACTAAATTAAGATCATTTACAGTTTCAAATGCTAAAAGCTCAGCAAAAACCTGTTTGAAGTTCTGATCTTGAGTCGATAAACGTCGCATCAATTTACCCACAAGGCGAAAAAGAAAAACCAAGTTTACTCTTTTTCTAAGCGCTTGTGGGCATCATCTGAAGCAACTATCACAAAAGCATGATGGGAAATTGCTTTTAACGTGATTGAACGGCTTGCTCAAGCTGTGAAATGATTGGATTTAATAGAGTTTGCTTACGTTTAAAACTAGCTTTATTTACAATTAAACGTGAAGAAACTTTGCAAATTTCCTCTAATGGCTCAAGACCATTCGCTCTTAGCGTATTACCAGTGTCGACCACATCGACAATGTAATCACCCAAACCCACCAAAGGCGCTAACTCCATAGAACCATAGAGTTTGATCACATCGACTTGCTCACCTAAGCTTGCATAATACTGACGTGTAAGATTGACGTATTTCGTGGCAATTTTTAAACGGCCTTTTGGACGTTCCATTCCCACTTTACCAGCAGTCATTAATTTACACTTAGCGATTTTCAGGTCAAGTAGCTCATATACATGCTGAGCGCCATGTTCCATCAACACATCTTTGCCTGCTACACCTAAATCTGCTGCGCCATTTTCTACATAGGTAGGCACATCAGATGCACGTAAAATCAAAATACGTACTTGCTTATGCGTAGTAGGAAAAATCAGTTTGCGGGACTTTTCCGGATCTTCGAGCAAATTAATACCCGCTGTAGCTAGTAAAGGTAACGTCTCTTTTAAGATACGTCCTTTACTGAGTGCCAAGGTCAAACCATGATCAAAATTGCCCATCACATCAAAATTAGGATCATCGTTTCTTACATCATTCATTAACTTACTCGCTTAATTTTGGCACCTAAACCTTGAAGTTTCTCTTCGACATGCTCATAACCACGGTCAATATGGTAGATACGGTCAATTAAGGTATCACCTTCTGCCACTAAAGCTGCCAAAACTAGAGAGAACGAAGCACGCAAATCTGTTGCCATTACAGGTGCAGCCTGTAAAGTTTCTACTCCAGTTACGACAGCATCATGACCTTCAACCTGAATATTAGCACCCATGCGTGACAATTCAGGAACATGCATAAAACGATTTTCAAAAATCGTTTCAGAGATAGTTGCAAATCCACGACCAATAGCATTTACAGCCATAAGCTGAGCTTGCATATCTGTTGGAAACTCTGGATGTGGCAAAGTTCTAAAACTTACAGCTTTAGGGCGTTTGCCTAACATATCAAGTTCGATCCAGTCATCACCACGAGTGACTTCGGCACCCATTTCTTCAAACTTATCCAAAACAGATTCAAGTAATGCAGGGTCGGTATGTGTAGTTTTGACACGACCGCCCGTAATTGCCGCAGCTGCCAAATAAGATCCCGTTTCGATACGATCAGCTACCACAGCATATTCACAGCCATGCAAACTTTCTACTCCAGTTACAACAAGAGTATCAGTATCAAGTCCTTCAATCTTAGCGCCCATTTTAATGAGCATTTGAGCAAGGTCAGTGATCTCAGGCTCACGAGCTGCATTACGAATAGTAGTAATACCATCAGCCAGTGCAGCAGCCATCAAGATGTTTTCAGTACCACCAACGGTAACCATATCAAAAACAACTTCGCCGCCTTTTAAACGACCTTCAACTGAAGCATGGACATAACCATTTTCAACTTCAATATGTGCACCTAAAGCTTCTAAGGCTTTTAAATGCTGATCAACTGGACGTGATCCAATTGCACAACCACCTGGTAAAGAAACTTTCGCATTACCGTAACGCGCTAATAATGGTCCTAAAACCAAAATTGAGGCGCGCATTGTTTTTACTAGTTCATATGGAGCAAACTGATTATCTAAAGTAGAGGTATCAGCTTTTACTGTGTCATTTTCATAGCCGATTGTAACCCCTAAACCACCAATCAACTTGACCAAAGTATTTACGTCTTTAAGATTTGGAACATTAGTGATCGTAATTGGAGAGTCTGCAAGAATAGTTGCAGCAAGTAATGGTAAAGCTGCATTTTTAGCACCAGAAATGCGCACTTCCCCGTCGAGCTTAACACCACCCGTAATTAAAAATTTATCCATTAATATTTAAGCTCCGAAAAGGCTTGCTTTACGCCATTCATCTTTGGTCATTGCACGAATTGTTACCGCGTGAACTTCGCCACTTGCAATATAAGTATTTAATGGTGCATAAACTAATTGTTGGCGAGCAACAGTACGCTTACCGTCAAATTGATCATCCACAATACGGAGGTCAAATTTTCCGGCCTGTCCGCTCACCGCTACTTCCGCTTCAGGGAAAGCTTCTTTTAAAATTTGAGTGAGCTGTTCACTATTCATTGCAAAGACCTCTGACACAACCTAAGGTGTAAAACGAAGTATTTTACTATAACTTTTTCAAAGAATTCAGTACGTGTTTATATTTTATCAATAAAAAAGAGGCTATGTTTCAAGCCTCTTTCAATTATATAAAACTTATTAAATAGAAACAGCAACTTGCGAATAAGTGCACTGCATTTTCCGATATTTTAATAATTGTTTTTTTAATTTTTCAGTTAGTTTTTTAATTGAAGTATACATATCATCAGCAGTTGCCTGAGCAAATAACTCAATTCCCGGCAATCTTACAATAGCCTCTGCAACATGGTTCGAACTACCTTTATGAGAGCGCTTATCAATTTGATGATCTTTTGTTAATTTAATCTGCATACTATTCACCTGATCTAAGTGTTTTGTTAACTGATTAAATTTTGATTTAATATTTTCTTCTATAGCTGGTGTAATTGCTAAATGATGTCCACGAATCGTTATTTGCATAATTCTATCCCTCACCTTTTTTAGGTTATCTAAAGAAGAACTAAAACGATTTAATGCTATCAAAAAGAAAACTTAGAACAATTAAACCATTTTAGTTACTCTCTTGGTGAAAATGAAATTTCATTATTTCGTCATAATGAATCTCTAGAATAGCCATACTTCAAAATTCAGATCAAGACTTTTCTTTCAGACGACGAAGGAATATGTAACGATTCTCGATATTTTGCTACCGTTCTTCGAGCCACTTCAATTCCCTCATCCTTTAACAATGTAGCAATTACATTATCTGACAAAGGCTTACGTGGATTTTCGTTGGCGACTAGTTTCTTAATCATTGCCCGAATTGCGGTGGAAGATGCCTCTCCCCCTGCTGTTGTTCCTACATGGCTAGAGAAAAAATATTTCAACTCAAATAGACCACGAGGCGTAAGCATATATTTATTTGTAGTTACACGAGAAACTGTAGATTCATGCAATTCGACTTCTTCTGCCACGTCTCGAAGAACTAGCGGCTTCATCGCTTCCGGGCCTATTTCCAAAAAAGCTTTTTGATGCTCTACGATACAAGAAGCTACTTTTAATAACGTTTTATGCCTTTCATCAATACTTTTGATAAAGTTTTTCGCCTCAAGCATCTGGTTACGTAAATATAAATTATCCTCACTCTGATCTGCTCTACGAATCATACTAGAGTAAAAAGAATTAATTCTTAATTTAGGAAGTACATCTGGGTTTAGCTGAACCTGCCAATGTAAATCTTTTTTTGAAACCACTACATCGGGAATTTGATAATCAGATTCTTGCTTATCAAAATCCATACCAGGATAAGGTTTTAACGTTTTTAAAAGGTTGATTGCAAACTTTAATTGGTCTTTCGTTAAACCAGTTTGTTTGAGTAATTTATTAAGATCATTGGCTATCAAAAGCTCATAATACTGTAATAGATTTTTTGCCTCATTTAGATATTCAACATCTTTGGGCAGAAACTCTAGCTGTATTTTTAAACATTCCGCTAAATTACGCGAACCAATCCCTAAAGGATCAAGTCGTTGAATGTGTTTTAAGACAACTAAAACCTCATCTTCTTCGATCTCTTCCTCAATATCCATTTCATTCAATAATTGTTGTGCCGCTAAAATTATTTCTTCAATTTCAGCATCTAAAAACCCTTTATCATCTAATGCATCAACAATACAATAAGCAATTAATTGATCTATTTTAGAAAAATGCAAAAGATTAACTTGTTCTAGAATATGTTCCTTTAGCGATAATTGAACTTGGCGATTATCCTCTCGTTCTTCAAATTCTGGAGTAGCCAAAGCTGTTGATTGATGGGTATAAACATCATCCCACTCAGTATCAACGGGTAAATCATCAGGCAAATGGTCTGCATTTAGCTCAGTCGTTAAGTCATCTGATTCTTTATTTTCTAATGCAGCCAGACTCTCCGTTAGTGATTCTTCTTCTATTTTTTCAAGTAAAGGATTACTATCTAGTTGAATCTGAATTTCCTGTTCAAGCTCTAAACTAGAGAGTTGTAACAAACGAATCGCCTGCTGCAATTGAGGTGTTAACGATAGAGAATTCGCTACTTTCAATCCAACAGATAATTTCATATATTTCATTTTCCATAAAACAAGCAAAAATCATGCCTATTCAATATTTATAACATATAGTCTCCATTTGTCATACATATCCAACTGAAATTTGTAGAAGAAAAAAGAGATTTTTCCAATTATAAAAATAATCTTATTAAATTAATTCTATCAAACATGGTTCTCATACAAAGTCAGACACGAAATCTTGTTATAAAAAGTTAATTAGGAGGAACTAGCCCTCTTTTAATTTTGTCTAATTGATTACTCTTCGATTGTATAGTTTTTTTCTATTAAATTTTAAGATTTCAACTCATAGCTTACTATTTTATATTTATTCCCCACATATATATTTTTTATCACAATAAAAAACACCCCCATTCGTTGGAACGGGGGTGTTTAGAATAATGAGCTGGCGATGACTTACTCTCACATGGGTAACCCCACACTACCATCAGCGCTAAGAGGTTTCACTTCTGAGTTCGGGAAGGGATCAGGTGGTTCACTCTTGCTATGGTCGCCAGCACAACTGGTATGGATACTTGCTTCGTTTTATTCACTGTGTGATACGTTGCGTTTTCCAAATCTTTACAGATGGGCTGATTGGATCTGATTTTGTTCATTTTAGCTAAGTGTTTAACTAAATCAAGTTGCTTTGCATGTTTATGAATCGATTGATGCTTCATATACAACTGCTTGGGTGTTGTATAGTCAAGCCTCACGAGCAATTAGTATTGGTCAGCTTCACATATCACTATGCTTCCACATCCAACCTATCAACGTCCTAGTCTCGAACGGCTCTTTAGAGGAATAAATTCCTAGGGAAATCTTATCTTGAGGTAGGCTTCCCGCTTAGATGCTTTCAGCGGTTATCCCTTCCGAACATAGCTACCCGGCGATGCGACTGGCGTCACAACCGGTACACCAGAGGTTCGTCCACTCTGGTCCTCTCGTACTAGGAGCAGATCCTCTCAAATTTCCAGCGCCCACGGTAGATAGGGACCGAACTGTCTCACGACGTTCTAAACCCAGCTCGCGTACCTCTTTAAATGGCGAACAGCCATACCCTTGGGACCTGCTTCAGCCCCAGGATGAGATGAGCCGACATCGAGGTGCCAAACACCGCCGTCGATATGAACTCTTGGGCGGTATCAGCCTGTTATCCCCAGAGTACCTTTTATCCGTTGAGCGATGGCCCTTCCATACAGAACCACCGGATCACTAAGACCTACTTTCGTACCTGCTCGACTTGTGGGTCTCGCAGTTAAGCGCGCTTTTGCCTTTATACTCTACGCGTGATTTCCGACCACGCTGAGCGCACCTTCGTACTCCTCCGTTACTCTTTAGGAGGAGACCGCCCCAGTCAAACTACCCACCAGACACGGTCCTCGTCCCGGATAACGGGACAGAGTTAGAACCTCAACATTACCAGGGTGGTATTTCAAGGACGGCTCCATTGGAACTAGCGTTCCAACTTCAAAGCCTCCCACCTATCCTACACAAGTAAGGTCAAAGTTCAGTGTCAAGCTGCAGTAAAGGTTCACGGGGTCTTTCCGTCTAGCCGCGGGTACACTGCATCTTCACAGCGATTTCGATTTCACTGAGCCTCTGCTGGAGACAGCGCCGCCATCATTATGCCATTCGTGCAGGTCGGAACTTACCCGACAAGGAATTTCGCTACCTTAGGACCGTTATAGTTACGGCCGCCGTTTACTGGGGCTTCGATCAAGAGCTTCGCTTACGCTAACCCCATCAATTAACCTTCCAGCACCGGGCAGGCATCACACCCTATACGTCCACTTTCGTGTTTGCAGAGTGCTATGTTTTTAATAAACAGTTGCAGCGGCCTGGTTTCTGCGGCTGTCGTCAGCTCAGGAAGCAAGTTCCATCACCAACAACAGCGTACCTTCTCCCGAAGTTACGGTACCATTTTGCCTAGTTCCTTCAGCAGAGTTCTCTCAAGCGCCTTGGTCTACTCGACCTGACCACCTGTGTCGGTTTCGGGTACGATTCCTGTGTAACTGAAGCTTAGAGACTTTTCCTGGAAGCATGGTATCAGCCACTTCACTGTACAAGTACAGCTTGCTATCGGATCTCAGTATAGAGTACCCCGGATTTGCCTAAGATACATACCTACATCCTTCCACCTGGACAACCAACGCCAGGCTGACTTAACCTTCTCCGTCCTCTCATCGCATTACACAGAAGTATTGGAATATTAACCAATTTCCCATCGACTACGCCTTTCGGCCTCGCCTTAGGGGTCGACTCACCCAGCCCCGATTAACGTTGGACTGGAACCCTTGGTCTTTCGGCGAACGGGTTTTTCACCCGTTTTGTCGTTACTCACGTCAGCATTCGCACTTCTGATACCTCCAGCATACTTCTCAATACACCTTCATCGGCTTACAGAACGCTCCCCTACCACTTGACTAATGTCAAATCCGCAGCTTCGGCACATAGTTTTAGCCCCGTTACATCTTCCGCGCAGGCCGACTCGACTAGTGAGCTATTACGCTTTCTTTAAAGGGTGGCTGCTTCTAAGCCAACCTCCTAGCTGTCTATGCCTTCCCACATCGTTTCCCACTTAACTATGATTTTGGGGCCTTAGCTGGCGGTCTGGATTGTTTTCCTCTTGACTACGGACGTTAGCACCCGCAGTCTGTCTCCCGGATAGTACTCATAGGTATTCGGAGTTTGCATCGGTTTGGTAAGTCGGGATGACCCCCTAGCCGAAACAGTGCTCTACCCCCTATGGTATTCGTCCGAGGCGCTACCTAAATAGCTTTCGGGGAGAACCAGCTATCACCAGGCTTGATTAGCCTTTCACCCCTATCCACAAGTCATCCCCTGGCTTTTCAACGACAGTGGGTTCGGTCCTCCAGTTAGTGTTACCCAACCTTCAACCTGCTCATGGATAGATCGCCTGGTTTCGGGTCTATACCCAGCAACTAAACGCCCTATTAAGACTCGATTTCTCTACGGCTCCCCTATACGGTTAACCTCGCTACTGAATATAAGTCGCTGACCCATTATACAAAAGGTACGCAGTCACACCACGAAGGTGCTCCCACTGCTTGTATGCATGCGGTTTCAGGATCTATTTCACTCCCCTCACAGGGGTTCTTTTCGCCTTTCCCTCACGGTACTGGTTCACTATCGGTCAGTCAGGAGTATTTAGCCTTGGAGGATGGTCCCCCCATATTCAGACAAGGTTTCACGTGCCTCGCCCTACTCGTCATCATTATGTGTGCCCTTTCGTGTACGGGAATATCACCCTCTACGTTCGCACTTCCCAGAGCGTTCCACTAAAACACACATAACTTAATGGGCTGATCCCCGTTCGCTCGCCGCTACTGAGGGAATCTCAATTGATTTCTTTTCCTAAGGGTACTGAGATGTTTCACTTCCCCTCGTTCGCCTTGCAACACTATGTATTCATGTTGCAATACCTACCTTAAAGTAGGTGGGTTCCCCCATTCAGAAATCTCCGGATCAAAGGATATTTGCCGCCTCCCCGGAGCTTTTCGCAGGCTATCACGTCTTTCATCGCCTCTGACTGCCAAGGCATCCACCACATGCACTTAATTACTTGACTATACAACCCCAAACAGTCGTCAACACCTACAAGTGAGTGTTGTCCGTGCGATTCTTCATCGCTACTATCTGTTGTCTGTGCACTTAAACACTGTACAGCTTCAATCTAAATTCATATACCAAAACGCTTGATTCAGTTAATTTGCTAGTTCTCAATTCATCTAGATTAATTGCTTAATCTAAACTCTTGAGTGAACAATTTATTTCAGACTCAATTTTGCCAATCTGTTAATGAATAAACATACCTTCGTCAGGTCATGCTTAATACCGTGATACTTAAATCACAGAAGTTAATAAACCAAGATCTAAATCTCTATTTACTAATTTCTGTAATCCGAACTTCTCTTAAGTTCTGGTGGAGACTAGGAGAGTCGAACTCCTGACCTCCTGCGTGCAAAGCAGGCGCTCTACCAACTAAGCTAAGTCCCCAGCTTACATCATCAGTCATGTATCTTTTATCTATAACTTCAACCAGTCAAAGTCATGGTGGGTCTGACAAGACTTGAACTTGTGACCCCACGCTTATCAAGCGTGTGCTCTAACCAACTGAGCTACAGACCCTCAGATACATCTATGAAGAACAACTTGTTGTGGATTCTTACCAATCGTCAATCTTTCGTTAAGGAGGTGATCCAGCCGCAGGTTCCCCTACGGCTACCTTGTTACGACTTCACCCCAGTCATCGGCCACACCGTGGTAACCGCCCTCTTTGCAGTTAGGCTAGCTACTTCTGGTGCAACAAACTCCCATGGTGTGACGGGCGGTGTGTACAAGGCCCGGGAACGTATTCACCGCGGCATTCTGATCCGCGATTACTAGCGATTCCGACTTCATGGAGTCGAGTTGCAGACTCCAATCCGGACTACGATCGGCTTTTTGAGATTAGCATCCTATCGCTAGGTAGCAACCCTTTGTACCGACCATTGTAGCACGTGTGTAGCCCTGGCCGTAAGGGCCATGATGACTTGACGTCGTCCCCGCCTTCCTCCAGTTTGTCACTGGCAGTATCCTTAAAGTTCCCGACATTACTCGCTGGCAAATAAGGAAAAGGGTTGCGCTCGTTGCGGGACTTAACCCAACATCTCACGACACGAGCTGACGACAGCCATGCAGCACCTGTATGTAAGTTCCCGAAGGCACCAATCCATCTCTGGAAAGTTCTTACTATGTCAAGGCCAGGTAAGGTTCTTCGCGTTGCATCGAATTAAACCACATGCTCCACCGCTTGTGCGGGCCCCCGTCAATTCATTTGAGTTTTAGTCTTGCGACCGTACTCCCCAGGCGGTCTACTTATCGCGTTAGCTGCGCCACTAAAGCCTCAAAGGCCCCAACGGCTAGTAGACATCGTTTACGGCATGGACTACCAGGGTATCTAATCCTGTTTGCTCCCCATGCTTTCGCACCTCAGCGTCAGTGTTAGGCCAGATGGCTGCCTTCGCCATCGGTATTCCTCCAGATCTCTACGCATTTCACCGCTACACCTGGAATTCTACCATCCTCTCCCACACTCTAGCTAACCAGTATCGAATGCAATTCCCAAGTTAAGCTCGGGGATTTCACATTTGACTTAATTAGCCGCCTACGCGCGCTTTACGCCCAGTAAATCCGATTAACGCTTGCACCCTCTGTATTACCGCGGCTGCTGGCACAGAGTTAGCCGGTGCTTATTCTGCGAGTAACGTCCACTATCTCTAGGTATTAACTAAAGTAGCCTCCTCCTCGCTTAAAGTGCTTTACAACCATAAGGCCTTCTTCACACACGCGGCATGGCTGGATCAGGCTTGCGCCCATTGTCCAATATTCCCCACTGCTGCCTCCCGTAGGAGTCTGGGCCGTGTCTCAGTCCCAGTGTGGCGGATCATCCTCTCAGACCCGCTACAGATCGTCGCCTTGGTAGGCCTTTACCCCACCAACTAGCTAATCCGACTTAGGCTCATCTATTAGCGCAAGGTCCGAAGATCCCCTGCTTTCTCCCGTAGGACGTATGCGGTATTAGCATTCCTTTCGAAATGTTGTCCCCCACTAATAGGCAGATTCCTAAGCATTACTCACCCGTCCGCCGCTAAGATCAGTAGCAAGCTACCTCTCTCCGCTCGACTTGCATGTGTTAAGCCTGCCGCCAGCGTTCAATCTGAGCCATGATCAAACTCTTCAGTTAAAATCATTTTGCACCTTATTTAAAGACAAGGTGCCAATTCTGGCTCATCAATTACTGACTTAAATTTCGCTCAAATAAACTTCGAGTAATTTAAACCAATCAATCAATGAAAATTATTTCGATTAATCAATCAG
>NZ_JAKTHX010000028.1:0-109900 GCF_027854635.1 Acinetobacter sp. AOR43_HL
CATCACTTAAAGCAATCAAATTAATCACAAGTAACTGTTTTTCAACAAGTTTCTATCTGCATCACCGCCGATGGATGTGCATTATAGACCATTAACTTACCTTTGCAATACCTTTTTTAATATTAGTGCAACAACAGTTCGCTTTTTAATCAAAAATGATAAAAATAGTCATTTTTTATATAAACATGGTTGTAAAAGCATCAATTTATCTAAAATTTTCTCATCTTGATTCTTTTCTTGCCATCTAAGTGGACGACAATCAATATATTCACAGTATCCACCCTCTCCTTGCAGACACTGTTCATTCCAACTTAATTGATATTGAAAGCTTCCCACATATCCAGCCGCCAAACCAAACTTATAATCACCGCGGCTTTGTGCATAAAGTTCAAAAATTATTTTCCCATTTTTCTCACATTGCCAAGAAAACTCCCTAGGCAAGTACATCTCTTTACCATTCGGTGTTTTAACCTTTGGATAAACTCGGTGGATATGTAAATTTACGTCTTCTGTAAAACTTTCAATAGGCTTCCCAAATTCTTGAATATCTAATCTTGAACATAGGATGATATTCCACTGATTTCTTATTTGTAAGAATGTAAGTTGCGTCTTTTCATTTAAGTTAATAATTTGGCACGTATAGAAACATAAAGATAAGAACGGCAAGTGCAAAGCTCGCGCGTGTTTAAATCGCCCCAACCCTTCAATTTGATATTTCTGTCCTTTATAAAAAATTTCCCCTTCACATACACATAGTGTTGACCAATAGTCAGAAACACCCCACTGCAAAGCAGAGGCATTAGATATATTTTCTGGAATCTGAATTGTAAGATCACACCCCATTTCTGGGTCTAATCGTTGAAGGCGAATCACGGGAATTTGCCATTGAATCAGGTCGGTTTTATCAAATTGATATAGCGCCGAATCAAACTGGCATTGGCGTCGAATAGAATATGTTTTTAAATGTCCCACACTATGTTGGCTATTACTTACAAGCACTGTTGCAGTGTCGATAGCTGAAGTTGTAATGCTGTGGGTATTATAACACAGAGGAATACGTGGCTGTCCCACTAAACTAATATAATTAAAATAACGAAGTGGGGTTGGTAAATTTGGAAGGATCAAGCCTTGATAAACAATTTTAAAAAAGCCACGAGAAGGTTGATAAACAACCCCCTCTTTAGCATTAGGGCCCAGCTGCTGTAATTGATTAATTTCACTTATCAACTTAGGCATACTGAACCTCTTCTATTTTATGTTTTTAGTGTTTCATTACTCTTGCGTGCAAATAAAGTAGTAACAAAACCAGATAGAGCATAGATAATTGAAACTGTCAAAATGCCCATTGGAATATTATAAGTGATTGCCGCAAAAATCAGTACTACTGGCAACATAACTACAAAAGGAACGCGTTTACGATCCATCTGTTTGAAAGAATAATATTTAATATTGGAAATCATGAGTAATCCCACAATTACCATAAGAACAGCATTAATAGTTTGAATCGCAATATCACGTAAATCAAAAATGAAAGGATAATCGCGAGCAACCCAGACGAGTGAAATAATGATAATAGCAGCGAGTGGACTTGCAATGCCGATAAAATAACGCTTATCAACAACGCCAATTTGCACATTAAAACGCGCTAGTCGGAAGGCTGCGCAGGCTGTATAAACAAAACAACAAGCCAAACCAATACGGCCTAAATCATGCAAACTCCAGCTATACATCAGCATTGCTGGAGCCACACCAAAAGCTAACAAGTCTGAGAGAGAATCATATTGTTCGCCAAAAGCACTTTGTGCACCAATCGCTCGAGCAACTCGACCATCTAAGCCATCCAATAGCGCTGCAATAAAAATGGCATAGATCGCTTGGTTAAAATCCCCATTCATACTTGCAATGATGGAATAGAAACCGGACAACAGAGCAGCGGTTGTAATTAAGTTAGGCCAAAGATAAATACCTCGGCGCTTCACTTTTTGTCCTTCCGGATTATCTTCTTCTTCAACCACTTCAAATGTAATCCCATCAAATGAATGTTCATTATGAGTTAAATCTTGCTCTGGTTTAGGCGCATTTGTCATTATTTTCTATTCCAAACATGTGCATTGATTTAAGTTAACTGTTACTCACCTACCAACCAGCGAACAGCAGCATGACCACCAGTTTCTTGCATGCGAAGATGCGGGAATAACCATTGTAGTGCTTGGTCTGCTTGCTCAGAGAACTGCCAAGGTGGGTTAATCACTAATAGACCACAACCATTTAGACCTACAGGAGTGTCATCTGGCCACACACAAATTTCACAAACTAACTGACGGCGAATACCCGTTTTAAACATTTTCTTTTCAAAACGCTCAATCATCGCTCGGTCTTTAATTGGATACCAAACTGCAAAAACGCCTGTTGGCCATTTTTTATGAGCTTGTTGTAAAAGTTCAACTAATTGCGGAAAGTCTTTACGTTCTAATTCGTAAGGAGGGTCAATCATAACCAGACCGCGCTTTTCTTTTGGCGGAATTACGCCAAGCAAGCCTTCATATGCATCGCGCTCATGTAAACCTGCACGTTTATCACGAATGTTATGACGTAATTGCTGAAATACATCACGCTGCATTTCAAATATAGTCGCCTTGTCGATTTCACGCATGCCTTGCAGAGCAAACCAAGGAGAACCAGGATAACTACCCTTTCCTTCCTCAGAACGTAATTGTTCGACCAATTTCAAATATTGCTGGATTGCTTCAGGTGCCTGACGCTTTTCCATATCAGATAGTTGAACTAGACGATGAATGCCTGTGAGAAACTCTCCAGACTTTTGTGCAGGTGCCAGAGATAAATCATATTTGCCTGCCCCTCCATGCGTATCGATATAACGATAAGGTTTATCTTTAGCATTTAAACGGTTGAGCAGCTGTAGCAAAAGCACATGCTTCATAACATCTGCAAAGTTGCCCGCATGGAAATGGTGACGGTAATTCATGTTGACTTTAATTCCTCAATTCAACAAATAGTTTAACATGAAAAAAATATTCTTTCGTAAGGTTGTGATCATCTAAAATAGAGCTGTTTGATATTTTTACGATCTACTCGAGGTTATATGCACTCTCATTCACTTCCTGATTCATGGAATTTGGATCAAATTTTAGATGATTTAAATGCGCATGGCTTTGCCATTATAAATCAAGCATATCCAGATCAATATCGCGCACAGGTTTCTCAAGAATGTAGCCATCATATGGATAAATTTAGAGAAGCAGGCATTCAAAACGGCGTCGTAAGTAATATTCGTAGTGACCATATTCTCTGGATTAATGATCGGCTCCCTATTGCTCAGCAACATATTGAAACCTTAACTTTATTTTCACAAAGTCTAAATCAAGCATTCTATTTAGGTATTAAAGAGGTTGAAGCTCATTTTGCTCGTTATAATTTGGGTGAATTTTATGCTTTACACCGAGACAATCCTCAACAAAAAAATGATCGTATTATCTCAACTGTCTATTATCTACATCCAGAATGGCAAGAAGATTGGGGTGGACAATTGCGACTACAAGATAAAAATGAGAAATGGCATATTGTTAATCCTGAACCCAATCGACTGGTAATATTTCAAAGTGATTTATTACATGAAGTATTAATTTCAAAACAACAAAGACTCTCTATTACAGCTTGGCTTCGTAGTGGAAATTCCATTTGGGTCTAAAGGTTACTCTTTAAATTTGCTAAATGAACCCGATATAAGAGCTATTGATTAAAAAAGGTGATGGCGTATGTCTATTGAAAGTAAAACAATTGTGAACCGAATTGGTGAAACAGACCAACTTTATTTGACTGAAAATACGCCTGAGCTTGCTTTAGAGCGTGCTGAGTTACGCATGCAACTTGTAGCATTAAGTCGTGTTCGCCAAGAACAACTTCATTTCTTACAAGAAGCTATTGTTCTGCTTGAACAAGCTCGTATGGAATATGAAGAAATGCCATTGAGCTTATATCTTAATTTGTCTTTACATTTAGCCAAAGCCTATATGCTTTATTTTGAACTCAATAAAGAAAAACGTTTTGCGCTGATTACTCAACAAATTTTGAAGCCATTAGCACATCATGAACATGCTGATATCTATTTCTTCTTGGCATATGCGTCAGCAGCACGACAAGAGTCAGCATTAACAAGACATTGGTTAACTAAATATTTATCAACGTCTACATGTGATCTTGAATTGCTTCATGGCCAACCTGTATTTGACCTTGTACGTCATGAGCCATGGTATAAAGATAAATTAAAAGTAAAGACACATTAAACTCTTAATGCAATAAAGCCTGTTTTACGTATTACTTGTAAAACAGGCTTTATTTTTTGAACTTATTTTTTCACACTGTCTTCATGCAGTTGTTCATTAAGCTCATCAATAACCACAATCCACTCATCATCTTTTTCCCAATGACTCTTCAAAAAATCGCTTTGACCTTTTGACCAAAAAGATGCTTCATGTAATTTTTGCTCGGCTGGCAATTGATGTGTTTTGATAAAGTTTTCAATACTTGCTTCATCAGAATCTAAACCCAACTGATCAAATAAAAGCTCTAAAGTCGGTTGCTGTTCAAACATTGTTATTCTCCTATAACTTCTTTTAAATCATCTATTAACTAATCTAACAATAAAACGTTTTTACTTGCATGATAGTGTCTATATTTTCTTGTTGCTTTTTGTGTTTGCTTTTTCAGGATTCAATAAAAAAGCACTCTAAAGAGTGCTTTTTTTAACTCATCAAGCTGATGAATTATTTTACCATGTCAGCAATTGCTGCACGTTCTTCTTCAAGCTCGTTTAGAGTGAAGTTGATACGCTCACGGCTGAATTCATCGATTTCTAAACCTTGAACGATTTTGTATTCACCGTTTTCAGTTGTAACAGGGAAACCGAACATAACGCCTTCAGGAATACCATAAGAACCATCAGATGGAATACCCATAGTTACCCATTTGCCGTTTGTACCAAGCGCCCAGTCACGCATATGGTCAATTGCAGCGTTAGCAGCAGAAGCAGCAGAAGACAAACCACGCGCTTCGATGATCGCAGCACCACGTTTACCAACAGTTGGAAGGAATACGTCTTTGTTCCAAGCTGGATCGTTGATTTTGTCTTTTAAGCTTTCGCCATTTGCAGTTGCAAAACGGTAGTCAGCATACATTGTTGGAGAGTGGTTGCCCCAAACTGTTAAGTTTTCGATGTCAGCAACTGCAACACCAGCTTTTTGAGCAACTTGAGTCAACGCACGGTTGTGGTCAAGACGTAACATAGCTGTGAAGTTTTTCGCTGGAAGATCTGGAGCAGATTTCATTGCGATGTAAGCGTTAGTGTTTGCAGGGTTACCTACAACTAATACTTTAACGTTACGGCTAGCAACTTCGTTTAATGCTTGACCTTGACCGATGAAAATTTCACCGTTAACTTTTAACAAGTCAGCACGTTCCATACCAGGACCACGTGGACGAGAACCTACCAATAATGCGTAGTCAGCATCTTTAAATGCAACTTTCGGATCATCAGTCCCGATCATGCCAGCCAATAAAGGGAAAGCACAGTCATCAAGTTCCATCATTACGCCTTTAAGCGCTTGTTGTGCTTTTTCAACTGGAACTTCAAGCAATTGTAAAATAACAGGTTGATCTTTACCTAACATTTCACCGCTTGCGATACGGAATAATAAGCTGTAACCAATTTGACCTGCAGCGCCAGTCACGGCAACACGAACGGGTTGCTTCATGTAATTGTCTCCAATGAGTGTCCTTAATCGGGCTAAATAGGAATTCCATCTAACCAAATCATCATAAACGGCAAAGATTGTACTCTAAAGATTTGGCAGATGCATGTAAAAGCCACTCGTTTTCACCAAAAGTCTGATAGAAAATACAAATTAATCTTTACAAATAGATTCAATGTATGGTCAGCATTTCCTTACGAAATGTTCGTAAACTTTAATAACTACCTTTAATCATGATTTCACCAGGGCAATTCGATACCACATGATTTGCACACTGTTTATATTGGCCCTTTACCGTGTAACAAACTTTCACTTCCGTTAAGACCACATCCGAACGTGATAATTGACAACTAAAACGGATACCATTTTGAGGTAAGCTCGGATTAAGGCGTACAAACTGCTGTCTTAACGCGGATTGCTGCATTTCAACATTTGTTGAACTTGTGAGACTGGCCGGAATTTTTAAACGTTCAGCAAAATTAATAACCGTACGGAAATATTGGCTTGCATTCATAGGAACGCACCCCCCTACACTTTTCCATAGCTGTACACGAGCATTATTATCAGGCATAACCCGAGCTACGACTTTGGCTTGCAATGGAGACAAGGTTGCAGAACTGTCTGTTGAGCAATTACTTTGGTTTGTTTCTGGCATGAGGCCTGTAATTGTCAGTGAATATCCTTCAAGACATTTACGTTGTTTTTGTTTAGAGGGATCTAATGCACATGCGGCAGGTGTCATTTGCACATGCATAACATACCCTTGTAAATTAACAGGTTCGGCATGTAAAACGGAACTCATCAACCCTACTCCCGCACAGATGAGCCACCATGCAAGTTGCAAAATTGAACGAAGTTCCAAATATCTATATTTCATTTAATTAAAACTTGAATATGCCAATTAAAAGAAGATCCATCATCAACCACCTTAAAGTTAAGGCGACGTACGCATTGGAATGACTTTCATACGCTGCGATAACGACTGGGCCCCTTGACCCAATATTACGCCGTAATGTGTTGCATTCGTCATAACGTGCTTGACATAGTCTCTGGTTTCTAACAATGGAATTGTCTCAGTATATTGGTCAGCCGAAATTGATTGATAGTCCGGCTGCCAACGTCTAGCCCGATTAGGCCCCGCATTATAACCTGCTGTCGCCAAAACAGGGTTATTGCTTAATTGTCCCTGAATCATCGACAAATAAAATGTTCCATATCGAATATTGGTATTCATTTCATTTAATGCAGCCGGATTATAAGTTTCACCCATTTGACGTGCAATCAACTTCGCTGTATCAGGCATAATTTGCATAAGACCGCCCGCCCCAACGTGAGAACGCGCAGAAGTAACAAACCGACTTTCTTGACGCATTAAACCATAAGCCCATGCGGGGTCAATTCCTGCATTGTAACTATGACTTACGACATTAGTCTTATGTGGAGTCACATAACGATAAGTATCATTATGCTTATTTGTTGTACGATCTGCTGCATAAATTGCACGGTCATACCACCCCATGTCATGTGCACGCTTTGCCGCAGCTAAAAGTAGCCCATCGTCATGCTGAAGATAAGCTTGGCGAACAGCCCAATTCCACTCTCGATTCGTATAAGTTGGATTTGCATTAATACGTCTTAAAGTAAAAGCACGATTAAAGTGAATATTCTGATCTAAACGTCTTAAATCACTTGCCGTTGGCTGATCATCATAAGGTTGGTGGTTATAACGTTCACCTAAGCGATCTTTTGCTAAAAGGTTATGATAGTCATCACCAGCCTGAGCCAGTTTTCTATAAATTTGTTGTGCTGTTGCTTTAGAAGCACTATCGCCACGCTGCTCCGACGCACGAGCAAGCCAATATTGCCAGCGGTCTTCTTGTTTTTGGGTTACAGTCATACTATCAATAGCGCGAATTAAACTTTCCCACGCCCCAAAACGAATCGCCTGACGCGCATAAATTTCAGCTTCTTCTGGACTTAATGGATAACCATAACTTGCATCAAAGTATTGAAGAACTTCACGATTAAAATTATTTTTCATTACCGTGGTACCACCAATATAGGCTACCGTACGATATAAATATTTTTGTACATTTTGTGGCGTACCTTGGGCAACACGCTGCACATTTGAAAAAGCGTTACTTAAGTCATTATTAGCTAAACGCCCTAACGCGAAAATCAAATAAGCATAATCTGCATCATTTGTCTTAGGCGCACTCCATAAATAGTTAAGTGGGTTGGCCTGAATTTGGTTAAGCTGAGCCAAAGACAAATTCAAACCTAAAGTCTGTGCTGTAGCAAGCGCCTGCCCAGACAGACCTGCACGCAATTGTACCCATAGACGCTGTTGTTTATCTTGTGCGCTCATTAAAGGGCTAGATAACATCATGCGCCCTAAACCTAAGCAAGATTCTGGTTGTGACTCAGTTGCTAACCAAACATCTTTATATTCAGCAAAAACTAATGCATCACCGCTTTTCGCTCTCACCTGTGCCAAAGCACAATTTTCGGCTTGGTCAGGATTGGTGACATAAAATAAGACAGGTTGAGCAGATGCAAAGTCAGCTTGTTTAACTTTTTCTTCAACATAATCGGCTGCTAATTTTTCAGCCATTGCTGATTGTGGATAGCGTTGAGCAAAGCTTACGATAGAGGCAGTAGGTTGAAAGCCAAGGTTTGTATTGAGTTTCCAATACTCTGGATAATATCCCAATACATCATTTTGCATGGCAAGCTGATATTGGTCTAATAACGCGGTATTACCACTATTTGCAGCATTTAGTGCATCATTAAACTGCTCTTCAGCAGCATAGGTAAATGAACAACCAAGTAAACACATAGCTCCTAACCAGCTACGATGCATATATTTATTTTTCATTACACGACTATGGATTGATGAGCTCTTTCTACTTGGTCTCATATATGTGCTAAACCCTGACTATTCACCTTCAACGCATAGTTTAATTATTCTTCGTGCTTTCTTTTGTTGTGTTATGTAACTCTATGATTCAACATCATTAAAATTCACCTAATTTACTTCACAAAAACCGTGTCATGTTCTGAAAGTTTACTGTTATCGGTTCAGCTCAAATACTGCTATAATAGATGGTTTGACCCATTTTGGGCCAATTTATTCTTTTTAGATCGATCTGTTAGGAGCCTGCATGACGGTTCAAACCTTCATTCCCAATGGTGCCAAAGCTGCCTCAGAAAACACTGTTACCCAGCCAACGCACACCACTGATGTTTCAATAAAAAAACTTTATATTGAAACCCAAGGGTGTCAGATGAATGAGTATGACAGTCACCGTATGGCAGACCTTTTAGGGGATTCTCACGGCTACGTTTTAACGACCAACCCTAATGAAGCAGACATTCTGCTCATGAATACGTGTTCTATTCGTGAAAAAGCGCAGGAAAAAGTATTTAGTGAATTAGGTCGCTGGCGCAAACTAAAAGACAAAAATCCTGATCTTGTGATTGGTGTCGGTGGGTGTGTTGCGTCTCAAGAAGGTGACAACATTCAAAAACGTGCGCCTTATGTAGACATGATTTTTGGCCCACAAACATTACACCGTTTACCGCAAATGCTTGATCAACATAATGCTCAAGTAGAAAAACCTAAAAAAGATAAAATCAAACTGGTTGATATTTCTTTCCCAGATATTGAAAAATTCGACTTCTTGCCCGAACCACGTGTAGAAGGCTTTAAAGCATTCGTTTCTATTATGGAAGGCTGCTCTAAATACTGTTCTTTCTGTGTAGTTCCCTACACACGCGGTGAAGAAGTTTCTCGTCCATTAGATGATGTACTTGCAGAAATTGCAGGTCTTGCGGAAAAAGGTGTCCGTGAAATTTCACTTCTGGGTCAGAATGTAAATGGATATCGCGGAGAAACCTTTGAAGGTGGTATCTGTACCTTCCCTGAATTGTTACGACTCGTTGCAGAAATTCCAGGTATTGGACGTTTACGTTATACAACATCGCACCCACTTGAGTTCTCTGACGAGCTAATTCAGTGTTATGAAGATTTACCTCAAATGGTGTCGCATTTACACTTACCTGTTCAAAGTGGATCAAATGACGTTTTACAGGCAATGAAGCGAAATCATACGATTGATGTTTATATCGACAAGATTGCCAAATTAAGAAAAATACGTCCTGATATGCACTTATCGAGTGACTTCATTATTGGTTTCCCTGGTGAAACTGATGAAAACTTCGCCGAAACACTTCAATTTATCAAAGACTTAGATTTTGATCACTCATATAGCTTTGTTTATTCAAAACGTCCGGGTACACCTGCATCAGACTTACCTGATACTACGCCTGAGCACGTTAAGAAAGAGCGTTTAGCTCAAGTTCAGAAAGTGATTAAACAGTCTAGCATTGAAAAAACTGATGCAATGCTTGGCAAAATTGAACGTGTTCTTATTGAAAAAGTTTCGGACCAAGACCCTAATATTTTACTAGGTACAGCCGATAATACACGTCTAGTCACTTTTGTAGGTGATGCTTCTTGGGTAGGTCGTTTTGCAGAGATCGAGATTACTGAAATTAAAACTTTAAATTTAGTTTACGGTGAGCTCTTGAATCTTGAGCCTGACGTGGCGTAATGTAGAGGTATTCTAAAGTCTACTGAAAGGTTTTCTCTTGACTGCAGCGATTCGACGTACCGTAACATTTCCTGAAATTTCAATGGAACGTTTAAAGAGCATCTTGGGTGCCTATAATGGGCACCTTAAGCAAATTGAACAGCGTTTAGATGTCAAAATTACTCATCGTGGAGATGTTTTTCATATCGATGGTGAGATAGATGCTGTTGGGAGAGCCGAAGCATTATTGCAACGACTCTACGAAGAGTCTGAGGTATCCCAGCAAATCAGTGCCGATCTGTTGCATCTGTTAATTCAATCTTCTCAAACTGAACGTAATTTCGAGTTAGTTGGAGAAGAAATGGATGAACATGATGCACCAATGGATGTCTATTTCCAAACCCGAAAAGGTCGTATTAACCCACGTGGTGCCAATCAAAAACGCTACGTACAGCGTATTTTGCAAAGCGATATTTCTTTTGGTGTTGGTCCTGCAGGTACAGGTAAAACTTATTTAGCAGTTGCCGCCGCAGTAGATATGCTCGAACGTAATGAAATCCAACGGATTTTACTTGTACGTCCTGCTGTAGAAGCTGGAGAAAAACTAGGTTTCTTACCGGGTGATTTAACTCAGAAAATCGACCCATACCTACGCCCTCTTTACGATGCTCTTTACGAAATGCTTGGCTTTGAAAAAGTTGCCAAGTTAATCGAGCGTCAAGTGATTGAAGTTGCACCTCTTGCATATATGCGTGGTCGCACACTTAACCATTCATTTGTAATTTTGGATGAAGCTCAAAACACAACGCCTGAACAAATGAAAATGTTCTTGACCCGTTTAGGTTTTGGTTCTCGTGCAGTGATTACAGGTGATATTACCCAAGTAGATTTACCTCGAGGCCAACAATCTGGTTTGGCACATGCACTACGTGTACTCGAGAACATTAAAGAAATTCATATTACCCGTTTCCATTCCCGTGACGTTGTACGTCATCAACTTGTTCAAAAAATTGTTGAAGCGTATGAAGGTTGGGATGGTGAACAACAGCGTCTTAATGCTGAAGCACGTGCTGAACGTAAAGCACGTCAAGAAGCATTAGTTGCTGAAAACGATACAGCAGCAGACTTGCAACATCAGGATGCTTAAGGATTCATTTTGAAAATCAGTTTAAGTTTACAACAAGACTTTCAATCACCTGAGTTAGAGCTCAAACGAGCTCAACTCAAAAAAATTATTGAGACCACTTTACGCCACGTTGGTTATAAAGAAGATTGTGAAATTGGAGTTGCTTGCGTTGATCTGGATGAAAGCCAGCAACTCAATTTGCAATACCGAGAAAAAGATAAACCAACTAATGTTTTATCTTTCCCAAGTGATATTCCAGAAGAAGTTCTACCAATGCTAGATGCCTTACCATTAGGTGATTTAGTTATTTGCATTCCAGTGGTATTACAAGAGGCTTTGGAACAAAAGAAAACTGCACAAAATCATTTTGCACATCTGTTAGTACATGGTGTTTTACATTTACTTGGTTATGACCATGAAACCAGTGATGAAGATGCAGAAGAGATGGAAGGCTTAGAAATTGAAATTTTAGCAAAACTCAATATTGCTAACCCTTATCAGGAATAATCTGATCATTAGTAAAATGTGGATATCCTAAAAGTTATCCACATTTTTTTAATTAGTGAACCTCAAATTCAGCTTCAGCTGGGTCAAAACGCCAAGTACGTACAATACGCAACTCCGAAATATCTTTCATATTGGCATCAAAATGCCCAAATGGTGCGCCGCGGCGTACTGAAGACTTCGCTGCTTCATCTAGAACTGGATGACCTGAGCTTTCAAGCAAGCGAATTGCACGAATTCCCCCTTGAGCATTCAAAATTACCATTAAACGCACTTCACCTCTTAGCTGTTGCTGTTTGGCTTCTTCAGGGTAATAGCGGTTGCCATAAAGCTCTACTTTTTCACGGAACTTATCCAAATAAGCAGCCGAAGCATCTTTCTTTGCTTGAATACCATCTACTGTTTTTATCTTTTGCTGACGGCTGAAATCTTGTTGGCGTTGCAAATATTGTGCTTCAAGGCTTGCAACCATGGCAGCTTTTGCTTGAAATTGACTTTGTAGTTGTTCTAGTTCTTTTTTTCTTTGGCTTGCATCCGCTTGTTTCTGCCAACTCAAAACCGTCATTAAAACTTTTTCTTCAAATTTAAGCTCTCTTTGTTGATGAATCTTTTGCAAACTTTCTAACTCAGTATCTCCAGTTGAAGCATCATTGAGCATCGGATTTGGAGTATCACTAGAAGTCCGATGAGCTTCACGAAATGCGCCCGAGCCTTGCTGATCTGCTTGCGCTAAAAAATCTGCCTGAACAACTGGCTCATTGCTTGGCCGAATTGAAATTGCAATTTCTTTAGTAGATTGCTCTGAGGGGCTAGGCATGGCAAAGTGAATGAGCAATACAAAAATATGCAGTAAGATTGCCAATATTGTTGCGGCAATAAAGACTCGGTCTTGCCACCAATGATGAAAAGGCTCTATGGATAAACTTCTTTTGTTCAACATAATCTTAAAAGCATATAAATGCCTTTTCCCCACGGTTTAATACCGAATAAAATACAAACTAATATTCAAATATGGATAAAAGTGTGATTCACTTCAAATATAGGGTTTTATCCATTTTCATTTTGTCAAAATGTATCAAGTAAATTTGCTACACTGCAATATCAAAACCCGTTTTTTATCATAATAAAGATTGTGTGGGCTCTTTAGTAAATTATCTTCTGGAAGTTCTTTTATGCAAACGCTATTTTCCTCATTAGTCAGACGCCTTCAAAAAGTCTATAAAAAAGCAGAAGCATTCATTGAGGAAGAAAGAGATTTTACATTATCGCAAACCTTTCTGAATGCTACTTTGCAACGTTACGTGACAAATAATGTTGAGTTTTTAGATGACCTACATGCAGATCTTTATCATGACTGGTTAAGATTATATGCAACCATGCATGTAAAAGGTTTAGAAACCACACTATCGGTTGATTTAAAACTGATCCAGATGGAATTTAATAAAGAACAACAACTTTTAGTTTTTGAACAAATTAGCAATACACAAATTATTGAAGCGAAATATAAAAACTTTTGGCAAAAGATCGCCGTAAAAGCCGCAGTTTTTTATTACCATAAAATTTTGAAAAAAGACCCTTTGGGGATGATTCTTGAACGTTTTAATGTAGCAGAAGAACGCGATGAACTCATTTTTCTTGATCTCAACCGTTGGTTTGGCAAAAAAGCCAGCATCATCGAAACATTAGGCAAAGTACATATAAATTACGCACGAGTGCGTGAAGCTGAGTTAGTTGTATTTGGAAATGTGAATTTAGCAGCCTTACTTTCTCGTGATCAGGACGACGATTTTGAAGAAGAATTCACAGATTCTGAAATAACGCCAATTCAGCAAAAAGATGAGTAAACGGTTTATAAATGAAGATGAATTAACTGCCAAAAAACACAAATAGATTACACATTTAGCATAAATCCTGATTTTTTCTCCATGATCAACAGGCATAATATGCTTAAGTTACAGATGCATCAGCACTGACTTTTTAGTCTGTACAAGGATATTTACTTATGGCAACAAAATTTCTGAAATCGTTTGGCATCGCAACAGGTATTTCAACAACTTTGCTTTTTGCAGGCTTCTCAAGCCATGCACTTGCCATGAGCCCATTTCAGGCGAATTATCAGTTTACTTACAATAATAAAGGTATGGGATCAGCCACACGTGCCTTAAGCCAGCAAGGTAATAACTGGACTTATAAATTCACTGCAAAAGCAGGCGGAATTGCGTCCGCAAGTGAAACAAGTAAATTTAGTTTCACCAATGGTAAAATTGGGTCTCAAAGTTTTAGCCGTACCAGCAAAATTTTGATTCATAACAACACCATGAGTATTAACTTTAATCCAAATAGCAAAACTATCTCTACCAAGAAAGATGATAAAGCTCGTTCATTTGCTTGGCAGGCAGGCGTTCTTGATGAGTTAAACGCAGAGTTACAACTGCGTGAAGACTTAAAAAATGGTTCACTGAAGTCCTCTTATCCACTTGCAGATGCAAAAGAAGTTGAAAATCGTCGATTTGTAAAACAAGGTAATGAGAAAATTAAAACCTCTTATGGAACATTCGATACCATTAAAGTGGTCTTACAACACAACAAACCTGAACGTAGCACAATCTTTTGGTTAGCTCCGAAATTAGATTATTTACCAGTTAAAGTAACTCATATTGATGGTAAAACTTCTTATGGATTGTTATTAACAAGTTATACAGGTAAGACGAATTAAAGCTTGCATTTTTTTGGATGCTTTTTAAAATACGCATTTGCTTTAAAAAGCATCCGTCTAGAGGATTCTCCCGTGCACGCACTAGAACAGAAAATCTTAACAGAAGGTATCGTTCTATCTGATCAAGTCTTGAAAGTCGACGCTTTCTTAAACCACCAAATTGATCCTGTATTAATGCAGCAGATTGGTAAAGAATTTGCCGCTCGCTTTAAAGATGCAGGGATTACCAAGATTATTACCATTGAAGCATCAGGTATTGCACCTGCAATCATGGCAGGTTTAGAACTTGGTGTACCTGTAATTTTTGCTCGCAAATATCAGTCATTGACTTTAAAAGATGACTTATATCGCTCTAAAGTATTTAGTTTTACTAAACAAACTGAATCTACTATTGCGATTTCAAATAAACATCTTCATTCAACTGATAAAGCATTAGTTATTGATGACTTCTTGGCAAATGGTCAAGCAGCATTAGGCCTGATTGATTTAATTCACCAAGCAAATGCAGAAGTTGTAGGTGTGGGTATTGTGATTGAGAAATCATTCCAACCAGGTCGTGATTTATTGCTTGAAAAAGGCTACCGCGTTGAATCATTAGCACGTGTACACTCTCTTACAGATGGCAAAGTTACTTTTGTAAAAGAATAAGATGTACACCTAAAAAAGAGCGGATATCCGCTCTTTTTTATTTGCTCAAAACTAAACTAAAAGCTTTTTGGCAACCTCTCCTAAACGTTTGCCTTGAGCTTCACACAAAATCTTTTCATCCTGACTTAAGTTTTGGTCATGACGCGGTCCACTTACATGGCTTGCGCCATAAGGTGTTCCCCCTGTTTTAGTATTAGATAAGGCTGGAATTGCATTAGGTAATCCCAAAATCATCATGCCATGATGAAATAACGGCGGTAGCATAGTGAGTAAAGTACTTTCTTGCCCACCATGCATTGAACCAGAAGAAGTGAAAACACAAGCGGGTTTATTATGTAATGCCCCATTGAGCCAAAGACTGGTTGTTTGATCCCAAAAATATTTCATTTCACTTGCCATATTGCCAAAACGGGTTGGAGAACCTAACGCTAAACCTGAACAATTCGCTAGATCATCTAACGTACAATAGATATCACCTTCTTCCGGAATACTTGGCTCGGCTATTGTGACAGCTGGAGCAATATTTGGTACTGTCCGAATTTTCACTGACATACCCGCAGACTCAACACCGTTGGCAATTAAATGAGCCATTTCTTTAGTAGAACCATATTTGCTGTAATAGAGTACAAGAATGTAAGGTTGCATCGGTTTCATAAATTTTGTTAAAAAGACACTATACGGGATTTTTTATTTTTTTGGCGCAACCAATTTTATGAAATTCTAGAGGTGATTGATGAGGTAGCACAAAAGATAATGCGAGCAAATTTCTCGGACTCATCGAGTAAAAAGTTTATCTACTTTTGGTAAACCCTTGCTTAGACAACAGAAAGCCTACTTTGTTGAAAAAAGTTTATGGCTACAATTCTTTCTATAGCACATAGTAAACTTACAGAACGACTTTAATTCTATAAGTTATTATTTTGCTTTAATCTACGATTTGAGTACTTAAGCTCATATTTTCATAAGCTATCAATCGCCCAACATGATGATTAAAAAAATCGGGATAGACGACGCATGTTACAACGTTTTTTAAGTAAACTTCCTTTTTATAATAAAACCTGGTTTCAGTTCGTTTTATATGTATTTAAGCGTTTTGAAGCTGATCGGTGCCGTGAACAAGCTGGCTCTCTCACCTATACAACGCTATTCGCAGTTGTGCCGATGTTAACGGTTTTTTTAGTAATTATTTCTTCAATCAAAGCGTTAGAACCCGCAAGACAACAGCTGCAACATTTAATTTATAGTAATTTTTTACCGAAAAGTACGATTGCATTTGATAAAGCGCTAAATGCTTTTACAGAAAAATCTAGCAACTTAACCGTTATTGGTGTGCTGTTTTTATTCGTTACTACTGTCTTAATGCTGACCTCAATTGAAACCGTCTTTAACCGTATTTGGCGTGTAAAAGAAACTCGTAGTGGCATTATGGGCTTTATGCGCTATTGGACAATCATCTCTTTAGGTCCGATTATTTTAGGCAGTGCATTTGTTATTTCATCAACAGTTGCATCGATGAACTTATTAAGCAATAACTTCACAGGTTATCAACTTGATGGCGCATTTCTACTCTGGCTAATTTCTTTTGTACTCACTATTTTGGGTTTCTTCATTTTATATTGGACCATTCCCAATCGTACAGTCCCAGTTTATGCAGCAGGAATAGCGGCTTGTTTAAGTGCGGTACTGTTCGAAATACTCAAAAATTTCTTTAGCTTTGTGATGTCAAATTTCACTAGTTATGAAATTATTTATGGTGCATTTGCAGCAGTGCCAATTTTTCTTCTATGGATCTTCCTGTCATGGAACATTATTTTACTTGGTGTAGAAGTAAGTTTTGCTCTAACTGCTTTTCACTCGGGTAAAGAGCAAAAACGTCATCCTGTTTTAATGCTATTAGATATTCTTGAGCTGTTTTATAAAAAACAGAAACTCGGTGAAAGTGTAAGTGACAAAGAAGCTTTAGAAATTTTAGGTCGCGGAGAAATTGGCCGCTGGCCAGCTTATGTACTTTTACTTGAAGAGCAAAATTTGGTTAAACGTACCGATAAAGATGAATATGTGCTTGCGCGCAATTTATCCCAAGTTGACTTCTGGAGCTTTTTCACTGCTCTTCCATACCCTTTACCATTACGTGAAGATGTTTTGAATGTACATGATGACGATGAATGGATGGAAAAAATAGGACCCGCCTTGGTCGAATCTAATGATTATTTAGCAGCAAAACTTTCTATTCCGCTCTCAACAATTTTTGAAGAGAAATAAGAAAGTAGAACTCTTCAATAGTATAGACACTCTTTCCTACCCAATAAAAAACCCTATTATTAAAAAAATAATAGGGTTAAAAATTGGCAATTTTAGGAGTGGGTTATGCTTTTACAAAAGTTTCCCATGCAAAATCTTGCGTTGCACCTTTTAATGTCATTTTCAACTGATCACCTGCATGTAATGGTCCAACCCCAGCAGGTGAACCTGTCATAATCACATCACCTGGCTCTAGTGAAAAAACCTGATTAATATCAGTTAAAAGTTCACCAATAGTAAACATTAACAGTGCAGTATTACCATCTTGACGCAATTCATCATTAATATGGAAAGTGAATTTGGTCTCTTGCCAATTGGTAATTTCTTTTGTATCAACCCAATCTGCCAAAACACAAGCACCATCAAAAGCTTTAGCTCGCTCCCATGGGTGGCCTTTACTTTTCAGATCATTCTGTAAATCACGCATTGTTAAATCAAGACCTAAAGTTACTGCTCCAATCGCTTTTAAAGCTTTTTCAGGATCTGTTTCACCTTTCAAAGGTTGATCAATACGTAACACCAACTCACATTCAAAATGGCAACTGCCCCACGCTGGATTCCAAGAAATACCGTCATTTAAACCAATCAAACTACTCGGTGGTTTAATAAATAATATAGGGCTGTCAGGCATAGCATTATTTAATTCTTTGACATGATCGGCGTAACTTCTGCCCACGCAAACGATTTTTGAAGGACGTGTATTCATGAGGCTTCCTTTGTTGTTGCGGCTAATAATTCCAATAATTTATTTCTTAAATGTATTTTCAAATATGGTTTGATCTGAAACCTGTGCAAATGCGCGCTTTGGTACAATAATTACAGTTTTATTCTTTAGCTCAAGCATGTAGGTCAATCTACCTTTAGCAAAAGTTTGCACATCCGTATATTGCATCACCTGCTTACGACCATTGGCATAAAGCTCAAAGTAATCTTGATATAAGTCGATTCCCTGCTCACTCTTTCCAAACTGGTAACGAACAAATTGACGCTTAAATAACATAGGTAAAAGCCAGTAACGCATCAGGCCTTGCATCACCAGAAAAAATACGCCTAACCCGACATAATATCGTCCAACCCCAGAGAGACCTAAATAAAATCCCCAAATAATAATTGCGATACTAATTGCAGGTGTAAGAAAACGGGTAAATTGCTTTTTCCCAAATGTCACTAATGAAAATCCATCTTGTGACTCTTCTAAATTCAAATAGTAACGTAAAGATAAAGCTGTTTTTTGCTCAGTCATTGCACTGCATCAATACTCAATAAATCGAAACTATTAGAGCATATTCATTTCAGCTTTAAAATGAATCAAAGGCTATTTTTTATTTTGTTTAAAAGTAGAGCTTATTATGAGATTCGAAGATCAACTACGTTGCATATATAGAACGTAGATTCATATTTTTTGAGCTTATTTCAGTTTTTAAAATTTCTACAATAAGAGCATTACCTTCTTAGTGGAATGTCTCATGTCTTTCTTTGCAAAATTATTTGGCTTAAATCAAAAAACAACAGTCTCAAAAGATGTGGTTACTCAAGCCACTCAAGAGTCCCCTCTTTTCAATCAGCCAAGCTTTTTAGAATTAATTAAAAAACGTCGTTCTATTTATTCGATCGGGAAAAACTTACAACATACTCCTTCGGAGATTGAAGGGTTAATTCAAGAAGCGGTCAAACATAGCCCTTCAGCATTTAACTCTCAGTCATCTCGCATTGTAATTTTATTTAATGAGTCTCATCAAAATTTCTGGAATATTGTTTTAGATGTATTAAAAACGATTATTCCTGCCGAAGCACTGGCTGGAACTGAACAAAAAATTCAAAGTTTTGCAGCGGGTGCTGGTACAGTTTTATTTTTTGAAGACCAAGATGTGATTAAAGGTCTACAAGAGCAATTTGAATTATATGCTGATAATTTCCCAGTTTGGTCTGAACACTCAACAGCAATTGCACAATTTGCAATATGGAATGTATTGGCTGAGCAAGGTATTGGAGCTTCTTTACAACATTACAACCCAATTATCGATGAGAAAATTAATGCTGCTTTTGATATTCCTGCGCAATGGAAACTAAGAGCCCAATTAGTATTTGGTTCAATTGAAGGCGAAGCAGGTGAAAAAGCTTTTATTGAAGACGAAAGCCGTTTTAAAACATTTGGCTAATTTTTTTCAACTTCAAATCATTTAAGAGCTGGTTGCCATGAGCACCAGCTTTTAAATCGAACTAATAAAAAACAGGTACAAAAAAACCGCTATATATAGCGGTTAATTCTTCAAGTGGTGCGCTCAGAGAGATTCGAACTCCCGACCCCTTAGTTCGTAGCCAAGTGCTCTATCCAGCTGAGCTATGAGCGCGTACTTGATGTTGCGCATTATACGCATTTTTTAAGGCTTAGGAAGCCTTTTTTCATCTTTCTGTCATCAAACGTCTAGTTCTTAGCCATCACTCAAGTTTACATAGCTTTGTAGCTAAAGTTATTGAAACTTTGCTCACCAAAGATGTATCTGAAATATTTTTTTTCAAATAAGTTTTATAGAATTTTTGAAGCTTTTTGCCATCTATCTAGAAGATAAAGACTACTGTTTTAGTCAACATTATATAAATAATATATTTCTGGTTGAACCTAACCATTATAAGACTGTTTGAAATTTGACTAAGATAATGCCTCAAATAAGTGAGAATATGATTAAAAAAATAATTAGTTAAAATTATATAATATAAAAATTATTATTATTTTTATGTCTAAATTAAATAAATTATTATTTCTTTAAATATTATTTAATAACAAAAAATGTGACTAAAAATACACATTGACAGCTTTTGAGATCTAACCAATACTAAATCGCAATTATTGAGATACACATCTCATTAATTATAAAGCGCAATAAATAATACTTACTTAAAAATACAAAATTATATAGGAAATAGACCAACATGTTCTTACTAACAAACCTCGTATCTTCGATATCAAAAATTACTCAAGATTTGGGTAATATTGTATCGGTGAACACTACTGTAACTGGTAGTTCTTCTATTGAAGGCCAGATATCAACTTCTGGTTTACTTTCAGATACTCTATCTACAGTAACAAATACTCTTACAACAACCACAACAGGCCTTGTTTCTGATGCCGTTGGTACTGTTACTGGCAGTATCGGTTCTACAAGTCCTGTAGACACAGTAACTAATATTATTGGCGGAGTAACTGGCGGTATTGATCTTGGAACTTCTCCAATTGCTCCAGTTATTGACGTTGTTCAAGGTGGTATCGACATTCTTCAGGGTGTTGAAAGCCTAAAAACTGAAATCATCAACACAGGTATCGACACTGTTGCTGATACTATCATTGGTGTTCTTCCTCAAACTGAACACCCTGTTTCTGAAATTGCTGATCTTGGCACTCTAACTTTCGAAACTTCTCGTGACACAGTAAATGGCACGCTTGAAGTCATTTCCGATCTAGTGGGTGGAGACATTCAAGGCGCAACTGAGTCTGCTACTGGTGTCGTTGAAACATTAATCACTAATGGTACAACTGCGACAGGTATTGTTACTGACGTTGTCGGAAGCATTACAGATGTCGTTGGTGGTGTAACTGGTGGCGTTGATGGCAACCCGCTTGAAGTAATTACTGACATCATCGGTGGCGTAACTGGTGGCGTTGACGGTAACCCGCTTGAAGTAATTACTGACATTATCGGTGGTGTAACTGGTGGTGTTGACGGTAATCCGCTTGAAGTAATTACTGATATTATCGGCGGCGTAACTGGCGGTATCGGTGATGGCACATCTCCAATCGCTCCAGTGATTGATGTCGTTCAAGGCGGTATTGATATTCTACAAGGTGTAGAGAGTCTAAAAACTGAGATCATCAATACTGGTATCGACACTGTTGCTGATACTATTATTGGTATTCTTCCACAAACTGAATATCCTGTTTCAGACCTAGCAGATCTTGGCACTTTAACTTTCGAAACTTCTCGTGACACAGTAAACGGTGCACTTGAAGTTGTTTCTGATTTAGTTGGTGGTGATATCCAAGGTGCTACTGAATCTGCTACCGGTATTCTCGATACGCTGATTACAAATGGCACAACTGCTACTGGAATTATTAATAACATTATCGGCGGCGCAACAAGTGGTGATAGCCCACTTGGCGTGGTAACCGACATTATTGGTGGTGTAACTGGCGGTGTTAGTGGTAATCCTCTTGAAATCGTGACTGACATTATCGGCGGTGTAACTGGTGGTGTTGACGGTAACCCGCTTGAAGTAATTACTGACATCATCGGCGGTGTAACTGGTGGTGTTGACGGTAATCCACTTGAAGTAATTACTGACATTATCGGTGGCGTAACTGGTGGTGTTGATGGTAATCCACTTGAAGTAATTACTGACATTATTGGCGGTGTAACAGGTGGTATCGGTGGTGGAACTTCCCCAATCTCTCCAGTGATTGATGTTGTTCAAGGCGGTATTGATATTCTTCAGGGCGTAGAAAGCTTAAAAACTGAAATTATCAACACTGGCATTGATACAGTTGCAGATACAATTATCAGCATTCTTCCACAAGCAGAACATCCTGTTTCTGAACTTGCAGACCTCGGCACATTAACTTTCGAAACTTCTCGTGACACAGTAAATGGCACGCTTGAAGTCATTTCTGATCTAGTGGGTGGAGACATTCAAGGTGCTACTGAATCTGCTACCGGTATTCTCGATACGCTGATTACAAATGGCACAACTGCTACTGGCTTAGTAACAGAAATCATTGGTGGATTGACAGGAACTATTGGTGGGGTTACTGGTGGAGATAGCTCACTAGGCTTAGTCACTGATTTACTTGGCGGTTTAACTGGTAGCGTAGATGGTGATAGTCCTCTTGGCTTAGTGACCGACCTTCTAGGCGGCTTAACTGGTGGCGTTACTGGCGGTACAGACAACCCTATCGGCATCGTAACAGATATCGTGGGTAGCTTAACGGGCGGTGTGACTGGTGAAGGCGGATTAGATGTTATTTCTAATTTACTAGGTGGATTAACTGGTGGTAGCTTACTTGGTGGTGTAACTTCGACAGTATCAAGCGTAACTAATACAACGCATACTATCGTACCTACATCATTACTTACCGATAACTTCTTAGAAAACTCTTTCAATACTGTTTAATATAAGTCATTAAAATAAAGCCACTTATTACAAGTGGCTTTATTTATTAATATATCTTTAAATATTAATTCACTTCTTCCCATCTATAATATTTCTTATGCGCCAGCTCTAACATTGCATAATCATTAGGTGTATCACCATAAGCATAAATTGTAGAATACTGAGTTAAATCATATTTGTTTTTTATTCTATTTACTTTTTCTAAATAACCACAATCACCATTAATAAAATCACCTGTCAAAATACCATCACGTATTTCAAGTTGATTACATATAACGTCTAAATCTAAAGATTGACACCAGCTTTCTAAATAAACGCCTAATGATGCAGATACAACAACAATCTGATCACCTTGTTGTTTATGCCAGAGAATACGTTCCAAAGCATTTTGACGCACACAGGTAGGAAGGACACTTTTAGCAAACTCTTGTCCCATATATTTTAGGGAATCCGCATCATAGCCCACGTATCCCACTTGGCAGAGTTTAGTTCGAATAGTTTTATCGGTTACCCATCCAAGCTTATAACCCGCTATATAAGGTGCAAGTCGAATACCACCTAGTATTTGAGTTTTTTTATTTAAAGAAAATTTAAGGAATAGACTGAATGTATCGCTGTGAGTGATCGTGCCGTCAAAGTCAAATAAAGCTAAGTTCATTTATGATTATCTCTAATATAATTAAAAAGTTATAAATTTAGATTTTTTAAAGTACTAAAAAACAGGCACAAAAAAACCGCTATAAAAGCGGTTAATTCTTCAAGTTGGTGCGCTCAGAGAGATTCGAACTCCCGACCCCTTAGTTCGTAGCCAAGTGCTCTATCCAGCTGAGCTATGAGCGCGTAACTTGTGTGCCTTTCAGCGATTCGTTCTATTTTACTTGGTGCGCTCAGAGAGATTCGAACTCCCGACCCCTTAGTTCGTAGCCAAGTGCTCTATCCAGCTGAGCTATGAGCGCATTAAGTAAATGGCGGTGAGAGAGGGATTCGAACCCTCGATACCAGTAATAGGTATGCTTCCTTAGCAGGGAAGTGATTTCAGCCACTCATCCACCTCACCGGAACGAGCCGCCATAATACAAACTAAAACCCTATTGTTCAAGTCATCATAGTGAAATTTTCTTGTTTTTTAGTTCAATGAATTATTTTTTAAGCAACTTTCTCATTATTTTCGTCTTTTTCGATCAAACGCTTGTTAAGATAGATATTATTTCTTCATCAAAATACTGTAGTGCATAACACATTATTGCAAACCTAAACGTGCAGTTCGGGTCTGCATGACTTATGCTAAACTTATCTGCCAAGCGTGAAACCAAACGACATGACAAAAAACTGGGCTGACCCCGAAGCGAAAGCTGAAGCTGAACGTTATGACAATCCTATTCCAAGCCGTACTCTTATTTTAGATACATTGGAACAATTGCAGACACCGCAATCTCATGCAGAACTTGTCGATCATTTTAATATTCATGACCAAAAAAGTATTGAAGCACTCAGTCATCGCTTAAGTGCTATGGTTCGTGATGGTCAAATCATGAAAGACGGGTTTAAATTTCAGTTGGTGGCAGATCAACCGACCTATGAAGCAACTGTTTACATCAATAGTAAAGGTTTAGGCACAGCGCATATTGATGGTCAAAGTGACCTTTTACTTCCTGAACGTGAATTACGTTTAGTCTTTAACGGTGACCGAGTTAGAGTGCGACAGACTTCAGTTGATCGTAAAGGCAAACCTTGGGGATTTATCACAGAAGTTTTACAACATCGTGTTAAACAATTAATTGGTAAATTGTCGGTTCATGATGGCGAATATTTTATTCAGCCCAACAATCCAAATCAGCACCAGCCTATTCCTTTAGAAAAAGAACTGGTAACGCATGCTGAAGCAAATGTTGGCGATATGCTACGTGTCGCAATAGATAGTTATCCGACTCGTGAAGAATTTGCGACGGCGCATATTATTCAATCTATGGCCGACAAAGCTGATACAGAAATTATTATTCCGCAGACTATTCTTGAGTTTGGCTTACCTTACGAATTCCCAGATGAAGTTATAAAAGAAGCAGAAAGCTTTAAAGAACCATCTGCTCAAGACCGTGAAGGCCGCATTGATTTACGAGATTTAGCATTAGTTACGATCGATGGTGAAGATGCTCGAGATTTTGATGATGCGGTTTATGCAGAAAAACGTCCAGGTGGCGGTTATCGTGTAGTGGTCGCAATTGCTGATGTTAGCCATTATGTACGCTTAGACTCAGCCCTCAATGAAGAAGCTGAGGAACGTGGTACTTCGGTATACTTCCCGCATTTCGTATTACCGATGCTACCAGAGGCATTGTCAAATGGCTTATGCTCTCTAAACCCTCATGTAGACCGTTTATGTATGGTCTGTGACTTGAAACTCTCTCGTACAGGTCGTGTAACTGGTTACGATTTTTATCCATCAGTGATGCATTCAAAAGCGCGTTTGACCTATACACAGGTAGCACAATATTTTGACGGCGCAACAGATGCGATTCCAAAAGATCGTGATGTTCATAAATCTTTAAATACGCTTTTCCAGCTTTATCAGATTTTGAAAAATTTACGTGCTGATCGTCATGCAATGGAATTTGAAACCATTGAAACTTACATGACTTTTGATGAGCTAGGCGGGATTAAAGAAATTTTGCCACGTACACGTAATGAAGCACATAAGCTCATTGAAGAGTGCATGTTACTTGCTAACGTTGCTGCGGCTGAATATGCATTAGAACATGATGTTCCAATGTTGTATCGCGTACATGAAGCTCCAGAGTTCTCACGTATTCAGAAAGTAAAAGACTTTGTTAAATTACTGGGTCTACCCTTCCCTGACCAACCAACTCAAGCAGACTATCAAAGAGTAATTGAAGCAACTAAAGATCGTATTGATGCTCCTAGTATTCATGCCGTCTTATTACGCTCAATGATGCAAGCTTATTATGGCGCAAAAAATGCAGGGCACTATGGTTTGGCTTATGAAGCTTATACGCATTTCACTTCGCCAATTCGTCGTTACCCAGACCTATTATTACACCGTGCCATTAAAGCTCACTTGAAACAAAAGCCTTATCCACTCTCTGGTGCTGCACTAGATGATGCAGGTGAACATTTCTCTCAAACAGAGCGCCGTGCTGATGAAGCTTCTCGTAGCGTAACAACTTGGTTGAAATGTCACTACATGCAGCAGCATCTAGGTGATGAATTCATTGGTATTGTAAGTGCGGTGACCGAATTCGGTTTATTCGTGACACTGAAAGATTTATATGTCGATGGTATGATTCATATTAGCCAACTCGGCGATGACTTCTTTATTTATGACCAAGCGAGTCAAAATCTAGTAGGTCAAAATCGTGGTCAAGTCTTTGGTTTGGGCGATGAAGTTAAAATTCAGGTTGCTGGTGTCAATCTGGAAGAACGTAAAATTGACTTCCAGCTCATTAAGCAAATTACCCATGCGGGTCGAGTAGTTCGTAGCCGTGCGCCGCGTACGACTAAAACAGCTGCTCAGGCTAATGAAGAGGTCTTTAGCAAACCAACCGTCAGCAGTGATGGTGAAAGACCTGTTCACAAAAAGAAAGAAAAAAGTAAGCCAAGTTCTTACACCAAAAAATCTGGTAAAAAAACCTCAGCAAAAGCCGAGACTAAATCAGAAAAGGTGAAAAAAAAATCTAAGCCTAAAAAGAAAAAGTCGAATGCAAAATCAAAGGCTGAATAGTGAGTAAATAATTATCACGTTTCAAAAATAAGTCTCCAATAGGAGGCTTATTTCTTTTTAAAAGGGGTTATTTTACACATTAAGCTTGATTTCCGACTTGAGAGGACCTACATCTAATACCATGTTTAAAAAATAATGTGGCTATTAGCAATGACTTTACAGCAAGCGACTTTACCAACTCCGCGTTTTGACCGAATTGAATTAGAAAATTTAAAACAAGACATCCAGCAAGCGATCCAAGCAGGTCAGGAATTTTTAAATACTCTTACGGCTGCACCTACAGATGCAGCTCAGCAACTTGCCGTACTTGAGCAAGTCGATACGCTTGAAAATAATCTAAGTGAATCATGGGGCGTTTTATCGCATTTAAACGCTGTAATGAGCAATGCAGAAACGAGAGAAGTCTATCAATCTTTATTACCAGCATTAAGTGAATATTACACTCAGCTTGGTCAACACACGGCGCTTTATCAAACCTATCAACACATCCATGATGGTCAAGGTTATAGCTCTCTTAGCCCTGCACAGCAAAGTGCTATCCGTCTAGCTTTACGTGACTTTAAACTTTCAGGTGTAGCCTTAGAGGGTGAAGAGAAAAAACGTTATGCAGAGATTTCTGCGCGTCTTTCACAGCTTTCTTCTGATTTTTCAAACCACGTACTTGATGCAACACAAACTTACTTTAAACCACTTACCGAAGATCAGCTAAAAGGTCTTCCAGAAAGTAATATTGAGTTATTAAAACAGTACGGCAAACAACGTGAACTTGACCAAGCTGTAGCAACCCTAGATTTCCCAGCATATTTTGCAATCATGACTTATGCAGATGACCGTGCATTGCGAGAAGAGCTTTATAGAGCTTATGTGACTCGGGCATCTGATCAGTCTGAACAAACTGAGTTTGATAACAGCAAAATTATGGAAGAAATTTTAAGTCTTCGTCAGGAAATGGCGAAACTACTTGGTTTCAATAACTATGCTGAATACTCTCTTGCAAGCAAAATGGCACCAGACGTAAAAACAGTACATGAGTTTTTGGTTGACCTAGCAGAGCATGCGCGTGCTCCTGCGCTTCAAGAAGTTGCCGAACTTCAAGATATTGCTAAACAAGATGGTGTGGATGAGCTTAAACCTTGGGATACAACTTACTATTCTGAAAAGCTGAAACAGCAACAATTCAACCTATCTCAAGAAGCTTTAAAACCTTATTTCCCTGCACCTAAAGTTGTTCAGGGATTATTCCAGATTGTGCAGCGTCTATACGGCATTAACATTATTGAAAGACAAGCACCTGTCTGGCATCCAGATGCACGTTATTTTGAATTAGAAGACCAAGGTCAAGTGATTGGTGGCTTCTTTTTTGACATCTATGCACGTACAGGTAAACGTGGTGGCGCATGGATGAACGGCTTCCGCTCGCGCATGCAAACACTTCACGGTTTACAAAAACCAATTTGCTATATGGTGTGTAACTTTACTCCTCCAGTAGGTGACCAACCTGCTTTATTGACTCATGACGAAGTGATTACTTTGTTCCATGAGTTCGGACATGGCTTACATCATATGTTGACCGAAGTAGATAATATCTCGGTTGCAGGAACTCATGGTGTTGCTTGGGATGCAGTAGAATTACCAAGCCAGTTTATGGAATTCTGGTCATGGGATAAAGAAAGCCTAGATGTATTAAGTGAACACATCGATAGTAAACAGACTTTGCCACAAGAATTACTAGATGCTTTATTAAATGCTCGATTCTTCCAATCTGGTATGCAAACTTTACGTCAGCTTGAATTTGCATTATTTGACTTGACCATTCACACCAAAACGCCAGCCCTTAACAGTGAGCAAATTCAGCAAACCTTAGACGATATTCGTAAGCAATATGCGGTCGTTCCTACTGTCGACTACAACCGTTTCCAACATAGTTTTAGTCATATTTTTGCTGGCGGTTATGCCGCAGGTTATTACTCTTACAAATGGGCAGAAGTCTTAGCGAGCGATGCATTTGATCGTTTTGAAAATGAAGGCATTTTTAACACTCAAACGGGTAAAGAATTCCGTCAGGCAATTCTAGCTGTGGGTGGAAAAGACACTGCGCTTGAGGCATTTGTGAATTTCCGTGGACGCGAGCCTAAAATTGACGCATTGTTACGTCATCAAGGTTGGACGAATGACAACAAAACCGCTTAAACTATGGGCCTAAATTGATCGTGTGGTTAGGGTGATAAAGATGAAAAAACGTTTCATTGCTGGGGCAAAATGTCCAAAATGTGAAGCCATGGATCGGATTATCATGCTAACCACCGCAGAAGACGAATGGATTGAATGTATCGAATGCGGTTATAGCGAAAATCGTCCGACTCATGTTGATGAACCTGAAACACCTGCTGAACCGGATGAAATTGGGGTAATACAGTTCAAGCCACGTCGTCCCGACTAAAGGTCTTAAACATGCCACTACAAAGAAAACAAAACTCAAAATTATTATGGATTTTAATTGGGCGCTTAAGCATTCTCGTAGTGCTTTTTTTTGCAGCGCAATGGTTTTTTAAAAAAACCGAGTCGTCAGCACCACTGGTTGATCCACAACCTGTCTCGACTCCTGCTCCTACTAAACCGAAATCGGCTGAGCCATTACCAAGTTCTGAACCCTTAGCTGAAAATGCAAGCTCTCAGCAACTTGTCAGTGAAAATGTGCTTAAAGAGCCTGTCCCAGCACAAGAGTCTTTAGCAAAAGAAGAAGTATCTAAACTTGAAGATATTCATCGCCAGCTAAAAGATCAGGAAGCCACCTTAAAAGCTCAGCATGCTGATGCTGATCAATTAACTAAACTCAAAGAAGAACAAGTTAAATTGCTGGAAGCTCAGCTTAAACAGCAATAGTTTTTCAACGAACTCTTAAAAAAGCTAAAGCTATCCATCTTTAGCTTTTTTGTTCGGATTTAAAAATAGTACTAATTAGCTTTTTCTCAATTTACTCAATCTACTTATTAAAAAAGCCCTCCATTTAGGAAGGCTTTTTTGTATAACCAATACTTTGATTTAAGTTATTTATACCAATCGAATAACTTAAATACGTATGGCACATAAGTCACTAATACCAATGATGAGAACAAGACAATAATTGGTAACAACCAGCGCTCATAACGGAAGTAGAAGCTTGTATATTTCTCTTTCGCTTCAGCATCAGCAGCGTTCACCTCATCATCTCCCACGGACAACCGCGTAAGTAGATGGTTTAAGGCAACTGGTGGTGTTACGTAGCCAAATTCGAATGCAACCAACACAATCATCCAGAAATGAATTGGATGAATACCATTTTCGTATGCCACAGGTGCAATAGTTGCAGCAACTAAAATTACAGCACCAAATGGATCTGTACACATACCAATAATGGCAAGTAATAGCGCAATACATGCGAGTGAAATGTAAATACTGCCCAAATGAGTCGGTAATAATTCGACCACTTCAGAGCGTTCAATTAAACCACCTACACTTGCGGACAATGCCATCAAGATAATTAAAGCACCGATATGACCTACAGTTTCTGAGGTCGCAAAACGAAGTGCTCCACCAAAACCGAGACGGTATTGAGAGCTATGCGGATCATGTGCACGAAGAAATGGTGATTTTTGTTCGTGTTCACGAACAATCGCTTCATGAATATTGATTGCAGGTGCTTCTTTTGTCGCAACTAATTTGTCATACAAGATCATTGCGATCAGGACTAATGGCAAAATTACTGGTGCAGTAAATTCGTTCATTCCTGTATCTAATGCATATTTATAGATCGCAAGAACAACAGCAGTGATCAGAATGTATGGAATTACAGGTACAAAGGCACGCATCATGCCCGGAATCGCAACTTTTGGTGAATTCACACGGAATTTTTCTTCAGCTAAAAGTAGTGAAACACCCAAGAAAATAAATGCAGTTAACCAAAATACATAAATACCATGCCCAAATAGCTCATCCGACGTAACATGACGGCTATCAAGCATTGCAATTAAAACGACCAGTAGACATGGACGTACAACTACCCCTAAAGAACCTGACATTGCAGACACAGCCAAAGCATATTGACGGCGAGCACCCGCATTCCAGACTTCTTTATAAATAATTGCACCTGCTGCGATAACGAAAATACCTGATGCACCTGTATAAGCTGTTGGTACAGCAGCAGCAATTAGAATTAACCAAGTTAAGGTTTCTGGTGCCAAGTTCCATGGACGAAGCACATTAAGGAACAAGTCCATAACGCGTGTTTGAGTTAAAAGCATACCTGCCCAAATAAACAAGGCAAGGTTTAAGAAGATGCCTGAGAACTCAACCAATAAACCAAGGTAAATACCTTGCCCCATTGGGTAATCCATAAAGAACGTAAATACGATGCCTGTAATTAGGGCCATGTAAGCATATAAAGGCACTGATAATAAGGCTAAGCCTATATTCCCGCCTTCACGCTTTGGTGGAGGTGAAACAAATAATTGATACAAACTAATTAAAGTCAGAACAACAAATAGAATCATCCAGATCCAGTAAATCGTTACTGTTTCATAGGTAGGTGTTACCCCAGAATTTATGACTGAACGATACTGACTAATGACAGAGGTACTAAGCAGCGCATTACCAATCAACATAAACAGGGAATACACTTTGTAATCTATTTTTGTTGCTGGGTTACGCAAGCCAATATGGTGATATTTCAACGATGCAGTAATCGCAGAAATCAGAACCATAAAGACCAGTAAAATGGCACGGTTTTCTGTACCAAATTTAAAAATACCAAAGAAACCTGTCTCGATAGCACGGTAAGTACGTACCCCTGGGTTAGCTTCGATATATTTAATAGTTTTATCATACGCCTGATATTTTTCATCACATTGTTGCTGCGCTGCGAGTAGTGATGCACGGACATCACTTTCCGATGCTGCACCAAAGAAACTCGCGAAATCATCAGACGCATTCGCTTTCATTTGTTCTTTTACTTGAGCCTCGATATTTGGATGTCGATCACAAGTTGGCTTTTCAGGCTCAGCACGCAAAAAAGAATATTGCATACCTGTAGCAGGGTCGCCATAAAGACGTTCCCCGATACGTAATAATTGTCCGTGGATCATTTCCCCGGTACCAATAATTAGCGTCATTAATAGCAGAATGAGGATAACGAATGTTGAGATCCATTCGTTCCAGATATAACCCAGCAGACCTAATCCAGATCTTTTTTCTTGATGTTCTTGCATAAATATTCCAATTTTGTTCTCTCAAATCCCTAAAAATTAAAGAATTGAGTCATGCAATTTTTCTTGGTCAGGGGTTAAATCCATCCCCCTTCTACCAATCCCTTTATTCAACGATCAAATTTGCATCAAACTTTGTTAATAAAGAATGACTAAAATCTCTTTTTTAACAGTTTGTATTGTCAATGTTTCTTTTTTAATCTCTGGAAAAACCAATAGCATCCTCCAAAGATTGCGCCACCAATTGCTCCATATAGGTGAGCTTCAGTTAAAACTGGACTCCCTATTAACTGAGCGGTTCCTGTTTGCCCAAAAGTGTTTTCCCATATAAGTTTGGCAATAATTAACCCTAAAACCAGCAAAGCAAAATTTCGCTCTTTACGATATTGCAGATAGACTAAAGCAACCGCTGTATATAGCCCATGTAAGACACCAGACAGGCCTGCATAAGCTTCGATATAAGGTAAATAAAAGTAGAACACCAAACTAATAAAAGGTGGCAATAGCAAAAGTAGACTTAGAAGATGCCATGCTTTTGTATGTGGAAAGATAAAGGGTAAACAGGCGAATGCCATCATATTTAAAAGGAAATGAACCCATCCAACGTGTACCCAATGTGCAGTCCATAAACGCCAGAATTCGCCAAGTAAACTTTCGCGCCAATAAATAAAAGTATCAGGAAACACCTGTAGACAAGCAGATATGGAAATGCACACTGCGACCAGAAGCACTTTACTATTCAGTACATGATCCTTCATGGCACACTCCTTGAAATTAAACTTCTTACGATTATTGTAGAACTTAACAATAGACTCGCAAGAAGTTAGCCTTTCAAATATTCTTTACTGCGCTGCTGGTGGAGCAGATGAATCAGCAGGAACTTCAGAAGCGGCTCCCCCATCAAACAACTCATCCAGCTCTGCGGCACCTTCATTCTTATCATCCCAGAAATGAGACATACCATCATCTCCGGTACGTACACCAGTATGTTCAGTCCAGTAACGGTCAGAGATACCACGTACAATAAGGCCAGCCATACTATCAATTAACTTAAAGTTAGGATTGACAGGTTTGTCATCAGCTTGAGACGCCGCATAAGATCTTAATGCATCACGGATTTTTGCATCATCACCGCTTGCTTGGGCAGCTACGGCATATAAGGCATGAGATAAGCGAACACCTTTTTTCTCACCAATCTGAATTGACTGTTTTAAAGTTTGGTATGGATCAGGTTTCCCTTCATCAGCACCTGGCAATAAAGTCCAGATAACAGCACGCGTTGCATTAGGTGCGCCCCAGAATTTTTCATTATCAAGACAAACCATGCCACGCTCTACAATAGCAGCAATATCTTTAGGAACATTGACTGCGCCGCCTGAGTTAATATCGTTGGTCACAGCCTGAAGACCACTGATCATGCCAAGTAAATAAACGGTTTGATCAGTATCATTACGCATCGTTGGGCAAGAGTCACCTAAGTGATATTTATATTTAGATTCCCAACGATCAGCAAATAATTTATAGCCTGCATACTGACGTTCAGCTGCAATTGCTGCCCAACGCTTCTGTGCAATACGTGCATCTTGGGCTTCTGTCACTTGACCTGCTTTTGAAGCACGTAAATAACGCAGTTCTTGTTCTAAAGCTTGATTTTCCGCACATACACCTGATGCTGCATACATTAATACTGCAACACGTGTCGGATCAGCACCCATCCCTTTAGTAGACATGATTGCAGGTGTTAACGCACTACCGGTATTACATACCATTTCAGCATCTTGCATTGCCAAAATAGGTGGAACGACGTGCTTTTCCGTAAAACCTAGAGCAACATTTGCTCCGGTTTTCACGACGTATGAACAACCTGATAAAACTGAAGCTGCAAGAAAACTCACCGCCAAACCTTGGCTTATTTTTTGGACTTTAGACATCTTCCTGTCCTCTATGTAATTTGTTTTTTCCTTTTCAGATGTACATTAGCAGATGCATATCTTGAATAAAAGAGTAATTACTCTAATTGTAGCGCTTATACTTTGACACACTTCACAGCAGATAAAATTGACAGTTTTTCGAGGAAACACAAATTTTAGGCAAAAAAAAGTAGCATTGCGACGGTTCAGCACATGCTACTTATTAACTGGGATAAGCTTTTAACGGCTTATATTATTTTTGTTCTATATAATCCTTAAGTAAAGTTCCTGCTCTTCCTACTACTACAGTCATAACGACTGCAATTAACAGAAACATCCACATTGAAATCTCCATGAGAGACCTCCTTACTACAATCGCACCCAGTTATAAACTGGACACTTGATGAAATTAATCGATTAACCAATTTTAATAATTGACTGATCGACGACCTTGCATCCTCTGTCTCTTAACCTTGTTAAAACTAACTTTGTTAAGATGTTCCCTGAGTAAAGTTCCTGCTCTTCCTATCACCACTGCCAGAATTATGGCAATGACCAAGAACGACCATGTTGGCATCTCCATTTTGAGACCTCCGACACACTTTACGTTGGTGTTTGTACTTTAACCGATCAAATAGCTACCCATAGGCGAAATTGTCAGACAATCATATTTCCTTGGCTTTTTTCTATATTTTAATTAGACAATCTGAAGTTTAATAAAGAAAAAAATTATTAAATTATTGTTTTTTATAATTTTTAAATAAATATACAAATGTAGAATTGTCTAACAATTAATAGAGTTTTTCTAAAACTTTTAATCTTTTCCACTGCTGAATAGGAAGCTGATCGAACCAAACAATAGCTATATTCGTAGGAGTCTCTTCAAAATAAATAACTACAAATAACTGATAATCAATTATTTTAGTAATTTCTGCACGGTAAATTTCTTTTTCCGAGAAATATGCAACCGACCATAATTTTTGATCTAAATATTCAATTTGAGATATTTGTACTTGCTTTAAAAAGAAAATAAAACCAATAAATAGAAGAATGACAGCGCATAGCCACCACATGGGTGTTAATAATTGATAAAGCAGAATTGCTAAACCCAAACCAACAAAAAGCTGAAATATTACCGAGACACGACTATATTTCAGCTCAAAATTTAATTCTTTTATCAAAACAGTTTAGCCATGCACATACTGTTTTAGTTTATAAATAAATTCACGTAACTCAGTACGTGGAGGTTCAGAAACTTCCATGAACCAATCTAATAAATCTGGATCTTCTTGATCAACCAACTCTGCAAATAATGCTTTTTCTGCCGGATCAGCTTTTAAATAATAGTTTTTTACATACGGGTCAAAATAGACGTCAATTTCTTTTAAGCCGCGGCGTGCTCGATAAATTACTTTACGTTCTTCCAAGGTCATTTCGTCAGACATTTACGTCCCCATCTGTGTTGATAGTGCGCCTAGTTTACCTGATCACATCCTAAAGATCGCTAAAAATATCAAATTGACCAAATTTATCATCTTATCCGCATAATTGAGCATTCATCACATTGTAGGGCATGAAATGCTTACGTATGTTTAGGGCATAACATCACACCTGAACCAAGGAAGAAATACAAATGCAATCTGGTGCCATCCGTCCTATTCCAAATATGTTACCGAGAAAATTATTCAATGAAGAACACGAAGCCTTCCGTGAGACAGTGCGTAAATTCTATGAAAAGGAAGTCGTTCCCAATATAGAAAAATATGAAAAACAGCAACATGTTGACCGAGATCTTTGGAATAAAGCTGGAGAACTAGGTCTTCTTTGCACCACGATGCCAGAGGAATATGGTGGCTCTGGGGTAGATCGCCTATACAGTATGATTCTTATTGAAGAACAAGCGTATGCGATGGACTCAAGTACTGGTTTTTCTCTACATTCCGATATTGTTGCTAATTACGTTAATAATTTTGGTAATGAAGAGCAAAAACAAAAATGGTTACCCAAAATGGCAACTGGAGAAGTTGTTACTGCTATTGCCATGACGGAACCAGGCACTGGTTCAGATTTACAAGCGGTAAGAACCACCGCCGTACTTGATGGTGATGAATATGTCATTAATGGCTCTAAAATTTTTATTACGAATGGCTACTTATGCGACATGGCCGTAGTCGTTTGTAAGACTGGTAATAGTGATAAAGGTTCGGCGAACTTATCCTTAATTATTGTAGAAGCAAATCGTGCTGGTTTTAGTAAAGGTAAACCTCTAAACAAAATTGGTATGAAAGGCCAAGATACCTGCGAATTATTCTTTGATAACGTTCGCGTTCCTAAAGAAAACCTTTTAGGCATGGAAGGTATGGGCTTTATCATGCTCATGAAAGAATTAGCATGGGAACGAATGTTAGTTGCTATTATTTGTCAGGCAGGTGCTGAAGCAGCATTTGCACATACTGTTCAATATACAAAAGATCGTAAGGCGTTTGGTAAACCTATTGGCGCATTTCAAAATACGCGTTTTAAACTTGCTGAACTTAGAACAGAAATCGATTTCTGCCGAACATATTTAGATCGTTGTATGGAATTACAACTTGAAGAAAAATTGAGTGTAGAAGCTGCTGCTGCTGCTAAATATAAAATTTCTGATATGTTCTCGAAGATTGTAGATGAATGCCTTCAATTGCATGGTGGTTATGGCTATATGCTTGAATATCCAATTGCACGTGCCTACATTGATCATCGAGCAAATCGAATTTATGCAGGTACAAATGAAATCATGAAAGAATTAATTTCAAGAACACTTTAATACCCTCACAAGAAAAGGGGCATTACGCCCCTTTTTTTATTTAACAGGACTTAAGATACTAATTTTGGTTTACGCTCATTCGCTTCAGAACGCTTATGAAAATGAAGAATACCATCTTCAAATTTTGCATTTTTCAAAGACTTTCTATCTTCTAAATAGTTATTAGTCACCTGCCATGGAGCACGCTTACCTTGTTTAGGAAGTTCATGTGCTGCACGATTAATATAACCTGAAGATAGTTTACCCATTACAGTATCTTCTTCCATCACAGTCTTATCACCTGATGGAATCACTTCATCATAACTATTTTTGTCCATATAGTTTAATAAGCGACAAATATATTCGGCAGCGATATCTACTTTGAGTGTCCATGAGGCATTCACATAGCCAATAATCATAGCCATATTCGGCACATCACTTAGCATTATGCCGTTATAAAGCATATGTTCAGATGAGTTGATTGGTTTGCCATCAAGAGTAGCCTGAACTCCCCCCATAATCTGAACTTGTAGTCCTGTTGCAGAAACAACGATATCAGCATCAAGATGTTTGCCAGATTTAAGTAGAATACCTTTTTCAGTAAATTTCTCGATTTGATCAGTTTCTACACTCGCTTTGCCTTCACGTAAAATCTTAAATAAGTCACCATCTGGCACTACACATAAACGCTGATCCCAAGGATTGTATGAAGGTGTAAAATGCTTCATATCAACCTTACCTTTAAGCTGCACTTCAATTGCTTTTAAAAGTAAACGACGTACAGTTTTAGGATGTTTCTGAGACAACGCATAAATAGCGCGCTGCATACCAATGTTACGTGCGCGGGTAAATTTATAAGCTGCCTCTTCAGACATAAATTTACGCGTTTTTTCATAGATGAAATCGATAGAAGGAACGCTAGCAATATACGTTGGTGAACGTTGCAACATGGTCACATGACCCGCCCCACCTTTAGCCATTGCTGGTACTAAAGTAATCGCTGTTGCACCACTACCAATAATAACCACTTTTTTACCTGCATAATCTAAGTTTTCAGGCCAATGCTGTGGATGAATGAGTTGCCCTTTAAATGCTTCTTGATTTGGGAAAGAAGGCGCATAACCCTGATCATAATTATAGTAACCTGTACAACCTACAACAAAGTTGGCAATCCAAGTCTGCTGTTTTTTATTGCTATCTTCGACTACAACCTGCCATTTTTTTGAAGCCGAATCATAATTAGCAGAAAGTACGCGATGACCAAAATGAATTTTTTCTTTTAATTTAAATTCACTAATTACTTCACCTAAATATCCTTTAATAGAAGCACCATCAGCTAATACATTCGCTTTACACCATGGTTTAAAGTTGAAACCAAAAGTAGACATATCTGAATCTGAACGGATACCAGGATAACGGAAAAGATCCCATGTTCCACCAAAAGACTCACGACGTTCTAAAATCTCGAATTGTCGTTGTGGTGAATTTTTTGATAAATGGGCAGCAATTCCGATTCCTGAAATACCTGCGCCAATGATTAAAATATCAACTTGCTTTTCCATTTTATTTTTATACCCATTGTTGAGAATATAAGTTTATTAAAACACAATTTTGACAATACACAATGTCAAGTTTGACCGTTTATCTACTTTTTTATGTCACTTGAGGACATTTTTATAATTTATTTTGTGAGTAGAAATAAAAAAGACCGGCATAAAACCGGTCTTTTTTGAATAAAATCAATTATTCAGCTGAAGTGTTTACTTCACGATCTACAAGCTCAACGTAAGCCATCGGTGCTGCATCACCAGCACGGAAGCCCGCTTTAAGAACACGTAGATAACCGCCGTTACGTTCTTTGTAACGAGGGCCGAGTACGGTAAATAATTTACCAACAGTTGCAGCATTACGAGTACGAGCAAATGCTAAACGACGATTTGCTACAGTATCGTTTTTTGCTAGAGTGATTAAAGGCTCAGCAACACGACGTAATTCTTTAGCTTTAGGCACAGTTGTTTTGATCAACTCGTGTTCAAATAAAGAATTAGCCAAGTTTTGGAACATCGCTTTACGATGGCTGCTTGTACGGCCTAATTTCACACCACTATTACGATGACGCATGGTGATAGTCCTACTTAATTAACGGCTACGATAGGCAAAACGGTCGTCCATACGAAGACTAGCTGGTGGCCAGTTTTCAAGACGCATACCGAGTTGTAAGCCTTTCGATGCCAAAACATCTTTGATCTCTGTTAACGATTTTTTACCAAGGTTAGGAGTTTTTAACAACTCAACTTCAGTACGTTGAACAAGATCACCAATGTAGTAAATATTTTCTGCTTTCAAACAGTTAGCAGAACGAACAGTAAGCTCTAGATCATCTACTGGGCGAAGCAAGATTGGGTCAACTTCTTCACGAGGCTCTTGAGCAACTGGAGTTTGGTCTTTCTGAAGATCAACAAAAATTGCAATTTGTTGTTGCAAGATTGTTGCCGCTTTACGGATTGCTTCTTCAGGATCAACCGTTCCATTTGTTTCGAGGTCGATTACCAGTTTATCTAAATCGGTACGTTGTTCTACACGCGCATTTTCAACGGTGTAAGAAACACGTTTAATCGGGCTATAAGAAGCATCTAATTGCAAACGACCAACAGGACGTGTTTCGCCTTCAGGGAAACGAGAATCAGATGTTTCATAACCACGACCTTGAGCAACTTTCAAGCGCATTTTTAATGAGCCTGAAGCACTTAAAGTACCGATTAAATGTTCTGGGTTAACCACTTCAACATTATGAGGTAAACGAAGGTCAGCAGCAGTAATATCGCCAGGACCTTGTTTTTCTAATGTTAAATATGCTTCATTTTGATCGAACAGCTTAATAGACAATCCTTTTAGGTTCAGCAAGAGCTCGACGATGTCCTGCTGCAAGCCTTCTAAAGTACTGTACTCGTGCTCGACACCTTCTATTTCTACTTCAACCACAGCAGCGCCAGGTAAAGAAGACAATAGAATGCGACGTAAAGCATTACCTAGAGTGTGGCCAAAACCACGCTCTAAAGGTTCTAGAATCACTTTTGCCGAGGTCCCGCTTACCGCTTCGACCTTGATCGCTTGCGGAGTTAGAAACTCGTTTGCAGTACGCGTCATTATTGCTACCTCAAGGATTATTTAGAATACAATTCTACAATCAAGCTTTCGTTGATTTCAGCAGGTAAATCAGAACGATCTGGTGCAGCTTTAAACGTACCTTCAAGCTTAGAATGATCAACTTCGATCCAAGCTGGAATACCACGTTGTGCAGCTAACTCAATCGCGTTTTTAATACGCAATTGTTGTTTAGCACCTTCGTGAACCGCAATTACATCACCAGCTTTAACTTGAATAGATGCGATGTTTACACGACGACCATTCAAAGTAATGCTACGGTGACTTACTAACTGACGAGCTTCTGCACGTGTAGAACCAAAACCCATGCGATAAACAACGTTATCAAGACGGCTTTCAAGCAATTTCAACAAGTTCTCACCTGTTGCGCCTTTAACACGAGCTGCTTCTTTATAGTAGTTACTAAATTGACGTTCTAACACACCGTAAATACGACGGACTTTTTGTTTTTCACGTAATTGTAGTGAATACTCAGATTGCTTACCACCGCGTGCCTGACCATGTTGACCAGGTGCTTTGTTAGCTTTTTTAGTTTTGACGTCAAATGGTTTAACGCCAGATTTAAGTTGCAGGTCTGTCCCTTCGCGGCGAGAGAGTTTGCATTTTGGACCAATATAACGAGCCATGAATGTTTCTCCTTACACGCGACGTTTTTTAGGTGGACGGCAACCGTTGTGAGGAATTGGAGTCACATCGGTAATGCTGTTAATCTTATAACCCACTGCGCCTAATGCACGAACCGCAGACTCACGACCTGGACCAGGACCTTTTACAAGGACGTCCAGATTTTTCAAACCGTAATCTAAAGCTGCTTTACCAGCAACTTCAGCAGCTACCTGAGCAGCAAACGGAGTTGATTTACGTGAACCACGGAAGCCTTGTCCACCTGAGGTGGCCCAAGCCAATGCATTACCTTGACGATCAGTAATCGTAACAATGGTGTTATTAAAAGACGCGTGAATGTGTGCAACACCTTCAGAGACGGTACGAGTGACCTTCTTGCGTGTGCGAGTATCTTTAGCCATCTTTTAGCTTCCAGAAATCTTACTTTTTAATCGGTTTGCGCGGACCTTTACGGGTACGTGCGTTAGTTTTGGTGCGTTGACCACGGACAGGCAAGCTGCGACGATGGCGAAGGCCGCGGTAGCAACCCAAATCCATTAAACGTTTAATGTTCATGGAAATTTCGCGACGTAAGTCACCTTCGGTAGGAACCTTAGCAACTTCTGCACGAATCGCATCAAGCTGAGCATCGTCCAACTCACGGATCTTAGTAGTTTCAGTAATACCAACTGTAGCTAAGATATTCTTAGCAGTGTGGCGACCGATACCAAAGATGTAAGTGAGGGAGATAACAGCATGCTTGTTATCCGGAATGTTTACACCGGCAATACGAGCCATTCACTTTCTCCAAAAAGGCAGTAGAGATAATCAACCGCCCCACAAAAATCTTGAGGGGCGGATATTAACCCAATTCGCCTACTGAAATCAACAGGTCTTGATTAGATTAACCTTGACGCTGCTTATGACGAGGTTCTGCGCTACAAATTACGCGAATAACCCCATTACGACGGATAACTTTACAGCTACCACAAATTTTCTTTACAGAAGCTTGTACTTTCATGATGAAACCTCTAAGTGCGCTTATCCCTTAGGATGAGCAGTCGTTTTTCTCATTAATGTTTGATTGTCATATTGATGAGATGTTAAATGCGCTTGTAGCTGAGCCATAAAGTCCATAACCACGACAACTACGATCAATAATGAGGTACCACCCAAATAGAATGGAATCCCAAAAGAGCTTTGTAGAATCATTGGCATTAAACAAATGACCGTAATATAAATCGCACCAATAAACGTCAAACGATTAAGAATATGATCTAAGTAACGAGCAGTTTGCTCACCTGGGCGAATACCAGGCACATAAGCTCCGCTGCGTTTTAGATTTTCTGATACTTCCTTAGGGCTAAATACTAAAGCCGTATAAAAGTAACAGAAAAAGATAATTAACGCACCAAAGAGCACCAAATACAAAGGCTGTCCAGGCGACAATACTAAAGCTAAATCTTGTAAGCTGCTTTTAATAAAACCAGCATTTGGATCTGCACTTCCCACCCATTGACCAAGACTTGCCGGGAACAAAAGTAAAGAACTTGCAAAAATCGCAGGAATAACACCCGCCATATTAATTTTTAATGGCAAATGCGTCTGCTGTGCTGTAAATATACGACGCCCTTGTTGCTTTTGCGCATAGTTTACTGGAATGCGACGTTGTGCTTTTTCAATAAACACAATAGCTGCCAATACACCTAAAGACAAAAGACCAAAGATTACAAGACCAATTAAACTTGTCTGACCATTATCTACAGAAGAAACTGATTGCATAATTAGTTTAGGCAAACCAGCGACAATACCTGCAAAAATAATCATTGAGATACCGTTACCAATACCTCTTTCAGTGATTTGCTCACCTAGCCACATTAAGAACATAGTTCCAGCGACAAGTGAAGTTACTGCTGGGATGTAAAACGCAAGACCAACTGACAGAGTAATACCCTGACCAATCAAACCTGCGCACATACCAACTGCTTGAACCACTGCAAGCAACAATGTGCCCTGACGTGTATACTGATTAATTTTACGCTTACCTTGCTCACCTTCCTTTTTCAAGGCTTCAAGTGATGGAATTACAGTAGACATTAACTGCACAATAATTGACGCAGAAATGTACGGCATAATCCCTAAAGCAAGAATAGACATTCGCTCTAAAGCACCGCCAGAAAACATATTGAATAGCCCAAGAATAGTTCCTTGGTTCGCATGAAATAAATTTTCTAACGCAGCATTATTAATGCCTGGTACTGGAATATGCGCTCCTAGTCGAAAGACCAGCAATGCACCGATTAGAAAACTCATCCGGCGAATAATTTCACGGTATTTCACATGAAATGGCTGACCTTTCATCATGTTGACATGACCTGAAGAACTAGGAGACATAGACACTCGAGATTACTCCTCGACTTTACCGCCAGCTGCTTCAATCGCAGCTTTAGCGCCTTTAGTCAATGCAACACCTTGAACAGTGAATGCACGAGTGATTTCACCAGAAAGTACGATACGAGCACGAATTTGGTCACGACGAACAACATTCGCAGCTTTCAAAGTTTCTAGGCTAACGATGTCGCCTTCAACTTTGCTTAACTCAGATAAACGTACTTCAGCAGTTTTTAAAGCGATTTGGCTAGTGAAACCGAATTTAGGTAAACGACGATAAATCGCAGTTTGACCGCCTTCAAAGCCTGGACGAACGCCACCACTTTTACGTGATTTTTGACCTTTGACACCACGGCCACCAGTCTTACCAACGCCAGAACCGATACCACGGCCTAAACGACGGTGTTCACGTTTTGCACCTTCTGCAGGCGCAAGTTCATTTAAACGCAGAGTCATGGCTTATTCCTCTACACTAACCATATAGTAGACTTTGTTGATCATACCGCGGTTAGAAGGCGTATCTTGCACTTCTACAGTATGACCAATACGACGCAGACCTAAACCTTGTAAGCAAAGCTTGTGATTTTTCAAGCGATGTGAAGAAGATTTAGTCTGGGTAACTTTAATCGTTTTCATGATTGATTACCCTTGAATTTCTTCTACTGATTTACCACGTTTCGCAGCGACTTTCTCAGGAGAAGTCATATCACGCAAACCTTTGAAAGTTGCGTTTACTACGTTTGCAGCATTAGTAGAACCATAACATTTAGCAAGTACGTTATGTACACCTGCAGCTTCTAGAACGGCACGCATAGCGCCACCAGCGATTACGCCAGTACCTTCAGAAGCAGGTTGCATATATACACGGCTTGCACCATGACGAGCATTCACAGGGTGTTGTAAAGTAGTACCTGCAAGGTCTACAGTAATCATGTTGCGACGTGCAGCTTCAAGTGCTTTAGAAATAGCAGCTGGAACTTCACGAGCTTTACCACGACCAAAACCAACACGACCATTACCATCACCCACCACAGTTAATGCTGTGAAAGAGAAGATACGACCACCCTTAACAACTTTGGCTACACGATCAACGGCAACCAGCTTTTCAACAAGACCTTCGTTTTGTTCAACTTTAGCCATGATTAGAACTCCAAGCCGTTTTCACGAGCAGCATCAGCCAAGGCTTTGATACGACCATGATATTTAAAACCAGAACGGTCAAATGCAACTTTAGTTACACCAGCTGCTTTCGCACGCTCTGCGATTAAAGCGCCTACTTTAGTAGCCGCGTCTACATTACCTGTAGTACCGCTACGTAAAGATGCATCCAAAGTTGAAGCTTGCGCTAAAACTTTGCCACCATCTGCTGAAATAACTTGAGCATAGATGTGACGCGGAGTGCGGTTTACACACAAACGAGTCGCACCCAATGCACGAATGTGCAAGCGTGTGCTTTTCGCACGACGCAAACGGGATTGTTTCTTTTCGTTCATAAGAACCTCGCGCCTTATTTCTTCTTAGCTTCTTTACGAAGAATGACTTCATCCGAATAACGAACACCTTTACCTTTATATGGTTCAGGAGAACGATATGCACGGATTTCTGCCGCTACTTGACCTAACAACTGCTTGTTTGCTGATTTCAAAATGATTTCAGTAGCAGTTGGAGTTTCCGCTGTTACACCTTCAGGTAAAGCGTAGTCAATTGGGTGTGAAAAACCAAGGTTAAGGTTTACAACAGTACCTTTAACCGCAGCTTTATAACCAACACCAACTAGCTGCAACTTACGTTCGAAGCCTTCACTAACCCCTTTAACAAGGTTATTCAATACAGCGCGAGCAGTACCAGCTTGCATCCAAGCATCTTTCGATTCTTTAACTGGAGCAAGTTGAAGTTTACCTTCTTCCTGTTTTAGCTCGACCAGCGCATGCAGGTTGAAAGACAATGTACCTTTGCTGCCTTTCACTTCGACCTGCCGGCCGTTCTGAGTAACTGCTACACCATTAGGTACAGTTACTGGGGCTTTAGCCACACGAGACATGAGGAATCACCTATTAAGAAACAAAAGCAATAACTTCACCACCAACGCCCGCAGCACGTGCAGCGCGATCAGTCATGATGCCTTTGCTTGTAGAAACAATTGCAATACCTAAACCTTGCTTAACGCTTGGAAGTTTATCTTTACCACGGTATTGGCGAAGACCTGGACGGCTTACGCGTTTAACCATTTCGATAACTGGTTTGCCTTCGAAATATTTTAAAGTAATTGTCAAAGTAGATTTTGTCTCTTCTTGAGCAACTTCTACATTTGAAATATAACCTTCTTGTTGAAGTACGTTTGCAATTGCAACTTTCAACTTAGAAGAAGGCATAGAAACAGTTTGTTTCTTAGCCATTTGTGCGTTACGAACACGTGTTAGCATGTCGGCAACGGTATCTTGCATACTCATTTAGTCGCTCCTTACCAGCTTGCCTTAACAACGCCTGGTACATCACCCTGCATTACTGTGTCACGTAATTTGTTACGGCTTAAACCGAACTTACGGAAGTAACCATGAGGACGACCAGTTAAACCACAACGGTTACGAAGACGTACCGGAGATGCATTACGTGGCAATGCTTGTAACTTTAACATCGCTTCGAAACGCTCTTCTTCACTTGCATTTACGTTTGCAATCGTAGCTTTTAATTCAGCACGTTTTGCAGCGTATTTAGCAACTGTTTTTTCGCGTTTCAATTCGCGATTAATCATACCTTTCTTAGCCATATCGACCTCTTATTTGAACGGGAAGCCGAATGCACGCATAAGCGCACGGCCTTCGTCATCGGTGCGAGCAGTCGTAGTAATAGTAATATCCATACCACGAATACGATCAATCTTATCGAAATCGATTTCAGGGAAAACGATTTGCTCTTTCAAACCCATTGAGTAGTTACCACGACCATCAAATGATTTCGAAGAGAAACCACGGAAGTCACGGATACGAGGGATTGCGATTGAGATCAAACGGTCCAAGAATTCGTACATTTGGTCGCCACGTAAAGTAACTTTACAACCAATCGGCCAACCATCACGGATTTTGAAACCAGCGATAGATTTACGAGCAAGTGTAATTACTGGTTTTTGACCAGCAATTAATTGCATGTCGACTACAGCGCCATCTAATAATTTCTTATCAGTTGCAGCTGCGCCTACACCCATGTTTAGGGTAATTTTTGTGATGCGTGGAATTTCCATCACGTTCTTAATGCTAAGTTCTTCTTGTAACTTCGCTTTAAGTTCTTCGTTGTAACGTGCTTTAAGTCTGGCCATTGCCTTTTCAACCTATTACTTCGCTACCGCCACTGATTCACCATTTGATTTATAAACGCGAGTTTTCACGCCATCAATCACTTGGTAACCAACACGGTCAGCCTTCTGGGTTGTAGCATTTAAAATTGCCACGTTTGAAATATGAAGCGAAGCTTCTTGAGTAACGATACCGCCTTCAGCGCCAGTTACACGATTCGGCTTTTGATGCTTCTTCACTAAGTTAAGGCCTTCAACCTTAACGCGGTCTTCAGAAACAGACAATACAGTACCCTGTTTGCCTTTTTCTTTACCTGCGATCACGATAACTTGATCGCCTTTTTTAATCTTAGCCATGATTGCCTCTTATAGAACTTCAGGAGCCAATGAAATGATTTTCATGAACTGTTCAGTACGAAGTTCACGAGTCACTGGTCCGAAGATACGAGTAGCAATCGGAGCTTTGTTGTTGTTCAGGATAACTGCAGCATTATCATCAAAACGGATCACAGAACCATCTGGACGACGAATGCCGAATTTAGTACGAACTACAACCGCATTCATCACGTCACCTTTTTTAACACGTGCGCGTGGGATTGCTTCTTTTACAGTAACTTTAATAATGTCGCCAACAGAAGCATAACGACGATGTGAACCACCAAGTACTTTAATACATTGTACGCGGCGAGCACCACTGTTGTCTGCTACGTCGAGCATAGTTTCGGTTTGAATCATTGCCCTACTCCAAAACCGAGCATCACCGGTCACAATTTCGAAAGGCTCAAAGAGTACTCGAAATTGACCGATGATGCAACAAGAACGTCGAATTACTCAGCAGCTGCTTCAACTACTTCCACTAAAGTCCAAGCTTTAGTTTTAGAAATTGGGCGGCTTTCTTTAATGGTCACAACATCGCCAAGCTTAGCAACATTGTTTTCATCATGAGCGTGTAACTTAGTTGAACGGCGAATTGACTTGCCATACAACGGGTGTTGAACGCGGCGTTCGATAAGAACAACAATAGACTTGTCCATTTTGTCGCTTACTACTTTGCCGGTTAACGTGCGGACTGTTTTTTCACTCATTGTCCGTTCCCCTGTTTTTCGGTAAGGAGTGTCTTAATACGAGCAATTGTCTTACGAGCAACTTGCACTTCATGCGATTTACCCAACTGACCAGTTGCTTTCGCCATACGAAGACGGAATTGATTAAGCTGTTGCTCATCAAGCAAAGCTTTCAACTCTTCTACCGATTTTTCACGTAGATCTTTAGTTTTCATTACATTACCGTCCGAGTCACGATAGTGGTTTTAAACGGAAGTTTAGCAGCAGCTAAAGCAAATGCTTCACGCGCTAATTCTTCGTTCACACCTTCAATTTCGTACAGGATCTTACCTGGTTGGATCTGGCAAACCCAGTACTCCACGCTACCCTTACCTTTACCCATACGCACTTCAAGAGGCTTTTGAGTAATTGGTTTATCCGGGAATACGCGAATAAAGATTTTACCACCACGCTTAATACGGCGGCTAATAGTACGACGTGCAGCTTCAATCTGACGAGCAGTCATACGACCACGTTCAGTTGCTTTGATTGCAATCGAACCAAATGATACTGTACTACCACGATGCGCTAGACCAGTATTACGGCCTTTGTGCACCTTACGGAATTTGGTACGTTTAGGTTGCAACATGGATTATTCTCCCTTGTCAGCAGCACGGTCACCGCGACGACCACGACGCTCTTGACCTTCACCACGACCACGACCACGTTTAGCTGGACGATCTTCAGCAGGAGCAGGGTTCATGACTTGTTTCATGCCACCTAAAATCTCGCCACGGAAAATCCAAACTTTAACACCAATCGTACCGTAAGTTGTTTCTGCACGCATAGTTGCATAGTCAATGTCTGCACGTAGCGTATGTAAAGGTACACGACCTTCACGATACCATTCTGTACGAGCAATCTCTGCACCACCTAAACGGCCAGACACTTCAACTTTGATACCTTTAGCACCAGCACGCATAGTGTTTTGAACCGCACGCTTCATAGCACGACGGAACATTACACGCTTTTCTAATTGAGAAGCGATTGCTTCAGCAACTAAACGCGCATCTAAGTCTGGGCGATCAATTTCGTTGATACTTACTTGCGCTGGAACACCCATAATGCTGGTAAGTTCGCGCTGTAATTTCTCAATATCTTCGCCTTTTTTACCGATTACGATACCAGGACGAGCTGTGCTAATAGTTACTTTAGCAGCGCCTGATGGACGTTCGATAAGAATGTTGCTTACCATCGCATTCTTAAGTTTTTTAGTTAAAAACTCACGAACTTGAAGATCTTTAAGCAAGTATTCAGCGTATTGTTTCGGATTCGCATACCAGTTAGCGTTATGACGTTTCACAACACCTAGGCGGATACCGATTGGATGAACCTTCTGACCCATATCAAACCCCTACCTTAACGGTGATGTGACAAGTACGCTTAGTAATACGATCTGCACGGCCTTTAGCACGTGGCATAATACGTTTAAGGCTCATGCCTTCGTCAACGTAAATCGTAGATACTTTAAGATCGTCAACATCTAAACTGTTATTGTGTTCAGCGTTTGCAATCGCAGATTCCAATGCTTTTTTTACTAAAACAGCAGCTTTTTTATTGCTGAAGTTTAAGATATTTAAAGCATGCGCAACAGATTTGCCGCGAATAAGATCTGCAACCAAACGTGCTTTCTGTGCCGAGATAGCGGCACCGCGTAATTTAGCAGTTACTTCCATCATGACACCTATTAACGTTTAGATTTCTTGTCAACACCGTGACCACGATAGGTACGAGTTGGCGCGAATTCACCGAGTTTATGACCAACCATATGCTCAGTAACAATTACTGGAACGTGGTTACGACCATTATGAACAGAAATTGTTAAACCAACAAAATCTGGAAGGATCATCGAACGACGAGACCAAGTTTTAATCGGCTTGCGAGAGTTACTAGCAACAGCCGCTTCAACCTTAGCGAACAAGTGCGCATCGACGAATGGGCCTTTTTTCAGAGAACGAGGCATTAGTCAGATTCCTTTACTTGACGCGACGGTCGCGAATAATCATCTTAGTCGTACGCTTATTGGTACGTGTCTTGTACCCTTTAGCTTTTTGACCCCATGGGCTTACAGGTTGAATACCTTTGTTACGCCCTTCACCACCACCGTGCGGGTGATCAATCGGGTTCATCGCCATACCACGTACGGTAGGACGAACACCACGCCAGCGCGAAGCACCAGCTTTACCCAATGAACGAAGGTTGTTTTCTTGGTTAGAAACTTCACCAATTACAGCGCGGCATTCAACATGTACTTTACGCATTTCGCCTGAACGAAGACGAATAATTGCGTAAGAACCATCACGACCCAACAACTGAACAGAAGCACCAGCAGAACGCGCTAATTGCGCACCCTTACCAATTTTAAGTTCAACGTTATGAAGTGTAGAACCGATCGGCATATTACGAAGTGGCAAGCAGTTACCTGGACGAATTGGAGCATCGTTACCAGATTGTACTTTATCGCCAGCACGTAAGCCTTTAGGTGCGATGATATAACGACGCTCACCATCAGCATATTTCAACAAAGCAATATGTGCTGTACGGTTTGGATCGTATTCAATACGCTCTACAACAGCTGGGATGCTGTCTTTGTTACGTTTGAAGTCAACGATACGGTAGTGTTGTTTATGACCACCACCAACGTGACGAGTAGTAATGTGACCGTTGTTATTACGACCACCAGTACGTTTTTTAGCTTCAACCAACGGTGCGTAAGGAGCGCCTTTGTGAAGATGGTCATGAACCACTTTCTCTACAAAGCGACGTCCTGGAGACGTTGGCTTACATTTTTGAATCGGCATAATTTTCGTCCTTATTCCGCTGCGCTTTCAGCGGTATCGCCCAAGTCAGCCATTTCAACATCTTGGCCAGCTTTCAGGGTGACGTATGCTTTTTTAACATCAGAACGGCGTCCCAATGTACGACCAAAGCGCTTAGTCTTACCTTTAGTAATAGTTGTGTTAACTTTAACAACTTCTACACCAAAAAGTTTTTCAACTGCTTTTTTGATTTCAAGCTTAGTAGCATTGATGTCTACTTTAAATACTTGAACACCAACAGTATCACCTAATACTTGTGCCTTTTCTGAGAAGACTGGTCCTTTTAGGACTTGATAGATACGTTCGTTGTTCATCCGAGTTCTACCTCAATTTTCTTAGCAGCAGCTACAGACATCACAACTTTATCAAACGCGATCAAGCTTACAGGATCGATTGCAGTTGCATCTACCACATCTACATGCGGAAGGTTGCGTGCTGCAAGATATAAGTTCTCATCTACAGCGTCAGTAACGATTAATGCACGAGCAGCATTTAAGTCGTTAAGCTTTGCAAGCAATTCTTTAGTTTTTGGAGCTGCAACAGCAAACTCTTCAACTAATACAAGACGATCTTGGCGAACAAGTTCAGCTAAGATACATTGCATTGCACCGCGGTACATCTTACGGTTTACTTTTTGAGACCAATCTTGTGGACGAGCAGCAAAAGTTTTACCACCGCCAACCCAGATAGGGCTACGAATAGAACCCGCACGAGCACGACCAGTACCTTTTTGACGGAATGGCTTTTTACCACCGCCAGAAACGTCTGCACGTGATTTCTGAGCACGAGTACCTTGACGACCACCTGCTAAGTAAGCAGTAACAACTTGGTGTACAAGAGCTTCGTTAAATTCACGTCCGAAAGCAACTTCAGACAATTCAACAGCAGAGCCGGAAACAGTTTTCAAATTCACGGTATTTCCCCTCAGGCCTTGATGGTAGGACGTACAATCACGTCGCCGCCAGTTGCACCAGGAATTGCACCTTTAACAACTAAAACAGAACGTTCAGCGTCAATAGATACGATTTCAAGACCTTGTACTGTTACGCGTTCATCACCTAAGTGACCAGCCATTTTCTTGCCTTTGAACACGCGTCCAGGAGTCTGGTTTTGACCTGTAGAACCTAATACACGGTGAGAAACTGAGTTACCGTGAGTAGCGTCTTGGGTACGGAAGTTCCAACGTTTAACACCACCTTGGAAACCTTTACCTTTTGATTGACCAGTTACGTCAACTACTTGACCAACTGTGAACAAATCAACGCCAATAGTACCGCCAACTTCACGGCCTTCAAGCTCAGCTTCAGTAACACGGAACTCTTTAACTAAACGACCAGCAGCAACACCAGCTTTCGCGAAGTGACCTTTCTGAGCGTTAGTTACGCGAGATTCGCGACGTTCACCAGTAGTTACTTGAACAGCTTGATAACCATCAGTTTCAAGTGTTTTGATTTGCGTAATGCGGTTTGGATCGACTTCGATGACTGTAACAGGTACAGAAACACCTGCATCTGTAAAGATGCGAGTCATACCACATTTGCGACCGACTAAACCAATAGCCATGTGCATAAACCTCTAAAAAAGCGGCCTAATTAACTTAGAAGTTAATCAACCGAAAGCCTTAACCCAAAGCGATCTGAACATCAACACCAGCCGCAAGATCTAATTTCATCAATGCATCAACAGTTTTATCTGTAGGTTGAACGATATCGATCAAACGTTTATAGGTGCGGATTTCGTACTGGTCACGCGCATCTTTGTTAACGTGCGGTGAAGTAAGAACGTTGAAGCGTTCGATGCGAGTAGGCATCGGAATTGGACCACAAACTTGTGCGCCAGTACGCTTAGCGGTTTCTACGATCTCTTGAGCAGATTGATCAATCAGACGATGATCAAAAGACTTCAAACGGATACGAATTCTCTGGTTAGACATACCAGTAAACTCCAAGCCAAACATATAAAGAATCACCCTTGACGCATCTCACCCATTGGTAAGTGTCAAAGGCAGTGAAAATCACTAAGGTCATGATCGATGCCACGACTGTAATGCACATTTACTACTTTCTTCGCAGTAAATGCCCCTCCTTTTGAGGGTCGCCCATTATAACGATTGTTTAAGTCTTATGCAATTCTCTTTTTCTATTTTTTGTTCAAAACACACTTTAACCTAGTATTCTCAACTCACTCTAGGCGTTTATAACAAATTCAATCGCTTTATTTAAGAGTTGATTACCTTGTTCAAATTTTTGTGCTTCTGAATATTGTAGTTCACTCACAGGCTGCACATATTCTCCATTAAAAATAGATAGCTCTTCTTCATTTTCAAGTAAGAGTTCTAAAGCTGCCGGTGTCATTTCTGGATGAAATTGAAAACCCAGTACATTTTTTCCAATTTGATACATCTGATTACGACAAGCTATATTCTCGGCTAAGTGTATGGCACCCTTGGGTATTTCAAATGTTTCGCTATGCCACTGCATCACCTTTATCTTTTCAGGCAATGGAAAACTGTCTTGAGGTAAATTTGCCACCCTCTGAACTGTTGACCAGCCAAGTTCCTGATAGCGGTTTCGACTGACTGCGGCGCCTAGTGCATTAGCAATTAGCTGCCCACCCAAACAGAGACCTATAGCAGGCTTTCCTGCTGCTAAATAACGACGCAACCATCTTTTCTCTATCTTAAGCCATGGATAATTCGCTTCATCATTTACACTCATGGTGCCACCCATGACTAATAATAAGTCAACCTCATCAATTTGTGGTAAAGCTTCTATTTCAAGTGACCGATCAACCGGAAGTGCAAAAAACTCCGTAGAACTAATAGTCGCGTGGTGAGCTTTTAAAAATGAATAACAACTCCCAAAACCCTCACCCGCGATATGTTGAAAATAATGAACTCTTAAATGCGACTTCATGCGCTTAAACCTATTGTTGTTAGAATGTTGTAGTGGTCTTTGCAAAAATAAAGCCAAGTTTTTGTTTTATAGGTCTACTGTAACGAAACCTCTTACAAAACTTTATAAATCTAGCGAAGAGTTTAAATTTCTCTTAATCTAACTTTATCATTTAAAACATAACGCACTATGAAAAAGCATAACGATTTCCAGACTCGCCTCATTCATGCCCCAAGAAAGGCTCCGCAATTCATTGAAACAGTGCAACCTCCCTTATTTCGCGCATCAACTATTATTTTCAAATCAACTTCGCACCTTTTTGATCGTCATTGGACTGATAAGTATGACTATAGCTATGGAACACATGGCACCCCTACCACATTCACCTTAGGCGACAATATTGCGCAAATTGAAGGTGGCTTGCATTGTTTACTTGCACCGAGTGGCCTATCCGCAATTAATATTGTGAACTCAGCATTTTTAAGCACTAATGACGAAGTATGGGTTCCAGACAATATTTACGGTCCAAATCTAGAGCATTTAACTTATCTACAAAGTCAATATGGCATTATTGTTAAAGTATATAACCCCATTGACGCTGCAAGTTTTCAACCCACCGAAAGAAGTAAACTATTATGGTTAGAAGCTGCAGGTTCAGTTACTTTAGAATTTCCTGATCTTAAAAATCTAGTCAAAAAAGCTAAAAAAAATGGTGTATTGACTGCTCTAGATAACACCTGGGGAGCGGGGCTTGCGTTTAATGCTTTCAATTTTTCTGATGAACATCTATCTGTTGATTTAACCGTTCACGCACTAACCAAATATCCAAGTGGTGGTGGTGACATTTTAATGGGTAGCATTGTAACTCGTGATGAGAAACTTCATCACCGCTTATTCCGTACGCATGCTATTTTGGGCATCGCAATCTCTGGAGATGATGCAGCTCAAGTTCAACGCAGCCTTGCTCATATGTCTTTACGCTATGAACAACAGTCAGCCAATGCTCACACTCTACTTAAATGGCTAAAGAACCAGCCTCAATTTGCACAAGTTCTACACCCAAGTGATGAATCCTCACCAGGCCATCAATATTGGCAAGAAATCTGCATAGACGGTCAAAGTGCTGGCTTAGTGAGTGTTATTTTTAAACCTGAATATGACATTACAGCAGTACGTCGTTTCTGCGATGCATTAGAGTTATTTAAGCTCGGCTTTAGCTGGGGTGGACCTGTTAGCCTGATTATGCTTTATGATTTAAAAATGATGAGAAAACTTGAGAATACACATTTACAACAAGGATTATTGGTCCGATTCTGTATAGGACTAGAAGATCCGCAAGATTTGATACAAGATATCGAAAATGCACTGAAACAACTGTAAAACGACAAGATTATAGTGACTCAAACCATAGGATAAAAATATATGGGTACACCGATTGTTATTGCTAAAAATATTAAGGACACATCAAAAGAAATTGTTTTACTTCCCCAGTTTGCTAACCGTCATGGACTTATTGCAGGCGCGACAGGTACAGGTAAAACAGTTACGTTAAAAGTTCTAGCAGAGAGTTTCTCTCGAATCGGTGTGCCGGTATTTCTTGCCGATGCTAAAGGCGATGTTTCGAGTCTTGCAAAAGCTGGTGAAGCTTCGGATAAATTTAATCAACGCTTAAAACTTTTACAAATTGATAGTGTTCCATTCTCAGCGAATCCAGTTGTTTTTTGGGATTTATTTGGTCAGCAAGGTCATCCTATCCGAACCACCATTTCTGAAATTGGGCCAATTTTATTAGCACGCATACTCAACTTAAATGATACCCAAGAAGGTGTTTTATCTGCTGTATTCCGTATTGCAGATGACCAAGGTTTACTTTTAGTCGATTTTAAAGACTTAAAAGCCATGATCACTTTTGTGAGTGAACATGCAGCTGATTTTAAAGCTGAATATGGCAATTTATCTCCAGCAAGCCTAGGCGCTATTCAGCGCAATTTATTAGCACTTGCCGACCAAGGTGGAGAACAGTTCTTTGGGGAACCAGCTTTAAATATTCTGGATTTTATCCAAACCGATGCAAATGGGCATGGCTATATCAATATTCTTGCTGCTGACAAGCTTATGAATACGCCTAAGTTATACGCCACTTTCCTCTTATGGATGCTTTCAGAGTTATTTGAACAGCTACCAGAAGTGGGTGACATGGATAAGCCTAAACTCGTGTTTTTCTTTGATGAAGCTCACTTGTTATTTGATAATGCCAGCCAAGCTCTACAAGACAAAATTGAACAAGTGGTACGTTTAATCCGCTCCAAAGGGGTGGGTATCTACTTTATTACTCAAAACCCACTCGATTTACCCGAAAGCGTTCTTGGTCAACTTGGTAATCGCGTTCAACATGCATTACGTGCATTCACCCCTAAAGATCAAAAAGCTGTAAAAACCGCAGCAGACACTTTCCGTGCTAATCCCGAGTTTAAAGTTGATGAAGCTATTACCCAACTTGGTGTTGGTGAGGCACTCATTAGCTGTCTAGATGAGCAAGGTACACCACAGATTGTAGAACGTGGTTGGGTTATGCCTCCGTACTCTGCATTTACACCGATCACTCCAGAAGAGCGTCAGACTTTAATCTCGCAAAGTATTATTGCTGGGGTTTATGAACAAGCTGTAGATCGTGATAGTGCCTATGAAATGCTACAGAATAAAGTTGCTGAACGCGAACAACAGCAGCAAGACGCCGAACTTGCAAAACAACAAGCTAAAGAACAAGAAACTTTAGCAAAACAGCAAGCTAAAGAGCAGGAACGTTTGGCACGTGAGCAATTAAAAGAGGAAGAAAGGGCAGCCCGTGAACGAGCTAAACTCACACAAGACATTGTGGGAACTTTTGCCAAAAGTGCTGCACGCAGTTTAGGAGGAAGTACCGGCCAAAAACTCGTAAGGGGCTTGCTCGGCTCTTTATTTGGTAAATAAAAATATTAAAAAAATTGCGTTAATTTTAGGGGATTTTATATCCCCTAATTTTTTTATGGTTTTTTATAAAAAAGTTATTGCCATTAATTTTTTAAAGATGTATTTTAAATACATCTTATATAGCCAGATAAATAAGGTCTAGCCATGACTCCACAACAAATTGAACTTGTTAAATCTACTGTACCGGTTTTACGTGAACACGGCGTTACGCTGACTACATACTTTTATAAGCGCATGCTTAATAACAACCCCGAATTAAAAAATGTTTTCAATTTAGATGACCAAACCAGCTTACGTCAGCCACGTGCTCTTGCAGCTGCTGTGCTTGCTTATGCAGAAAATATTGAGAATCCTACCGTGCTCGCTAAAGCGGTAGAACGCATCACCACTAAACACGTGAGCTTAGATATTCAACCAGACCAATATGCAATTGTTGGGGACAACTTGCTTCATTCAATTAGTGAAGTACTCAACGTGCCATTCGAATCAGAGCTTATTGAAGCGTGGAAGCAAGCATACTTACAGTTGGCTGATATCTTGATTGGTGTTGAAAAACAAAAATATGAACAACTTGAAAGCTTAAAAGGTGGATGGGCTGGCTGGCGTTCATTTGAAATTACTCAAATTGATCCTTTGGAATCTGGCAAACGCTTCACTTTAAAAGCAACTGACCATGAAGACGTACTGACTAGCCCAGCAAATGCCTTTATTTCAGTTAAAGTACAAGTTCCCGAGCAACAACTTGAACAACCGAAAGCGTTTAAATTTACTGAAGCTCAAGAAGATAACTCGTATCACATTGAAGTGCAGCCTGAAGAAAATCATACTGAGTTTTCAGTTGCTAATATTCTACTTGAGCATTATAGAGTTGGTGATCAAGTACAGGTTTCAGCCCCTTTAACGCTGTAATGTAAAAACCTCTTGCCTGAAAGTTTTCTTATTTAGACTTTCAGGCTAAGATGATCATCCTTTTAATCTCTTCCATTTTTGGTGATCATGCAACTTAATAAATTTACCGATTATGCATTACGACTCTTAATGTATGTTGCACGCCCAAGTGATGCACCCTACACGATTGCAGAAATCGCGAAAGATTTGCATGTTTCACAAAACCATCTAGTTAAAGTTGTTCACTTCATGGGCAAGCAGGAATGGATTATTACCATTCGTGGAAAAGGCGGCGGAATTCGCTTAAATCCAGAGGCACTTAACTCAAATTTAGGTTCAATTGTTCGAATATTACAGGGCGACAATCAAATTGTTGAATGTAATACACCACCTTGTGTATTACGCAGTCACTGTGGTTTAAAAGGTATTTTAGATCAGGCTTTAGAGAGCTTTTACCAAAGTCTAGATCAATACACACTCGGAGAAGTTTTGCAGCAATCAAAATCTGCTCCTGCCAACTCCCCTATTGCATTTTTACAAATCTAAGCTCTACTGATTTTGATAACTCGACTTATTGAAAATTAGCAAGAATACCCAAGCTCCTTTATACTAGGCGCGAGCCCTCTCATTTAAAAAGTTATTTTTTATGCGTCGTAGTGAAAAATCGAAAGACACCAAAGCCAGACTCGCACCCAAGCAAAAGATCAGCTATGAAAAGAAACCAGATCCAGCGATCACAGCATATGCTGTGCAATCACTCAACTGGTTACGCCAAGCTGAGTTTCTAATGAGTGCACCTAAATTGGCACTTTGTGTTGAAGATAGTGGCTACGAGATCGCTTTTGCAGGACGCTCAAATGCCGGTAAGTCCAGTGCTATCAATGCCTTAACTAACAAAAAACAGCTAGCGCGCGCCTCTAAAAAACCTGGCCGTACTCAGATGATTAACTTCTTTAGTTTAGGTAATCCTGATCAACGTTTAGTCGATCTTCCTGGCTATGGCTATGCAGCCGTACCTGAAGATATGAAACGAGTATGGCAAAAAGAATTAGAGAACTATTTAATCCATCGTAAAAGCTTACAAGGGTTAGTATTACTGATGGATATTCGCCATCCTCTACAGCATTTCGACATGATGATGCTAGAGTGGGCTTATTCACGTCATCTCTTTGTTCATATTCTCTTAACGAAAGCTGACAAACTTAATCGTGGCCCTGCAAACAAAGTGCTATTAGAAGTTAAGCAACAACTGAAAAAAATGAAGCTTGATTTCTCGATTCAACTTTTCTCATCACTTAATAAATTAGGTTTAGAAGAGCTAGCAAGTGTTATGGCTGGACGCCTGCATTTTACGCTTGATCAAGAGCCGGAATTCGACGTTGACGCGATCCCTGAAGCATCAGATGAGGATACTGAAGAGTAAATCGTCAAAACAGATACAATTTCTTTATTAAATTTATTTTCAAATTGGCCCCTATTGCTAAACACAAATGTAGGGGCTTTTTTTATACTCTTTATAACTTCATCGAGTTAAAAATCAGGACTAAATGATGAAATTGTTATCTTTTTTGAAGAACAAGGCTTTAGGTTCTTCTATTGACTATAAAATTCTTCCACGTAAAGTAAAATTTGACTGGAAAGATACCCCTGTTGACTGGATTCCAAATCAGCCTTTCGCAAGTTATTTTATTAATGAAATTAATAACATCTTACCTGCTGGAGAATTTTGGTTTTGCCGTTTGTACAATAAAGTTTTACCGCAAATTAAAGACGAAAAACTTAAACAGGATGTCCAAGCATTTATCCGCCAAGAAGCTATGCATGCCAATGCGCATACTTCTGCCAATAAAGAATATTTAAGCGCACGTAATATTGATATCCAGCGAAATCTGGACATTATGAATTATCTATTTACCACTGCCTTAGCAGATAAACCATTTGATAAAGAAGTTCCTCAATTTCTACAAGGGCAATGGGACCTTTTCCGTTTAGGCGTTATTGCAACTGTTGAGCATATGACCTGTGTATTAGGGAAATATGCACTCTATAACAAGCGTTGGGAAGAATTAGGCGCTGACCCTGAAATGGTCGATCTGGTTAAATGGCATGGTTCAGAAGAAATTGAACACCGTACCGTTGCTTTTGATTTATACCGCCATTTGGGTGGTGGATATATTCCACGCTACTATTTAAGCCTTGCAGTAATTGTACTGGTGCTTGGATTATGGGTAGATGGCGCTGCGCATATTATGAAACAAGATCCACGTTTTGCTGATGCTGCTAAATCTAGATTTTTCCCAGTATGGGTTGCTGTAGAGTGGTATAAAATTAGCAGAAAAGATAATCAGGTTTTACCAAACCCAATCTGGCTGATTGCCCAACAAATTGATTACCTCATGCCTTGGTATGATCCAGTTAAAGAAGGCAGCACTGAAGATGCGGTTAGCTATTTATCGCAATCTCCAGCAGCAAAAAGAGCAGAACTTCAAGCCGCTTAAAAATAAAAAAGCAGGATTTTAAATCCTGCTTTTTTATTTAGGAGATTAGACACTGATATCTTTATCTTTCGTATAACGATCTACAACCACACTAATCATCATATCACCCTGCACATTTACCACTGTTCTTACCGTATCCAATAGGCGGTCAATCGGAAGTAAAATTGCAATTGCTTCAGCCGGTAAACCTACAGACTGTAAAACCATAATCATGGTAACCATACCAGCACTTGGAATTCCAGGGGCCCCTAGTGATGCAATCATTGCTGTTAAACACACAATAATTTGTTGTGTCAGGTTTAAGTCTAGCCCCACCAAATTTGCGACAAATAATGCAGCGGCTGCTTCATATAGTGCAGTGCCATCCATATTAAGCTGTGTACCTAAAGGAATTACAAAACCAGCTGTTTGCGGACGAACACCTAAGTTTTCTTGTGCGCATTTCATACTAAGGGGCATTGTGGCAGAACTAGAGCTGGTTGCAAATGCTGTAATTAGCGCTGTACGTGTTCCTTTGAAAAAAGCCCAAGGACTCATGCGGCCAAAAATCCAAAGTAGTAACGGTAAAACAACAGCACCATGAAAAATGGTAGTACCCGTCACTACAACAGCAAACTCAGCCAAACGACTTAGTACTGAAATATCTTCCGTTGCCATTAACTTTGCTAACAAAGCAAAAATACCCAAAGGTGCTAGCTTCATTACCCAGCCGACTAGCATCATCATCATTTCAAAAAATTGATGACTTAATACGCGAATACTTTTAAAACGCTCACCGCCATGGACTAAAGCAACACCAACAAATAGTGCAAACACCACAACAGCTAAAACGTTACCATCACTAAATGCTTTAAATGGGTTAATTAATGTATTTTGAATAAAATTAGTGAAAAAACTTGCAGGATTTAAACTATCTGGTGCCTGATAGTTTTGCATAGACGTTTGGAAAATAGAGATATCTATACCGCGCCCTACTTCAAATAGATGAGCACAACTTATACCTAAAATTAAAGCTAATGTTGTTGTAGTCAAACAACATAAAAAGGTAATTTTCCAGACTGGACCTAACTGCCCTCCCGCCTGCAAATTAGATACTCCCACAACAATCGAGCTAAAAATCAAAGGCACCAACAACATTTTAAGCAGCCCAATAAAGACACTACTTAATATGCCTAACCCATATAAACTATGTTTTATAAACGCAGTATCGGGATACAACGTTAATATAAAACCAAAGGCTAAGCCTAAAATGGCCGCAATAAGAATTTGTGTATTTAAGTTCATATCAGCATTATTTTTTTCAGTTGGCAATCCTTTTGCAAATATGACATGAGCTTGCTTTTCATACGAGCAATTTTTTGTCACATCATTTCAATTAAAAATAAAAAAGCCATCTAATCAGATGGCTTTATAAATAAGTTTATTGCGTTTCAATTTCCCGCAAACGAATTAAACCCTCTTGTACTGTACTGCATACCAGCTGACCATTTTGCCACATACGGCCAAAGTTTAAACCGCGAGAAGCTGCGCTGACTGTTGCTTCCATATCGTAAAGCATCCATTCATCGGCACGCAGCGGACGATGAAAATAGATGGCATGATCAATACTTGCACACTGCAAACTTGGAGAAATATAGCTAAGCCCATGCGGTCTCAAAGCAGTTGTCATTAAGGTAAAGTCTGAATAAAACGCAACAATTGCTTGATGGAGGGCAATATCATCTAATTGTTTTGGAATACGGTCATGTGTGCGGATATAGTGTGCATTATACGGCGCTTCAGGTTGAGGCTGAAACGGATTTACCGGATCAATTGGGCGGATTTCTACATGGCGCTCACGCATGAAACTAGCACGAACATTTTCAGGTACGAAATTTAAAATACCTTCTTTGAGCTCATTTTCAGATTTAAGAGTCTCTGGTGCAGGATACTCTGGTTCTTGATGTTGATAATTCAGTCCTTCTTCGGGGTTAGCAAAAGAAACCATCGCCGAAAAGATAACTCGCCCATGCTGAATTGCACGAACCTGACGACTTACGAAACTCTTTCCATCACGTAAACGGTCTACTTCATAGATAATTGGGGCATTAATATCACCGCCATACAAAAAATATGCATGCAAAGAATGCGCTGGGCGATCGGTTGTATAGGATGCCGCACGTAAAGCCTGACCCAAAACCTGCCCGCCAAAGACACGTTTACCGACAAGATTACGGCTTATGCCACGGTAAATATTTTCTTCTAGCTTTTCTAAAGTAAGAAGATCGACAAGTTCTTGGGTTAACGCATTCATGAGAGATACCTTCATATTTCAGGTAAAAAATCGTATTAAAGTACAGATGTGTAGAATCTATTGTGCCATAAAAAACTATTTGAACATGGAACAATCAGTCAACTTCTGATGAAGATTGCTCATATAACAGCTAAAAATACGATTTTTAACGATAAAATATGCCAAAAGCATTATAATTTATAAGAAAGTAGCATATTGTTTTTTTTAATAAATGCCGCAAAATAATTACCCTCTGCATTTGGTGCTGGGATTTGTCTTTAAGAAGTAGGAGTTCTTATGTCCAAGAGTGGGTTTGGTCAAATGTATCGTCGGCTTTCGAGTAAACTACTTGACCTCGTGGTAACACCACATGTTCTTGGGGAAGTTCCTACTGAACCAGTATCAGAAACAACAGAAACAGAAGCAAAAACTGACCGCCAAAAAGTGGTTTGTTACGTCTTACAAAACCACTCTCGAAGCAATGCTTTAGTGGTTGATGGAGAAACGCGTCGTTTAAATTTAAAACCTGCGTTAGACCCACTCATTGTGGGTACTCATCAGGAAAAAGCATCAGTTTTATTTTTACAGCACAATGATGAAAATAATTTACTGAATCCGCCTCCTCATGCTTTTCCACCGCGTTTAATAAAACTGATTGAAGTTTTACAAGAAAACCCTGAACTTGATATAGAGCTTGTTCCGGTTACAGTTTTATGGGGCCGTTCGCCAGATAAAGAAGATTCTTGGTTTAAATTATTATTTTCAGACACATGGGCAACACCAAGCACAGTTAAGCAGCTGGTTAATATTGGTTTGCATGGCCGTCAGTCTTATTTAGAATTTCATGAACCACAATCGCTACGTGAATTGGTTGAATATGCACAGCAGCATTATCCAAATCTTTCACCAGCAACTTATATTGTAAGTACGTTAAATGATTATTTAGACCGTCAGCGTGAAGTCGTGTTAGGCCCCGATTTGTCGGATCGCCGCAATGTCATGCAATCGGTTGTTAAATCTCGTGATGTGCAAGAAGCAATCCGCCGTGAAAGTATTCGCGGAAAAGTGAGCATGCTTGAAGCTGAACGCCGTGCGATTGGCTATGTGAATGAAATCGTATCGGATTATTCGCACTCAGCAGTGCGCTTTGCCGATCTTGCCTTAACACGCCTATGGACCCAGCTTTATGACGGTGTAGAAGTACATAACTTTAGTACGGTTCGTGAACTAGCGAAAGACTATGAAGTTGTCTATACACCGTGCCATCGTAGTCACATTGACTATTTACTATTGTCATATGTCATCTATAAACGTGGCTTAATGGTTCCGTATATTGCTGCGGGCGATAACTTAAACTTACCTTTTGTTGGACAGCTTCTACGTGGTGGCGGTGCATTCTTCATTCGCCGCTCTTTCCGTGGAAATGGACTCTACACTACTGTATTTAAAGAATATCTATATAGTATTTTGTCACGCAACACGCCTCTTGAATACTTTATTGAAGGTGGACGTTCACGTACTGGACGTTTATTACCGCCTAAAACCGGTATGCTTGCCATGACAGTTCACAGCCATTTACGTGGCCGTGCTAAACCTATCGTTTTCTTACCAACTTATATTGGTTATGAACGACTTATGGAAGGCTCAACTTACGTAGGCGAAATGCAAGGTAAGCCAAAAGAAGCCGAATCTATTTTTGGTATTGTGAAAACCTTACGAAAAATTGAACGTATCTTTGGTAAAGTCCACGTGAACTTTGGTGAACCCGTTTTCCTTGATGATCTGCTTAAGCAACATAATGCAGAAAACGTTTATATCGAGAAAAATGACGACCCAATTCCTCAAGCTGTTTCAGATGCAGTAAATAGCTCTGCACATGCAATTTTAGAAAATATTAACCGAGCTGTGGTGATAAACCCTGTTTCTTTACTTTCTATTATTTTGCTTGCAACTCCAAAGCATACGCTTGATGAAGAAATTTGTATTAAGCAGCTAGAAGCTTATCGTAACTTGGCATCGAACTTCCCATATGACCAACGTATGGAAGTAACGCCACTTTCTGGTAAAGAAATTATTGCGTATGGTTTAAAGCTTAAACTCATTAAACGCGTTCAGCATGCGCTTGGCGATATTATTGCGATTGAAGATAATCAAGCTGTTCTTTTGACTTACTTCCGTAATAACATCTTGCACGCCTTTGTTTTACCTTCTCTAGTAGCATCACTTGTTGAGCATAATGGAAAAATCAGTCGTTCAGATTTAACTAATGTCATCTATACGCTCTATCCATTCTTGAAAGCTGAGTTATTCCTTAAATGGAAGAGTAGCGAGCTTAAGGCACAAGTTGAGCAATATGCAGATGCTCTAGTTCAATCTAACCTTATTCAACAAGACGATGAAGGTAACTTGATTAGCTCTGCGCCAAATACAGAAGAGCATAATCAGCTTGTTGTTTTAGCAACGCCAGTTAAGCAAAGTCTTGAGCGTTACTACATGACGCTTGCGCTCATTACTCAACGTGGTTCTGGTAATATTTCTGCTAAACAAGTTGAAGAGTTAAGTCATTTATTAGGACAACGTTTATCAGTTCTATATGAATTTAATTCGCCAGAGTTCTTCGACAAAGCTTTATTCCAAAGTTTCTTAAAAGTGCTTACACAGCAAAATTATATTCGTACCAATGACCAAGGCCAAATTGAGTTTGATGATAACTTCCGTCAAATGGCTGCTGGTGCACAGTTGGTACTTGATGAAGTAACCTTACAAATGTTACAGCACATCACCACCTTTACCGACGAAGAATTGAAAGATGCTCTTGAAGCAATGGCATCTCAACAAGCTAAACGCCGTTTAAAACGCAAAAAAGCTTAAAGTCTTCAGTCAAAATAAAAGGCAACTTCGGTTGCCTTTTATTTTATTAGCGAATTGGACATTCAAAATAACGTGGATCGTCCATACAACGTAAGCGCTTCATAAGCTGAACAAAATAAGCATCGTAATAACCTGAAAGAACATACTGATTACGTATTTTGGCAACCATTACGTCATAACTTTGCTTCTCATAAAAAGAGACATCTACCCAATAATAAGCAGGTAAATGATTTTCCCATTGTGTCGCACGATTCGTCAGCAATTGGCTATTTTGAACGAACCATCCTCGAATTTTCCGGCCAAAATTAGCGGGATAAGCTTGCGGCTTAATAATTAAATTAACACCGAAATATGCCAAAGGAAAATTAATGACTTGAGTATCTGGTCCAAATTCTTTTTGTAAGTTATACGGCAATAATCCATACACTGGGGCAGCAATAATATCGATTTTATTTTGCTTAAACTGCGCAATCGCGTTAGATAAATCGACATAAACTGGCTGAGCACCTACACTTCGCACCAGTGCTTGTTGTGGTGGATTGTTGGGTAGCACCCCAATACGCTGATTTCTTAATTGAGCGACTCTAGAGAGGTTCTTATTTTTTAGAACCATGTAAGCAGTTCCAATTGGAATCATTCCTATAGCTTCATAATTCTTAGAAACTAACCTTTTCTCGATTGTAGGATGATTTAAAAGCTGCAAAAAGCTTTTGGCCGTACGGTTATTAGGAATAAGCCCTATACCCGCGGTACTTCCCATAAACTGGTTATAACGATAAGTATTGAAATTGGATGCAGCTAAACCCGAACATTTCCCATCATCAAAAGCTTGTATAGCCTGCTGTTCTTTTTGATAGGTAACTACTTTAAATTTGACTTGATATTGCTGGGCATATAGCCGAATGTCATTTAAACGGCGAGTAATATCCCCTTGGGACCCGATAGGATCATAGGCACACCACACCTGATCCTCAGCCCAACTCGCAACAGCTGTTATGCTCAAGATAAGAGCTAAACAAATTTTTTTCACTTTCAACCTTTTTATCTTTATCGGCAATTTGACTGCCTCATCAGGTATTTATGTTCTTATTTAAAGTTTAATCAAAATTTCATTTAGTGCTATGAACATTTAAACATAATAAATAGTCATTAAAGCAAATCGGATGTTCTAACTGAAAACCTGTTGTAGATAACTGTCTTGCATAAATTCTTTTACCTGAAATTTGGTTTGATTCTAAAGTTAATTCTGGCAATCCCAATTGTTTTTGAAACCACACAATAATTTCATGCAAAGGCAATGGTTGATTATTCGTCACAATATAGCTTGTTTGATGACTTTCATAATCAGCCATAAAAGCCAAAAATCTCGCTAAATCATCAATATGTATTCGATTGCTATAATGTATATTTGGATAACTTTGATTATTTTCAGCCATTTTCTTTAAGCGGGCAATGGAAGTTCCATAAATACCTGTAGGACGAACAATTACAGATTGAGTTGGATAATATTTTTGCCAGAGTAACTCCATATTACGCAATATATAGCCTTGTGCATCATTTGGATGAATTTCACTAAAATCATCAATGATCTCCCCTGCATTTTCACCATACACCCGCGTAGAAGAGACAACAATTATTTTTTTTACTGGATGTATTTTTAATGCTTCTCGAATCGGTTCAATACTATCTACATAAGTATGTTGATAGCCCTCAACCGTACTCTCATTTGGAGAAAGTAAAATATATACGACATCCACAGGTTCAATTTTACTTAAATCAAGTTTAAAGATATCTTGAACAAGATGTGTTGCGTAACTATCCGTTTTTACACTACGGCTGATTGTGGTAATTTGATGTTCTTTCTCAAATAGTTGTTTAGCAACACGCTGAGATGTTTTACCATAACCGATAAATAATATATGCATAGAAAACTCGTTGAGGGGACATGACTTCAGTCCATCAGTTACAAGGCGTTGGATCGGCTTCAGCAGCCCTACTCGAAAAACTAAATATTTTTACCACAGATGATTTATTGTTTCATCTGCCACGTGATTATGAAGACCGCAGTACGATTATTCCAATGAATCAACTTGTGGTTGGGCGGAGCTATTTACTCGAAGGTGAAGTCAAATCAATTGATTTCCCTCCGGGAAAACGAAAATCTATGGCAGCCTTGGTGCAAGATGAATTCGGTAAAGTCACCTTACGCTTTTATCATATTTATAAAAACCTGACTGATAAAATAAAACCCGGTCATCGCTTACGTATTTTTGGTGAAGTCCGTGTAGGTGCTCGCGGCCTTGAGATGTATCATCCTGAAATTCAACTCATTCATGAACATACACCTCTACCAAAAACTCAGCTGACAGCAATTTATCCAAGTACCGATGGGTTAACTCAACCCAAATTACGCGAATACGTTAAACAAGCTTTAAAGCATCATAGTGATGCCTTACCAGAGCTACTCCCAAAGCAATATACCAATGGCTACGCGCTTAAAGAGGCTTTGTATTACATTCATGAGCCTCCTGTGGATGCCAACATGCTTCAATTGGCTCAAGGCTCGCACCCTGCACAGCAACGGCTTATTTTTGAAGAGTTGGTTGCGCACCAAATTAGTTTACTTAATCGCCGGGCTTATATTCGTCAAATTGCGTCACCTGCTTTTTCAAGCAGTAAAGTATTAGCTAAAAAACTATTAGAAGCTTTACCATTTCAAATGACCAATGCACAAAAACGTGTATCTAAAGAAATTTTAAATGACTTAAAACAACACCAACCTATGCTACGTCTAGTACAAGGCGACGTAGGTGCTGGAAAGACCCTTGTTGCAGCTGTAGCCGCTTGTCATGCTTTAGAAGCAGATTGGCAGGTTGCATTAATGGCTCCTACTGAAATTCTTGCAGAACAACATTATTTAAACTTTAAACGTTGGTTTGAACCATTAGGTATTACCGTGGCATGGTTATCTGGCAAACAAAAAGGTAAAGCCCGTGCCCAAGCAGAGCAGCAAATTAAAGAAGGCCACGCGGAACTTATTGTGGGTACCCATGCCTTATTTCAAGACAATGTTGGCTTCGCTAAATTGGGGCTAGTGATTATTGATGAACAACATCGTTTTGGTGTAGACCAACGTTTAGCTTTACGCAATAAAGGTGCTGAGCAGTTCACTCCACATCAACTCGTGATGACAGCCACTCCGATTCCAAGAACTCTAGCAATGAGTGCTTATGGTGATTTAGACACATCTATAATTGATGAGTTACCTCCAGGCCGTACCCCAATTCAAACAGTTACGATTCCTCTTGATCGTCGAGAGGAAGTACTTCAACGTATTGCTTCAAATTGCAGAGATGGGAAACAGGCCTATTGGGTATGCACATTGGTTGAGCAGTCTGAGACTTTAGATGCTCAAGCAGCAGAAGCAACTTACCAAGAGATGAAAGAACGCTTTCCTGAACTCAATATTGGTTTGGTACACGGCAAAATGAAAGCTGATGAAAAGCAAGCCGTCATGCAAGCATTTAAAAATAATGAATTACAACTTCTTATCGCAACAACAGTGATTGAAGTTGGAGTAGACGTTCCTAACTCTTCCATTATGGTGATTGAAAATGCCGAGCGTTTAGGGCTTTCTCAGCTACACCAATTACGAGGTCGCGTAGGTCGAGGTGCTCAAGCTAGTTTTTGCGTACTTTTATATAAAACGCCTCTCTCTCAAAATGGACAAGAGAGACTTTCTATTTTAAGAGAAAGTAATGATGGCTTTGTGATTGCAGAAAAAGATCTGGAACTACGTGGGCCGGGTGAATTACTAGGAACTAAACAAACTGGGGATATGGGATTTAGGGTGGCCCGATTAGAGCGAGATGATCATCTACTGAGTCAAGCCCACTATGTGGCACAGCAAGTTTTAAAAGATTATCCAGAACAGGCAGATGCTCTATTAAAACGTTGGCTTCCTGAGGCGCCTCGCTACGCCTATGTTTAATTTTTTAAACTTCCAACATCTTATTCAGTTATTTTCACCTTGCTCATTGTGCGAGTTAGGCACGCGAGAAAAATACTCGCTCTGTAAAGACTGTTGGGAACAGCTACCTTGGCTTAAACAAACGATTCAACGTAATAATCACTCTGTTCTTGTGGCTTGTAATTATGCTTATCCGGTTAACCGGATTATTCAGCAGTTTAAATATGAACAAAAGTTACATTATCAGATCTTATTAGGTGAAATTTTAAAACAATTAAAATTTCCCAAGGTACAAGCGATCGTACCTATGCCCATTTCCAATCAACGTTTAATCGAGCGTGGTTTCAATCAATCCTTAGTACTCGCCAATATATTAAGCAAACACTTAAAAATACCTGTTTGGCAACCAATTCAACGCTTAAATGAACACTCTCAAAAAGGACTTTCTCGGCTAGAACGCTTTGAAAATATCGAACAACAATTTTTACCTCATCATCAAGAGAAACGACGTTATCGCCGCGTTCTCATTATTGATGACGTGATAACCACAGGAAGCTCTGTTCATGCGCTCAGTCAGGCACTTAAACAATTAGGCTGCACATCCATTCATACGGCGTGCCTAGCGGCAACACTAAAGAGTTAAGCTATTGCACCGTAGATAAATACTCTTCACACCAAGGAATGACAATTTCTCGGGTCAATGGTGCAAGTTGAGTTTCCGAATCATTTAAATCTATCCACTTCATTTCTGCAATTTCGGCTGCAATTTTAGGTGCTTGGTCGAGCTGAACTAGGTATAAATGACTCACCAAAATATGATCTGGCTCATTGGCAGCTGCTGTTTCGAAATGACCAATAAATTGCTCAATCACACAAGAGCTTCCGACTTCTTCTAAAATTTCTCGCTGCATGGTGATCTCTGGTGCCTCATTAGGTTCCAGCTTGCCACCCACTTGCATAAAAGCGTGTGTATTACGCTTTCTTACAAGCAACAACTGATTTTGCTCATTTAAAATCACTGCGGCAGCGACCGTAATTGTTTTCACCTATTTAACCTCGTTTATGGTTGGACATCTGCGTTTGTCCATTTTGGAGCAGGAGCCTGATATTGCTCAAATTGTTGAAGAATATCTTCAATTTTGTCTGATGCGATCAATTTATCAACGAACCGTGCTTGGCTGAATCCATTATCCACCGTTCCTTGAATCATTTTAAGTAAATCTTCATAAAAGCCCGCTACATTTAAGAAAGCACATGGCTTTTGATGAATACCTAATTGCGCCCACGTCCATTGTTCAAAGATTTCTTCCAATGTACCAGCGCCACCCGGCAAGGCAATAAAGCCATCTGAAAGATCCGCCATCTTGGTTTTACGCTCATGCATATTTTCAACCACATATAATCTGGTTAGGCCCGGATGAGCTAACTCACGATCAACTAAAGCACGAGGGATCACGCCAATGACTTGTCCACCTGCTTGTAAGGCGCTATCGGCAACTACACCCATTAGGCCTGAGCGACCACCACCATAAACCAAGGTCTTCCCTTGTTTTGCAATAGCCTCGCCTGTAGCTTGGGCAATTTTTTGGAAAATTGGGTTTGAACCAAGAGATGAACCACAGAAAATACAAATTGATTTCATAGTGTAAAAAACCGTTTTATTGAACTGTCATGCTGACAAACTAAACTATCGATAGAGTTTTTTTTTGCAAAATAGCGTATTGGCAAGTGTTTTTCGGCAAATCCTTGTCTAAAATACACCCATCCATTTCCATCAGACTGCGTGAGGAAAAAAGACACATGCTTGAAGCCTTTTATGCCACAGAACGCGGAAGTCTGGAAGATGCCACCATCAATGGTGGATTTGATCTACATCCCGAATTAGTCTGGCTTGATCTTATTGCACCCTCGCAAGAAGAGCAACAATGGGTATTAGATGCCTATGACCAAAATTTACCAACACTAAAGTCGCTTGAAGACATTTCATCTTCTGCACGATTTTACCGTGATGATGACGGTATTTTGCACATCAGTACTTATTTTTTAACGAAAAATAAAAATTATCAGGTGGATGGAGACGCTGAAGAGTCATCACATATGCTTGCCATGGTGCAAACCGTAGCTTTCATTTTACATAAAGACCGCCTCTTTACGATGCGCGGAGAAAAACTAGTTGCGTTTCGTGCCTTTCGTGCCCGTGCTCGCCGAAATGACTATGACATGGACTATAAAGATCCTACCTGGATCTTATTAGGCCTTCTTGAAGCAAAACTCGATGAGCTTGCGGATATCTTAGAAGATATCCACAAAGATTTAGAAAAATACTCCACAGAGGTTCTTAATAACCACCAACGTGAAAAAATTCTAGATCTCGATGACATGATTACGCGCCTAGCTCAACAAGAAGATATGCTAGGAAAAGCACAGCTTTGTCTCATTGATTTACGACGTGTACTTACTTTTTTATCGCGTCCGCGAGCATTAGGCAGTCATATTTATGACGCTGACATTCGAGAGCTCAGTGAAGATGTACGCTCACTGGTAGAACATGATGCGTTCTTATTCCAAAAAGTACGATTCTTACTTGATACGACGTCTGGATTCATTAACACAGAACAGAATGATACGATTCGTCGATTCTCGATCTTACCAAGTATGTTAGCTCCTCCGATGCTTATTGCCAGTATTTATGGCATGAACACAGACGTATTACCTTTTGCACATGGTACGACCAGTTTCTTCGTTGTTTTGCTGATTATTATGGGTTTCTTTATTGGGCCGATCATTTATTTCCGCTGGAAAAAATGGATCTAAGTTTTGTAATAAAATGCTAATTTCGAGCATAAAAAAGCACCTAAATATAGGTGCTTTTTTACATCAAAAACATCAGATCAGTTGCAGGTCTTCCTGCAAATGACAGGCTTGAATGATCTTCAGCATTTTTTCAGGGACATTTTTAAAATGCAAACCAGTATTTTTTGGAGTCTCTCGCAACCATTGAACTAAAACAGCCAAAGCCAAGGTACTACCATGCTCAAGCTCAGTTAAATCCACCACAAGTGGGAAGCTTTGCTGCTTCTTTATGATGGCCAAACCTGCTTGATACTGTTGTTCCGCATTTTCAAAATCAATTTTTCCCGAAACAACCAATTGTTGGTTGAGATACTGAACCACACGTCACCTACTTATTTCTTTTTGTTTTGATTAACCGCTGCGTCTGCATCAGGTTGGAATGTAGCAATTGCTTTATTTAAATCACCGCCATTGCGTTTCACTGTTGCAGCAAACTGATTACGGAACTGTAATCCTAGATCAATACCAGAGACATTGATATTACGGATTTTCCATTGAGTACCTTTGTCAGCCAACTGGAAAGAAACAGGAATTTTTTCACCATTGTGATTAAAGTCCAATGTCACTACAGGGTTTTTACCCGCAGTTGCCTTGTAAGGACGCATGGTATAGCTTTGATTTGTATATTTAGCAAATGCGCTACCGTAATTTTCAATTAATGTATTACGGAAGTTTGTTTCAAACTGAGCACGCTGTGCAGCTGTACTATACTGATTCGTCGCATAAGTACCCATCACAATACGAGTGAACGCTTGTGAATCAACATATGGGTCTAAGTTCTGACGTACAATTGATTTTACTAAAGCAGGATTGTTCTGCAACTTAGCATGATCTGCTTTTAAACGAGCGATCAAGCCATCAGCAACACGCTTGATAAAATCAGATGGTGCTTCTGAAGGTGCAGCAAAAGCTGTACCTGCAATCATAGTAGACAAAAGACTTGCTGTCAGGGTTTGTTTAAACAACGTATTCACCTGGAACCACTCCTTCAAATAAACTCTTACTCAACAAATGACGGCTGTGCACTGCTGTCGGTACTTGCAGGAGCTTTTTCTTCTGCTGAGGATGAACCAGCGGCAACTTTACCTGCGCCACCACCAGTAATAAATTTACTAATTAAATCTTCTAAATCCATGGTTCCTTGGGTATTTGAAATTGTATCGCCACGTTTAAGATAGTTTAAACCACCACCTGGAACGACTTTCAAATATTTCTCACCCAACAAACCATTGGTTGCAACCATTATATAAGCATCTTCATCAATACTGGTGATGGAGGACATGTTACTGATCAGTTGCTGTTCCATTGCTTTTTGTTGCTCTGGAGAAGCCTGCGTATAGTCAGAACTATAACGTAGTTCATCTAAAGCATTTTTTTGAACTTCTTTTAGCTGCTCAGCATTAAAACTTGTCAACTTTCCATCTAAACCAAATGTTACGGTAGCCAAACGCGTAACCGGATCAAGTGTAATTGAATCAACACGACCAATTGTAACACCACTCATTGTTACTTTAGCACGTGGCTTTAGCCCATTGACGTTATCAAATTGAGCCTTCATGGTATAACTATCACTTAAGTTCGTACCAACAAGCCCACTAACTTTCATTGCTAAGAAAAACAATGCAATACCGAAGATAATAACAAAGATACCAACGGCCAGTTCACTACTACGTGATTTCATTAAATCCCTCCGAACATGACCGCAGTCAACACGAAATCAAAACCTAAAACACATAATGAAGAATACACAACCGTCCGGGTCATTGCCGTTGCAATGCCTTCTGGTGTCGGATCACAGGCATAGCCTTGATAAACAGCAACCCATGTACAAATCAAAGCAAAAACAATACTTTTAATAATCGTGCCATTGATAATGTCATGCCCGAAACGCACTGTATTTTGCATGCCACTCCAGAAGGAGCCTTCATCAGCACCTAAAAAGTCAACACCGACCATCTTGCCACCAATAATCCCAATGGCGGCAAATATCACAGTTAACATTGGCAAACTGACAATACCTGCCCAAAGACGTGGTGATACGATTTGTTTTAATGGGTCAACACCAATCATTTCCATACTGGCAAGCTGTTCGCTTTGCTTCATTGAACCAATTTCGGCAGTCAATGCAGAACCTGCTCGCCCTGCAAATAGCAATGCAGCAACCACAGAAGCAAGCTCACGGAGTAGTGTTAACGAAATCGCTGTACCCAACATCGACTCAGCACCGAAAGTGACCAAAATGCTATACATCTGCAAGCCAAGAACCGCACCAATAAACAAACCAGAAACGGTAATAATAAGTAAGGACATCACACCTACGCGGTGCATTTGGTAACCAAAACGACCAAAACCACCCTTGGTAGGAAGTGAAAAAATAATCTGCAAGAGCATATGTGCCGCAGCACCAATGCCTCGAATCCGCTCAATAACGAGTCTACCTAACCAGGCAATCGTATTCATGGACGAACCTCGTTATTTAAATAAGCTTGTTGACTAAACTGGTATTCAACTGGTCCTTCTTCCGAACCTGTTAAGAATTGGTGTACAAATGGAGAAGCATGTTTTTGCAACTCTTCAGGTGTACCCTCTCCCTGAATTTTTCCTTCAGCTACCACATAGATGTAGTCAGCAATCGATAATGTTTCTGCAACATCATGCGAAACAATAATTGTTGTTAAATCTAACGCTTCACGTAGTGAACGAATTAAACGTGTCAAAACACCTTTCACAATTGGGTCTTGACCAGCAAAAGGTTCATCGTACATGATTAAATCGGGATCAAGTGCAATCGCGCGAGCCAATGCTACACGGCGATTCATACCACCTGAAAGTTCTGTCGGCATTAACTGTTCAGAACCACGCAAACCCACCGATTCAAGTTTTAATGCAACCAGTTCAGCAATGAGATTTTCAGGAAGCTTCGTGTGCGCTCGAATTGGAAATGCCACATTTTCATAGACCGACATATCCGTAAATAAAGCACCGCTCTGAAATAACATTCCCATACGTGCACGGGCTGAAAAAAGTTCCTGACGAGACATTTTTGCAATATCTTTACCGTCGAGCAAAACCTCACCCTGATCAGGAACTAACTGTCCACCGATCAGACGTAATAATGTTGTTTTACCTGTACCAGAAGGTCCCATAATGGCCGTAATCTGGCCTCGACGTATATTTAAACTAATATTGTCATAAATGACGCGTTCCCCTCGATTAAAACTCAGATTTTTCACTTCAATAAGTGGTTGAGTCGAGAGAGGAGTTTTATTATTCATAATGGCAATCGTTCCTGCACTTTTATGCACGCATACTATAACACTGAAAATTGGCAAACTTGTTGTTATTTTGACAAAAGCAAAGCTAACTTAGTTGGTAGAAATAGAAGAGGTATGTTCGTAAAAAGAGGTTAATTCAGAAATTTGAAACTGCTCAATAGAACTTCCAGTTATAAAAGCATAGGCAAAATAAACCCCATTACACAAAACAAGTGCAATAAAAAGATAAGGCAAGCCGTGCTGAACTAATAAGTTCTTCAACTGTGCCATTATTGTTTCTTTTCGTTTACTTTTACTCATTATTTAATAAAAAATTGAACCAATTCACACTTTGTTATTTTATAACAAAACTGAAAAATAAAAAAGGCCAGTATTTCTACTGGCCTTTCTTTAAACGAACTTTTGATTAACGGTCGAATTTACGACGCGGTTTATCATCAAAACTACGACGTGGACGATCTTCACCACCGAAGCTACGTTTTGGACGATCTTCGCCACCAAACGCTGGACGCTCACCACGTGGTTTATCATCGAAGCTACGACGCGGTTTATCGTTAAAACCACCTTCGCGACGTGGACGATCTGAGTTGAACTCACGACGTGGACGATCTTCGCCACCAAATGATGGACGCTCGCCACGAGGCTTATCATCAAAACTACGACGTGGACGATCTTCACCACCGAAACTACGTTTTGGACGATCACCAAAGCCATTTTCACGACGTGGTTTGTAATCTACGCGGTTACCACGGTTGTCATCATTTGAGTCAAAACGCGGTTTATCATTGAAACCACCTTCACGACGCGGACGATCTGAATTGAACTCACGACGTGGACGATCTTCAAAACCACCTTCACGACGTGGGCGATCTGAATTGAACTCGCGACGTGGACGATCTTCACCACCGAATGGACGTTCACCACGTGGTTTGTCATCAAAGCTACGACGTGGACGGTCATCACGACCACCTTCACGGCGTTTGAAGTTGCTTTCGCCTTCAAAACGACGACCACCGCCAAAACCGCCACCACGACGACCATCACGACCACCGTTGCCGCCACGACCGCGACCACCGCCATCACGACCTGAACGAGCAGGAGGTGGAGATGGCTCTAAGCCTTCAATTTCAGAAACACTTAAACGTGCATCTAAATAGTCTTCAAGCGCACGGATTTTACCGCGTTCACGATAAGTCGCTAAAGTAATTGCTTGACCTGTACGACCAGCACGACCTGTACGACCAATACGGTGTACATAGTCTTCATGTTTCATTGGTAAACCGAAGTTAATTACGTGTGAAATTGTCGGTACGTCAAGACCACGTGCAGCAACGTCTGTCGCTACCAAGATTTTTGCACGACCTTCACGGATACTACGTAAACGACGGTTACGAACTGTTTGTGGCATTGCACCGTGAAGTGCAACTACAGAGTGACCTGCTTCTGCAAGTTCTTCAGCCAACATATCTGTATCTTCTTGAGTGCTCGCGAATACAACCGCTTGATCAAGAGTTTCATCAGCCAACCAGTGAGTCAGAAGTTTCTTCTTGTGTTCGAAACCATCTGTCCAGTGTAAAGTTTGGGTGATGTCAGTGTTTGTACTGTGACCTGTTTCAATTGCAATACGCTCAGGTTCATTCATCATGCGTTCAGCAAGACGAATAATACGATCAGCGAAAGTTGCAGAGAACATTAATGTTTGACGACGGTTACCAGCTAAATCGCTGATCGCTTCTAAATCTTCAGAGAAGCCGAGGTCTAACATGCGGTCAGCTTCGTCAACGATTAAAGCTTCAACTTTATCTAACTTTAATTGACGACGGTTTACTAAATCTAATAAACGACCTGGAGTCGCAACAATAACTTGCGCGCCTTTAAGCTGTTGGATTTGCTTACCAAAAGGCATACCACCCATGATTGCAGCAATACGAACACCTTTCATGTGACGTACGAAAGCAATCGCATCTTGGCTAACTTGTTGAGCCAATTCACGTGTTGGGCATAAAACTAAAATGTTAGGTTGGGTCACAGCTTTCATACGTTCTTTGAACGGAACAAAAGTTTCTTGACCAGCTAAATTATGTAATGTTGGTAATAAAAATGCCGCAGTTTTACCAGAACCAGTCTGGCTAGATACTAGAAGGTCTTTTCCTTCTAAAGCTGCAGGAATAGATTGTTCTTGCACAGGAGTCGGGGTAGTAAAACCTAAACCTTCAAGCGCTTGTTGTAAGGTTTCATGCAAAGAAAATTCGGCAAAAGTTTTGCTCATAGAGAGTTTCACCCTAGTGGGTGCTCCATTTTTAATAAATACAAAATAGACATCGGCACAAAGCGGCAAAGCAAAGTTAGCTGAAACGTTTTTTCAGCAGCAATCCGAGTAACGACGATGTGGACTAAACGCACGCTTGATTACGGCCGAACCTGAAGAATCGCTGAGCGATCGGGGCGCAAGAAATGGTCCTCTCTATGGACAGCGTGCGCTTACAATGAATAGAACAGAATGTTCAGGTAATGAACGGAAATTTAAGTGCGTGGGCGGATTATAGCAGAAAGAAATTAAAAGTCATGTGTTTTAATCAACTTTCTTCATATTTATTGAACTAACTAAAATTTACCAATTACTTAAAAAATAAAACCCTCTGATAATAGAGGGTTTTATTTATAAATAATTAAATTATTTTGCAGCTTGACCCCAAGCTGGAACTACAGTTTGCATTAAAGGTTTTAGCATTTTGAGTGAACTTGCAAGCACTTGACCGTTTTCAAGAGACTCATTACCACCACGTGCGTCAACCACTACACCGCCTGCTTCTTTAATAATAAGCTCACCGGCAGCGATATCCCATGGTTTTAAACCAAGCTCAAAGAAACCATCAAAACGGCCAGCAGCAACATATGCTAAATCTAGAGCAGCTGAACCACCACGACGAATTTGTGCGCCTGCTTGAGTCACAGCTAATAATGAAGCAAAGTGTTGTTCTGCATAAGACACGATCTCACCAGCACGTTTAGCACGGTAAGGATGGCCTACTGCCAAGAATGTATTTTCTAAAGTATCTTTTACATTTACACGGATACGGCGTTGGTTCATAACTGCACCGCGACCGCGACTTGCAGAGAATAATTCGTCACGTACTGGGTCGTAGATTACGCCGTGTTGAGTAACGCCTTTATGCTGAACTGCAATAGAAATACAGAAATGAGGGAAACCATTAATAAAGTTTTGCGTGCCATCAAGCGGGTCGATTACCCAGCACCAGTCTGCATCATGGCCTTTGCCTTCTTGCAAACCGAACTCTTCACCTAAGAAGCTATGGTTTTTATAACTTTTACGTAATGTATCAATCGTCAATTGTTCCAAATAACGATCTACACGTGTTACTGGGCCATCAATGCCTTTCTCTTCAACTTGCAAATCGAGTTTATGACGATTTTGATGCGCTTTTAAAAGCTCTTGACCAACTGTTTGAGCCGCACGCGCAGCCATAACCACCATAGGTTCCATTGAACACCCACTACAATACAAATTTGAAGATTTTGACAAAGAATAATGCATAAAAGCGCATACATTTTAGCAAATGAATGCGCTTTATGGGAAAAAATGTTTCAAAAATTTTATTAAAGGCTTAAACCACCTGATTTAGCTTAAGCCAAGCTCGTTCAATTGAGCTCAAAATACCTTTAGCATCTAGCCCACAATCTTGTAGCATTTGACCATGTGACGCTTGCTGCAAAAACAAATCTGGCAGACCTAAATTAATGATAGGTTTAACAATTTGTTCTTGTGCCATGAACTCATTTACTGCACTGCCTGCACCACCCATAATTGCGTGTTCTTCAACAGTTACAAATAATTGTGTATGTTCAGCCAAATCACGAATAATTTTTTCATCCAGTGGTTTCACAAAACGCATATTTACAACACGCACGCCAACATCATGTTTTTGTGCAAACTGCTCAGCAGCTTCTATGGCAACCATAACGCGACTACCAAACGCTAAAATCGTAATCTGCTCATCACAAGCAGATTTAATTTCAGCAACTACTTCTGCCTTACCTAACTCAATAGCAGTTAGCTCTTGCTGAATTTCAACGCCTACCCCAGCACCACGAGGATAACGTACTGCTGCTGGTCCATTATAAGCATAGGCAGTGTGCAACATTTGGCGGCATTCATTTTCATCTTTTGGTGCCATGATGACCATGTTCGGAACTGTACGCATATATGCATAGTCATATGCACCAGCATGAGTTGGACCATCTTCACCAACCAAGCCTGCACGGTCAATTCCAAAAGTCACATCAAGATTTTGTAATGCGACATCATGAATAAGCTGGTCGTAACCACGCTGTAAGAATGTTGAATAGATCGCAACAACAGGTTTTAACCCTTCACAAGCCATGCCTGCTGCAAGTGTTACTGCATGCTGTTCGGCAATTGCAACATCGAAGAAACGTTTTGGAAATTCTTTAGCAAACTTAACCATGCCCGAACCTTCACACATGGCTGGGGTAATCGCTAATAAACGTTCATCCTGTGCAGCTTCGTCACACAACCACTGACCAAATACATCAGAATATTTTGGCGGTGTTTTACCTGCTGAAGTCGCATTAATTTTGCCAATTGCATGATAGGTAATTGGGTCAGCTTCTGCCGGAGTAAAACCTTTACCTTTTTTAGTATAAACGTGGACTAAGCGTGGACCTTTACGTTTTTTCAATGCATTAAATACTTGAACAAGTTGATTTACGTCATGTCCATCGAAAGGACCAAAGTAATCAAAACCAATCGCTTTAAATAAATTATCAGCCGCATCTGTTGCCGATTGATGTAAACGAGAGTTGTACGTCCATTTCGGATGTGGCTGTACATACGCCTCGCCATGTTCATCGACATTAACTAAATGGCCTTTTTCCCAAATTGCAGCTAAATGCTTAGCAAAACCACCTGTACTGCAAGAAATCGACATGTCATTGTCATTAAGTACAACAATTAAATCGGCATCGTGTGCCACAGCATCGTTCATGGCTTCAAATGCCATACCTGCTGTCATTGCGCCATCACCCACAATACAAACGACTTCACATGGGTCATTTTGATAGCGACGTGCTAAAGACATTCCCAAACCTGCCGAAATTGCAGTTGATGAATGCCCTACACCAAAAGTATCAAAAACTGATTCTTCTCTAGCTGGAAATGCTGCTAAACCGTTTTTAGCACGAATTGTTGTCATTTGCTCACGGCGACCAGTCAAGACTTTGTGTGGATACGCCTGATGTCCTACATCCCAAACTAATCGGTCATTTGGAGTATTAAAGCAATAATGCAGCGCAACCGTCAGCTCAACCACGCCGAGGTTAGCACCGAAATGGCCACCACTCTGGCCTGCTGCATATAAAATATATTGACGCAACTCATCAGCCACTTGAACCAATTGGCTATGCTCGAGCTGACGTAATTGTTGAGGATGATCAATTGCATCTAACAATGGCGTAACAGGGCGTTGAGTTGGAATTTCGGTATACAACATATGTGGCAAAGCCTTTATAAGCCTGGCAAATCCTAAGCTGGGTCAAAATGGGTCGATCATACAATCGAATGAAGTCACCTTCAATCAGCCACATTTGCGAACGAGGTCATGCAAAGCAGTCTCTCATACAGTATGGGTATGGTTGGCAGATTATCCTGAATAATCTGACTATTTATCAACTATTATCGTCTTCTTTATACAAAAAAGAAAACCTTAGTGCTCAAAATGATTATGACAATTCGACCAATCTCCCAGCATTACGCTATACTTTAAACCGTTTTCGGTTAAAAGATGAGTTAATCTGTGCCTATAGAGTTCATTGCAACATCAAAACTCCCGACCGCTTTTGGTGAATTCAATATTTCTGTGTTTCAAGATCCAGTATCAGGTGAAGAACATGTGGCACTTTCTAAAGGGTTAGAAAATCCACCCACAGGCCCTGTTTTAGTACGTGTTCATTCAGAATGCTTAACAGGTGATGCTTTTGCGTCATTAAAATGTGACTGCGGCCCTCAATTACAGGCAACTCAAAAGCTCATTAACGAAGCAGGTCAAGGCGTTATTTTATATTTACGTCAAGAAGGACGTGGTATTGGGCTTACAAATAAAATTCGTGCGTATGCCTTACAAGATCAAGGTCATGACACGGTAGATGCAAATTTACTTTTAAATTTACCTGCTGATGCACGCCGTTATGACATGTGTAGCATTATGCTCGATCACTTAAAAGTAAAAGAAGTTAAGTTAATTACTAACAATCCTTTGAAAATTCAGGCACTCAAGGATCAAGGTATTAATGTGGTTGGTCGTGTTCCGTTAACGGTTGGACGTAATCCTTTTAATGAACAATATTTAAAAACTAAACGTGAACGCATGGATCACCTTTATCAAAAAGATGATTTCTAAAACAAAATTATAAATTTAAAAATAATTGGAAGGGATTTTTAAGACATTTCTTAAAAATCCCTTACTTTTTTTATGGTTTTGTGTTTTGATGTATCTATCTCCTATCTCAATCATCTTTGAGGGTCACTATGCAACATCCGACTTCAACAGATATTCAACGTGTCCGCGAATTTCTCCTCGATTTACAAGCCCGTATTTGTGCTGGTTTAGAACAACAAGAAAAAGCTGGCGGTGGTACGGGTGAATTCATTATTGATGATTGGGAACGTCCAGAAGGTGGTGGTGGTCGTTCACGAGTTTTACAAAATGGTACCGTGATTGAAAAAGGTGGTGTGATGTTTTCTCACATCAACATTAGTAAACTGCCCGCTTCTGCTACAGAAAGACATCCTCAAATTGCTGGTGCTAAAGCACAAGCGCTCGGTGTGTCATTAGTCATTCACCCTAAAAACCCGAATATTCCAACCTCCCATGCCAATGTACGTTTATTCGTTGCAGAACCTGAAGGACAAGATCCAATTTGGTGGTTTGGCGGTGGTTTTGACTTAACACCGTTCTATCCAGATGAACAGGATGTTATCGATTGGCATCAAGCCGCATATGACCTATGCCAGCCTTTTGGTGACAATGTCTACGCTGAACATAAAAAATGGTGTGATGACTATTTCTATCTAAAACATCGAGATGAACAGCGTGGTGTCGGTGGTTTATTCTTTGATGATTTAAATTGCTGGGATTTCGAAACCTGCTTTAAATATATCCAAGCTGTAGGCAATGGTTATTTAAATGCCATTCTGCCAATTTTTGAAAAACATCGTGAACAGCCTTATACCGAAGCTCAACGAGAGTTCCAGCTTTACCGTCGTGGTCGCTATGTCGAATATAATTTAGTCTATGACCGCGGAACATTGTTTGGCTTACAAACAGGTGGACGTATTGAGTCTATTTTAGTCAGCCTGCCTAATCTTGCAGCTTGGTCATATCGTCCAGAATGGGATGAAGACTCACCAGAGAAACGTTTAACCGACTATTACTTAAAACCACGTGACTGGTTAAACCTAAAAGAAAAAGTCGCTTAATTTTTTGCTTTTTGGAGATTCTTTGGCTTCCACCCTAAAGAATCTCCTTTTTTATTTCCAATTTTCTGAATCTCATTCAAATATTTTTTCTTATTAAAATTTGGCTTATAGTGAGGCCTGCTGAAAATTCAGTACAGACCTTATCTGCCTCATGCCATTTTAAAATTTTGGATATAAGAATGACCAAACAGTTTGCAGTAATTGGCAACCCCATCGAACAATCACGCTCTCCTGAATTGCATCATGCTTTCGCTCAAAAAACAGGTATTGACCTAGACTACCAAAAACGTCTTGCCCCTCTTGATGGTTTTGAGCCGAGTATGCGTAGTTTCTTTGAAAATGGCGGGAGTGGCATGAACGTTACCGTGCCGTTTAAAGAACAGGCATTTGCTTTGTGTGATGTGCTGACTGAACGTGCTCAAATTGCCAAAGCTGTAAATACACTTTGGATGGAAGATGGCAAATTGCATGGTGACAATACAGATGGCCAAGGCTTAGTTGCCGCAATTCAAGCTTTAGATTGGAACTTAGAAAATACAGTTATTTTAATTTTAGGAGCTGGCGGTGCAACTCGCGGCGTTATTTACCCGCTTGTACAGGCTGGTGCTAAAAAGATTGTGATTGCAAACCGAACTCTTGCTCGTGCTGAACAACTTGTAGATGACCTAAAAGCAGCAGTTCCGCAAGCTCAATTACAAGCAGTTTCTCTAAATGAGCTAGAAGGGAAATTTGATATTGTAATTAATGCAACTTCTGCAAGTCTGGCTGGTGATGCATTACAACTACCAGAAAGTCTAGAGTTCAAATATGCCTATGAGATGGCCTATGGCAAGCCATCTAGCTTCCTTGATCAAGCGAAACAACGCAATGTGCCTTATGCAGAAGGTTTTGGCATGCTAGTTGGCCAAGCCATTGAAGCCTTCTATATCTGGAATGGCGTAAAGCCAGAATTAAAAGATTTTCTATAAATCAAAAAAAGAACCTACACGAAGTAGGTTCTTTTTTATTTCATCTATTATTTTTTAGCTGTAACCATCTGTTTATAAACATCTCGGAAAATCTCATAATCAATAAATTCATTATGTTCAGGTTTTAAATTCTGAATTGTTTTTTCCGTAAGTTGCTGTTTGCGAGCAGCGACATAGACTTTACCTAAAATATCAGCTGTTTCTGACAACAAGTGTTTTTCTTCATCAGAACTACCATTTTGTTTTTCAAACTCTAATTGATACTGTTTTGAGAAAAGCTGTTCAGGTTGCTTATATTGTTTCTGTAGTTTTTGCCATGCTTCACGCCCAGCTTCACCTTGTATTGTTGTGATCACAATATGGTCCACAGCTCGGCCTAAGTCATTATCAAACTGATCTTCTTGCTCAAGATGATGTTTTTTCTGTAACGCCTCAATACGTTCTAAAGCTTTCCCTTGAGGGTTATAAGTTTCCTCTTCAGAGAACCAATAAGCATAAACCTCGGCAATTTCTTGCAACTGTTGAACTGAATAATAATGAATATATGACGGTTTTTCGGCAGTCAATTTTGCAATAAACACAGCCTTATACGTCTTGTCATAAGCATGTGTTGCATCATAAGTTTGGTTAGCCAACAGTGCCAGAGTCGAGTCTAAATCTTGTACATCGCTATGTGCACCAACTGGATGCTCAGAAACATCACCCTGCCCAAGTTTTTCACTAAATCCTTTTACGAAGTTTTCAAATAAAGAACCTTTGCTTGCCTCTGCAACTGATTTAGCTTGTTTAAGCTGCTGCTGATTAATTGGGGTCGCTTTACCATAATTGAGAATTTGCATGTCTGCTTTAATATTAAAGCGATGGTTAAATTCAGCTGGTGTATACGCAATATCATAATCCGCGTTGACTAAACGGCCCTTTTCATCCAGTCCGACATCAATCGCAACCGGATTTCTTTGTTTTGGTAAAGCTTGTTCAATTTCTGCTTTATGCTTGATCCATAGAGCTTTGAATGCCTCATCATCAACAAACTGGCTTTGATCATAAGCAGCAAAAGTTTGTTTCAATGCAGCTTGACGAGCTTTAATCTGAGTTTTTTCGGTATTTACAGCACTCCGATCAAGCACATCAATACCGTAAATTTGACAGTAATTAATATCACCTAAGGCAACAGGACTTTTTTGAGACTGTAATTCAACACACTGCTCTTCTGTAAGTGAAGCCACTTCTTCATCTTGTGTGACTTCTTCAGCATCTGCTACAGCAACATCTTCGGCTTGGGCCGTATCAGAAGCATTCTCTTCGGCTGCCCCATCTTGAGCTGCACTTGATTGGTCTTCATCACCATATTCAGAATCTAAAGCATTACCGAAATGAGCATTAATAAGTGAATAAAGTTGCTGGCTAACTGCTGCTGCATCTTCTGAAGAAACTTTTTGCCCATCAGCATTACCTTCTTTACTCTTCGCTTCTGAAGCAGCTAATTCAGTTGCTATAGATTCGGCAATCTTTTCTTCATCAAAACCAAAAACATTTTTTTGCAGATATTTAGCATTGACCTGACTATAGAGCTCCGATTGTAGCAATAATGCTTCAACCGTATCTTTTAAACGAATTTTTTCTACAATCCCCGCTTTACGCTCAGCGTCACTAACTGATAAACGCTGTAAATTTTGCGGTTCAGCCAAAAGATAAGATACAGCACCAGAAGCTTTCGCATATTCAACGAATTTCTTCATATCGACATTCGTAAACAGGTTTTTATACTTTGAAAAATCGACATACGCCAAATTATTTTGATTATCTTTATTGACCAAATAAGGCATTAACCCGAAATAATTAACGTAAAATTTATAATCCTTCAGATCAAGTACCATTGGCAATTTTGCCTGTACCAAAAGTGTCGGTTTTTCATACCTTGCTGTAAGGTTTAAAGACCCCATTTTTTGACGATAATGAACCGAACCATCGTAACTAAATTGAAGATCATTTAATAAATTAATTAATACGGCATTTACTTTTTCTGAGCGTGATTCACCAGAAATGCCCGAGTCCGCTTGCTCATTTGCAATTGCGGCATACAGCGCCTGCTTCTGTTTTTTATTCAAATTAATTTTTTGTTCACGTAAATATTGATCTACTTTTTTTTGCACTGCAGCATCTAGCTGCACTGTTTTTTCTACATTATTTATTTTTTTTGACTGATTTGGATCAACACTAACTTTAAAATGCCCACGATAGTCATAGCTTGGGTATTCATAGATTGCATTCATACCCTGAATGACTTTTTGATCTAACTGAGTAGATGCTACCGATGGACGTAGGTTATGCTGCGCACAAGCGGTCAAACCCAAACTAAATAAACATAAACTGAGATATTTTAGATGCATAACCTTTTTTAAAACCTTATCGCTTTATCTTTTTAACAAAACTTGCTAAAAATAAGAAAATTAGTTGTTTTTTCACATAAAAGTATAAGTCCTGAATGTAGCAGAAATTATAATTTCAGGTGTATTTATTTTCGACAAAATTCGCTTTTCTGACATTTCTTTCGGGTGCGATTAACATTGTATTTTTATCATGCGAGTGAATAATCAAATCATCGATACAGATAATCCCACAATGATTCAAAATTAGGATTAAAGCCATGCCAGCATATAAAGCTCCGCTACACGATATCCGCTTCTTAATGAATGAAGTACTAGATTACCCTGCTCACTATAAAACTTTATCAAATGGTGAAAATGCTGATCCAGATACTGTTGATATGATTCTTGAAGGTGCGGCAGATTATTGTGAAAACGTATTGTCGCCACTTAACCAATCTGGTGATGAAGAAGGTTGCCATTTTGACAACGGCGAAGTAACTACTCCTAAAGGCTTTAAAGAAGCTTATGACCAATTCGTAATGGGCGGTTGGCAAGGTCTTTCTTACCCAGAAGAATTTGGTGGTCAAGGCCTACCAATGTCTTTAAACCTGATTAAATCAGAGATGATGGGTACTGCAAACTGGTCATTTACCATGTACCCAGGTTTAAGTTCTGGTTGTATGAACACTATTTTGCAATTCGGTACTGATGAGCAAAAACAAACATATATGCCTAAGCTTGTTGAAGGCACTTGGAGCGGCACAATGTGCTTAACCGAACCTCAATGTGGTACAGACTTAGGGCAGGTAAAAACTAAAGCTGAACCTCAAGCAGACGGTAGTTACAAAATTACCGGTACAAAAATCTTCATTTCTGCCGGTGAACATGATTTAACTGAAAACATCATTCACATCGTGCTTGCGCGCCTTCCGGATGCACCTGCTGGTACGCGCGGTATCTCATTATTCATCGTACCAAAATTCATGCCTACAGCTGATGGCGGTGTTGGTGAGCGTAACACAGTCGCTTGTGGTTCAATCGAACACAAAATGGGGATCCGTGCATCTGCAACTGCAGTACTCAACTTTGATAATGCAACTGGTTATTTAATCGGTGAAGTGAACAAAGGCCTACATGCAATGTTTACCTTCATGAATACAGCACGTATTGGTACTGCTGTTCAAGGTATTGCACACGCTGAGTTATCTTTCCAAGGTGCATTACCATATGCTAAAGATCGTATGTCAATGCGTGCGCTTTCTGGTAAAAAAGATCCGGATAAAGTTGCTGATGCAATCATTCACCATGCAGACGTACGCCGTATGCTGTTAACTCAAAAAGCAATCGCTGAAGGCGGTCGCTCTATGATTTACTACGCTGCTCAAATCGCTGACAAAATGACAGATGCTTTAGCACGTGGTGATCAAGCTGCTTTTGAAGACTACGATGATAAACTTGGTTTCTATACACCAATTTTAAAAGGTTTCTTAACTGAACTTGGTTTAGAAGCTGCTAACCACGGTATGCAAGTTTACGGTGGCCATGGCTATATTAAAGAATGGGGTATGGAGCAAATCGCACGTGATGCACGTATTGCGACCTTGTATGAAGGAACAACTGGTGTTCAAGCACTCGACTTAATTGGTCGTAAAGTGTTGTTAAGTTCAAAAGGTAAAGTAGTTCGTGAATACACTGCTGAAATCTTAAAATTCTGTGCTGCACATGCCCGTAATAAATATTTACGTCGTTTTGCTTGGGACTTAACTAAGCTTTGTGCTCAGTGGAACACTTTAACAGTTCGTATCATGCTTGCTGCACGTAAAGACCGCGACATCGTATCTTCTGCTTCTGTAGATTTCTTGATGTTCTCAGGCTACGTGATGATGGCTTATTTCTGGGCTCAACAAGCTGTGGTTGCTTCTGAAAAATTAGAAGCAGGTAACGGCCAAGAAACTGCTGAGTTCTATAAAGCAAAATTCAAAGTTGCTGATTTCTACTTTGATCGTTTATTGCCACGCGCTCAAGGTCATGCAGAATCGATGGTGACAACATCTCGCACACTAACATCATTACCAGTTGAACACTTTAGCTTCGACTACTAATGATTTTTAAGTTTTGAAATAAAAAGAGCGCAATTTATATTGCGCTCTTTTTTATATTTTTCGGATATCTATTCTTTAGTTAAAACATAAGCCTGATTTGGAACAAAATAATTTTGCTCTAAAAATTCACGATTTTTTCCATAGTCGTTATAAAGTAACTTTTCTAAATTTGTGACCAATCTTTTATTTGAATCAATATTAAAATAAAAATTAACTTTAGATAATGGACATTGAATCGTTAACTCACGCTCTTTTTCATCCACTTTCCAATTTAGAGTAGGACATAATTGATTTACAGCGGCACTTTTAGCCCCGTCTTTACTTCCCACACGACCAAAATGAACAACATTCCAATAAGCCGACCCATTTGGTAATAAATTTAAAATGTACTCTGCTTCGCCTGATTCACAATCAGCAAAAGCATCCTCGCATGAAATACGAGTATGATATCGTCCTACATATTGCAATGACGCTGCGTTTAATTTTTGGGTTTGATCTGAGGTATCTTCAGGTAAGAAAGTTCGTCCAGCGACATAATCCAATGTTTTTATAGATGTACTACTTTTTATTAAGTTTTCTTCATGATTAGAACTAGAACTTGTAGTTGAGTGATCTTTTGAATTGGTATGGTTTATATCGCAAGCACTCAGTGTCATGCACATCGCAGCCACTACAACCACATGCTTAACTGAAAAACGAGACCACTTCAAAGACATATACATTATTCACAGATAACAGCAACAGCTCTATTTACACTTCAAATCAAGTATTAGCTGATTGCCGCTTTAAACTCTTAAGCCCTGAAAGGGTGCATTTTAGTAGATGTTGGTTTCGTTCCTTTCAATCCTTTACATATTTTAACTATTTTACTTTTTAAAGGGCTTTAAACCCGTTATTTCGTCTCCATATTTTTATTAAGCAAGAGCAATAGCTTCTTGTAACTTTTATCTTTAAGGAGAATTAGATGGCCAGTTCTGGTTTATATCGCTCGAACCGACACAGCATGATCGCCGGTGTAATGGGTGGTATTGCTGAACGTTTTGGTTGGAACGTAACTTTACTACGTGTCATTTTTGTTTTGATCTCAATTATGAGTGCTGCCTTTCCAGGAATTTTAGTTTATCTGGTTTTATGGTTAGTAATTCCGAAAAAACAGCCAGAACATATTGAAGGCTATCGACAATCCGTCCGAACAGTAAATGAAGAACAAGTACGTTAATTCATAACTTTGGTCGCTACGGTTGCATCCCCTAATCAACCGTAGCTTTTTTTATTCTAAAAATTATAGCTTTCGATTTAACTGTTGCTGTAATGCAGCAATCATATCTGCACGGCTAATCATTCCTATAAGCTTACGATCTTCAACAACAGGAATGTAATTAAAAGACTTTTCAACAAAGTATGGCACCAAATCTTGAATAGGTTGAGTTGGCAGTACGGTAACCACTCTACGGCTCATGATTTGTTTTACATAATGCTGCCAAGAATTCCTTGGGTCGGCTGCACCTTTAAACCACTCTACGACTTCATATAACGCTAAAGTTCCGACCAAATGGTTTTCTGCATTTACTACAGGGAGGCTCATTAAGTTCACTTGTTTAAACTTATCGAGTGCCTGATGAATATCGTCATCTTCATGTAGTTTAATCACATCACGGCTCATAATATCCTGACAGATATATTGATTTACCATACGCTCATTGGCATGTTCCTGAGCTTCTAAAATGATTTTTTCTAAGTCGTATTGGCTAATATCTAAAAGTTCAGTGTGATGCCCTAATGCATACTCAATATCTTTCGGCTGAATTGATACTTTTTGAGTTGGCGTTGGGTCTTTACTACGTTCATTTAAATGCGCGGTAACCGGATAATGTCGCCCAATCAATCGATTAAAGAAAACAGCAAACCCAAGTAAAAGGAACGAATTGAGTAAAACTGGATAAAAAATAAAATAAAAGCCTAATTTATGAATTGCAGCACCGCCCAACACAGCCGTAATTGCGACTGCACCACTCGGTGGGTGCAAAGAGTCGGTAGTCATCATTAAAAATATAGCAAAACCCACAGCCACACTAAAAGCTGTAGTTAAATCAGGAATCCACTGTGCACAGGCAACGCCAATTATGCCGGCTAAGGTATTACCAACAATTACATTCCATGGTTGGGCCAAAGGACTGGTCGGCACAGCAAAAAGAAGAACAGATGAGGCACCCATTGGGGCGATGTACCATGCATTAATTCCCCCGAGAACATACCAGCTAATTAAGGAGGAAATTGCTAAACCACACAACGCTCCAATACCGCAAAGTAACCGTTCTTTTAAGGGTAAAACCTTAAAATTTGGCTTTAAAATCTGTAACCATTCTCGCTGTATAACACTCACAGTACACCTTAGGGGATATGCCGTCATTTATAACGGGCAAAAGTATACGCCCAAAGCCACATAAAGTGCATTTAAATTATACCTTTCAACAATAAGAAAACTGGCTGAATTATTCTTTATGATTTTAAAACTTTAATATTCCATCAATTTTTCATTTAAATAACGCCAATACCGCTTCGGCAAATATTGCACATGAAGTTTTATATTCTGGCGTTCAGTAATATTTACACTGTTAAAATAATCCTTCCAAAGCTGATCATATAAAACTTCCTGCTCATCAAGCTCAAGCTGAAAGCTTTGACTCATCCCATTTTTTAAATTGCGGTCAACCTCAGAGGCTTCGAGTAAAACTTCATGTATTTCACATAAATCATAATAAAGCCCGAACTTGCGTTGCTCGTCATAAATAAGCCAACGCTGATCTTGATAGCGCCGTTTAAAATGTGGCTGAATAAGCGGTAAAACATTAAAATCAGGACGCACTAAACTTAAAAAAAGTTCATCCTTGGTTTTCTTAAACCGAATAAAAGCTTCCATCCGATGTTTCTCTCGCCCGACTTTTTTCGTCCACTGCGCAATCGCTAAAACACTAGGATTTGAATAATCTTTTTCAATGGAAACATGGCTAGTAAACACATAGATACAATAATCAAATAAGTGCTGATAGGCGTCTAAAGATTCAGATAAAGAGGCAAAATAAAATTGTTTTAACGAAGAAGATGAAAGCTTTTTTTGTAGCGCTGACCAAACACGTTCAGCATGCCGTTCGTTATTTTCAACCTCAATTTTATCGGCAAATAAGCCATGTTGAGCCGCATCATTCAAGCAAAGCCTGACCTGTAATTCTTTAAATTGAAATGCACGAAAAACACAGCTCAGCAGCCCAGCCATCGAACCATCAAAATAGTAAGCTACTTCATCATTAAACATGGCTAAAACCCAAGGCTTAATTGTGGCGAGAGTTGCTGCACATATTTCGAAGATCCCTGCGTTAAAATCTGCTGCCGAATAAAACTTGATGATAGTTCTTTTTGGAATTTTGGACTGTCTTCGCAGCGAATAAAGAATTTTGCACGCTGATAGGCTACGCCGAGTTTTTTTAATAAATCGATATGGATTTTTCCAAAACGACGAGCCTGTACAATTTTCTTGGCCGATTTCACCCCAATGCCCGGCACACGCAAAATCATTTGATAATCGGCACGATTTAAATCTACTGGAAACTTTTCAGGATGCCTTAAAGCCCAGCTTAATTTCGGGTCTACATCAAGATCTAAGTTTGGGTGTTTTTCATTGACGATTTCATTAACCTCAAAACCATAAAAACGCATCAACCAATCGCTTTGATAGAGTCGGTTTTCACGAAGTAATGGCGGTGCAGAACCTACTGCGGGTAAGTAATTATTTTCATTATTAATTGGGATATAGCCAGAAAAATAGACGCGCTTGAGTTTAAATTCTTTGTAATGCTTGTCTGCCATAAACAATACATCTTGGTCTGACTCTTGATGGGCCCCCACTACCATTTGTGTGGTCTGCCCTGCCGGTACATATTTCGGTACATGCTTAATGATTTGCCGTTCATCTTTAAGCTGAATCAGTCTATCACGGACCAAACCTAAATCTTTTTGAACTTCCTGATGTGATTTTTCTGGTGCAAAAGTTTTTAGACCAATTTCGGTCGGCATCTCTAAATTAATACTCATCCGGTCAGCATATAAACCTGCTTCATGAATCAGTTCAGGAGATGCCCCCGGAATGGTTTTTAGATGAATATAGCCATTAAAGTTTTCTTCAAGGCGCAGCTTCTTTACGACTTGAAGCATACGCTCCATCGTGTGATCTGCCGATTTAAAAATGCCTGAGCTTAAAAATAAGCCTTCGATATAATTACGGCGATAAAAATTAATGGTTAAATCTACAACCTCTTGCACCGTAAATGCTGCACGTTGGACGTCATTGGAACGGCGTGAAACACAGTAGGCGCAATCAAAAATACATACATTACTAAATAGAATTTTTAAGAGAGATACACAGCGGCCATCTTCAGTATAGCTATGGCAAATTCCTGAATGGCTGGCATCTCCCAAACCTTTATCTTTATTTTTACGGTCACTGCCACTTGATGAACAAGACACATCATATTTAGCAGCATCAGCAAGAATCTGTAGTTTTTCTCGAATGCGATCAGACATATCAAACGACTCATTTATGGCATCGTTTAAAAAATATCATTTTGCATTCTTAAATTTAATCCAGCAGAGTACGCTCGGCGTCATGAGGTGACGTTTTAATTCTGCTCAAGCTAGTACTGTTTATTAAATCAGATATAATTACTAAAAATTCAAAAGATTAAATATCGAACAATGGAACAAAACAAAGAAGAACTCCTTAAGCATCTTGCTGCTTCACTTGAAGATGCAAAGAGTGAGGGCGGTGCAATTTTATTAGTAGGCGCTGGTATTTCTGTGTCTGCTGGAATTCCTCCTGCACAGAAACTGATGAAAATTGCTATTGAGAACTTTCCTAACTACTTTACTCAAGAAGAGCAAGAACTCGCACAGCAAGACATAAATCGACTCCAATATAATGATATTATGACTAAGCTCTCTAATGTTAAACGTAAAGAGCTTTTTAGATGGTTTATTGAAGGAAATGATAAAAAAGGAATAAAAAAAGCAAAACTTAACTTCGCACATATTGCGATTGCAGAACTCTTAAAACAAGGCTATTTCAGCCGAGTATTGACTGTAAATTTCGATCCTCTTTTGATCCATGCTTGTTACATGGTTGGTATGTATCCCTTTCCCGCTATTTATGATTTAGGTGCTATGGGTAAAGTCAATGCTGAGCTTTTACACGACCCAAGTATTGTCTATTTAAATGGGCAACATGTTGGATTTGTTCAGCGAAATACTACAGATCAACTTGAAGCACATAAAGAAACTTTAACTCAAATCGTACGCTCAACAGGCTGTAATAAAACTTGGGTTGTTGCTGGTTATAGCGGTGAGAATGATCCTCTAATGCACGCTTTAAATGAGCTGCGCCCATATAATAATTGGATATACTGGTTAGAATATGGTAATCAAATCCTTCAAAAGGAGAGCCATCATTTCTTGGAAAATGATGAAGAGTCCAAAGTAATTTATGGATGTGATGCAGATGAAACATTTATGGAAATTGCTGAGCTTTTAGGGTGTAGCTTAGACTTTATTGAAAGCCCAGAAGCAGAATTAAAAAGATATTTAAATGAAATAAACTTTTACTCAGCCAAGTATCAAAGAGGGATCATTTATAAAAACCTAATAGAACAATATATTAATTTATTATCAAATGATCCAAATATAAAAAAACTTCAAAATATAAAAAATATTGAAACTATATTAAATCAAGTACTAACATGTATGTACAATTTTATTATTGAGGATAATCCAAAGTTAGAAACTTTAGATCAAAATATTAGTTTAGTTAAACAACAATATGAAGAACACAAAATTACAGATATTTTAGAAACTTACTGTTATGGATTATGTAGAAAATATCAAATTACTAAAGATATTAATAATTTAAAAGAAGAGATTGAGTACGCCGTACAAGAAGCTCATATCTACAAGGATGCTAGCCCAACCCTACGCTTCCAAATTATCCGGTTGTACTGTATCAGTCAGAAAGTTGACTTAGCATTATCTGAGCTACAAAGCTTCCCTAAAGATGCAGCTCTAGAACGTAAAGAGGGTTTCTTAGCAAACAACGAACTTAAAATTTTGAGAAACACTTCAGAATACCAGAATTGGTTTTTTTCAACATTCAATGAAAAACTACCTGACTAGCATGCTTTTTTAAATTAATACTCGCCCAATACTTTAATGGATAACCTTTGCCACTCCCCCACAAAATCCTTATACTTAGGGGCAATTTTTCTCATAAATTCGTGGATGCTACATGAGTCGCGCCATCTCGCACATTGATACATTTCAGGGTTTAATTCTTGCCCTACAAAACTATTGGGCCGAACAAGGCTGCGTCGTATTACAACCTTACGATATGGAAATGGGCGCTGGAACATTCCACACCGCAACATTCTTACGTGCTTTAGGGCCTGAGACTTGGAATGCTGCATACGTTCAACCTTCACGTCGTCCAAAAGATGGTCGCTATGGTGAAAACCCGAACCGTTTGCAACACTACTACCAATTCCAAGTGGTGCTTAAGCCAAATCCAGAGAACATCCAACAGCTTTATCTTGATTCTCTAAAAGCAATCGGGATTGATACGCTTACTCACGACATCCGTTTCGTAGAAGACAACTGGGAATCTCCGACGCTTGGTGCTTGGGGCTTAGGTTGGGAAGTTTGGCTTAACGGTATGGAAGTGACTCAGTTCACTTACTTCCAACAAGTCGGTGGTGTTGAATGTTACCCAGTAACAGGTGAAATCACTTACGGTTTAGAACGTCTTGCGATGTACCTACAAGGTGTTGACTCGGTTTATGACCTTGTTTGGACTAAAGGCCAATTTGGTACTGTAACTTACGGCGACGTATTCCATCAAAATGAAGTTGAACAATCGACTTATAACTTTGAATACGCTCCAGTTGAAAAACTATTTGAACTATTTGATTTTTACGAATCAGAAGCAAACCGTTTAATTGAAGCAAAACTTTCTCTTCCTGCTTATGAGCAAGTTGTTAAAGCATCTCATACCTTTAACTTACTTGATGCACGTGGCGCAATTTCTGTGACTGAGCGTCAACGTTACATTTTACGTGTACGTACTTTAGCGCGTGCTATTGCACAAAGTTATGTACAAGCACGTGCAGAGCTTGGCTTCCCAATGGCAGAACCACACTTGCGTGATGAAGTATTGGCACAGCTAAAAGCACAAGCTGAAAGTGAAGCAGCAAAGGCGGAGAAAAACTAATGAGCAAACATACTGTTTTATTCGAACTTGGCTGTGAAGAGCTTCCACCAAAAAGCTTAAAAACTTTACGTGATGCATTACAGGCAGAAACGGTAAAAGGCTTAAAAGATGCGGGCTTAAACTTCGTATCAATTGAAGCTTATGCAGCCCCACGTCGTTTAGCGCTTAAAATTGTTGATATCGATGCTGCTCAAGCGGATACACAAAAACGTTTTGATGGCCCTGCTATTCAAGCGGCTTACGATGCAGAAGGCAAACCAACTAAAGCACTTGAAGGCTTTATGCGTGGTCAAGGTATTACAGTTGATCAGCTTTCTACTTTCCAAGCAGGTAAAGTTGAAAAAGTTTGCTATTTAAAAGATGTAAAAGGTCAAAGCCTTGATGCTTTACTTCCACAGATTTTACAAACTGCGCTAGACAATTTACCAATTGCTAAGCGTATGCGTTCTGCGGCAAGCCGTACCGAATTTGTACGTCCAGTGAAATGGGTTCTTTTACTCAAAGACGATCAAATTGTTGACGCAACGATTCAAGATCACAAAGCTGGTAATGTGACTTATGGCCACCGTTTCCATGCACCAGAAGCTGTGACTTTAGCGCATGCAAATGACTATTTAGCTGCTTTAGAAAAAGCGTATGTTGTTGCGAACTTTGAAAAGCGTCAAGCAACTATTCAAGAACAAGTGAAAAAGCTAGCTGATGAAGTTAACGCGACTGCGATTGTTCCGGCTGACTTACTTGATGAAGTAACAAGTCTGGTTGAATGGCCTGTAGCTTTACGTGCAACCTTTGAAGAACGCTACTTAGCTGTTCCTCAAGAAGCTCTTATTACGACAATGCAAGACAACCAGAAGTATTTCTGTTTGATCAATAGCGACGGTAAATTACAGCCTTACTTCATTACTGTTTCAAATATTGAGTCTAAAGATCCGACTCAAATTATTGAAGGTAACGAAAAAGTTGTTCGCCCTCGTTTGTCTGATGCTGAGTTCTTCTTCTTACAAGATCAAAAGCAACCGCTTGCATCTCGTAAAGAAAAACTAGCAAACATGGTATTCCAAGCACAACTTGGTACGCTTTGGGACAAATCAACACGTATTGCAAAACTTGCAGTTGCATTATCTTCAATCACTGGTGCAAACCCAGCTGATGCTGAAAAAGCTGCATTACTTGCTAAATGCGACTTAACCTCTGAGCTTGTTGGTGAATTCCCAGAACTTCAAGGTATTGCGGGTACTTACTACGCACGTATTGAAGGTGAAAACACTGAAGTTTCAGAAGCTTTAGGTGAGCAATATTTACCAAAATTTGCGGGTGATGTTTTACCTAAAACCAAAACAGGTACAACCATTGCCCTTTCTGACCGTTTAGATACGCTTGTTGGTATTTTCGGTATTGGACAAGCGCCTACAGGTTCTAAAGACCCGTTTGCTCTTCGCCGTTCAGCAATTGGTATCTTACGTTTAATCATTGAAAATGAATTAGATGTAACGATTGAAGAATTAGTGAATCTTGCACTTCAAGGTTATGGCGATATCGTTAAAGACCACGACAAAACTCGTGCTGACGCGGTTGCATTCTTGGAAGGTCGTTATCGTGCTAAGTACGAAGACCAAGGTGTTGCTGTTGACGTACTTCAAGCGGTTCAAGCACTTGCACCAAAATCTCCACTCGATTTTGACAAGCGCGTAAATGCTGTTAACCACTTCCGCACATTACCTGAAGCTGCTGCACTTGCTGCTGCAAACAAACGTGTTGCTAATATTCTTGCAAAAGAAGCAACACCTGAAGGTTCTGTAGTTGAAGCAAACTTGGTTGAAGACGCTGAAAAAGCATTATTTGCTGAACTTCAAGCAGTGACACCTGTGGTTGAACCATTACTTGCAGCAAAAGATTACACAGCTGCCCTTTCTAAGCTTGCAGCACTTCGCGCGCCGATTGATGCATTCTTTGATGGCGTAATGGTAATGGCAGATGATGCTGACCTAAAAGCAAACCGTTTACGTTTATTGGCTCAGTTACGTAACTTGTTTACCGCTGTAGCTGATGTGAGTGTGTTGCAGGGCTAAGCCTTTATTAGTTGTAAATTAATGAGAACCCCTCTATAGATTAGTGGGGTTTTTTAATATTAAAAATAAATCCGCAGTCATCATAATGAATACCACTTCAATTAAAAATTTTTATCGTATAGATGCTTATCTTGTTCTTTGCCACACCCTTTTACTGGTAATCGGTTATGGCCTATGGAAAGTATATCCTCATATAAAGACCAAACCAGATATGAGCGGCCTGTTCTTTATGATTATCTCTATTCTAGGCGGTTTTGCAGGGCTGATTATGCTAGCTGTAACTCTGCCTCGTTTAGATCGTTCTGTTCGTAATTTATCAGTGAACAAATTTATTTTGGCTCTGCTGTATTGGGTTTCTAGTAGCATTATTTTCGTACTATTTGGCATCAGTAAATTCTTCTTCAATAATCCGCTAGTTTTGCTGGTTTTTGTTTTGGTTTTTTTCAGCAGTGTTTATCTTTCGGTGATTCGCCTTGCAGATATGCGTCAAAAAGACTGGCTGATCTTAAGCGGAATTTTTGGAGCTATTGTGCTGTTCTTCTTTTTGCCAGAGCTTTAGAAAATGGTTTAAGTAAAGATTCTAAGCTTGTAATGCTTTGCGTACTTAACAATACCTTCTTTGATGGTGTAATGGTAATGGCAGATGATGCTGACTTAAAAGCAAACTGTTTACGTTTATTGGCTTAGTTACGTAAATTGTATACTGCTGTTGCTGATGTGAGTGTGTTGCAGGGTTAATTAGCTTATTATGAAATAAAGGGATCTTTTATAGATCCCTTTATTTTTTTGAGTTAAACAAAATCTTTAATTTCTTCTAAACTTTTCGATGGCTCAAACCACATAAAATCATAATCGGCCACATCATGAATATAAAACGGATCATTTTTCATAATTTCTTCAGCTTCTTGAATCGAAGAGCTTAGAACTAAAATTACCCCACCTACTCTATTTTCTCGGCGCCCCGACGCTAAAAACTTCTTTTGCTCATAGTAATGATCTAAAAATGCAATATGTTCTTTCAATACAGCATCAACTTCGGCTAATGGTTTTTTATAGGTCAAAGTAACAACAATCATCTTATTCTCTTAAAGCAAGTAGCGTATGACATAGCATTAGTCTATAGATAGTTTAATGATCTATAGATTATTCGATAGTACGCCTATTCCCCCAATTCATCCATACTAAACTCCCTACAATAATCACCCCACCTAACAGCACCATTATTGACGGTTTTTCATTTAAGAAAACAACTGCCAAAATCATCGCGACAATCGGCGAACAATATAAAAAATTCGATGCAATTGTTAACGGCATATTTTTAAGAACATAGCCCCAAAGTACATAAGCCATCGCACTTGGGAAAATACCCAACAAAACTATAGACATATTGGCTTGCCAAGTAGCATGTAAAATTTCATGGGGTAAATGAGTACTATAAAATAGTAAAGGAATGGTTCCGAACCAAATGATGTAGCACATCATGCTCAAAGCATCATAATTTAAAGCAAATTTCTTATATAAATTAAAGTAGAGACCCCATGCAATTGCAGCCAAAACAATCAATAAACTATAAGGACTCGGTACACCAAAACCATGATCTCCACTGACCACCAACACGGCGCCGCAAAGTCCCAATAAAATACATAACCATTGCTTGAAATTGATTTGTTCCTTAAAAAGCAAAGCTGAAATAATAAAGGTAAATAACGGAATAGATTGGCTCAAAATACTAGAGGCAACCGCAGTCACATATTGCTGCCCTGTATTGATAAGCAGATGATGCAGCGTCACAGAGAACAAACCTAATACAGCAAGCGCAGGAGCATCTTTCCACTTTAAAGGCTGAATGCCTTTTTTCATGACCAAAAGCAGTAAAAAAACCGATGCGATCAAAAAGCGAAGCAACGCAATATGCTGCGGTGTATATGAATGCAAAGCACTATGTACGCCAATAGGTGAATAGCCCCAACAAAAGACGGTCACAGCAATACATAAATAGAGCTTAAATGCGGGAGGCTGGGTTTCGGCAGCAAGAGAAATTGCCATGTTAAATCTGCACTAATGAAATGGAACTCTTTCATCATATGCGCATGGATAGTTGAATAAAATTAACTTATATTGAGTCAAATATTCATTAAAAGTGAATGATAAAACATGGATATCGCACAGTTAAAAATGTTTCAGACCGTGGTTGAATGCGGAACAATGGCTAAGGCATCAATGCAACTACATTGTGTACCATCCAATATCACAACGCGCATTAAACAACTCGAAGAAGAACTAGGCGCACCGCTGTTTTATCGGGAAGGAAAAAGTTTAAAACTCACTCCCTCTGGGGAAATCTTTCTTAATTATTGCCATAAAATTTTAGCGCTGTGCGATGAAGCAAAACGTAGTATTCACCCTGATGCTCCACCCTGTGGCCCATTAAAAATTGGGGCGATTGAATCTTCTGCCACAACTCGCCTACCCAACTTACTTGCGAAATATCATCAACGTTTTCCAGAGGTTTCCATTCAAATTATTACAGGTACATGGAAACAGCTATTAGTCGATATTTCTCAACATAAACTTGATGGTGCGATTGTTGCGGGCAATATTGAATTTCCGATGCTCAATAAACTCAGTATTTACCAAGAAGATATGGTCTTAATTGCATCTCATTCTTTGGGAGAGATTCATTGCCAAGAAGACCTGATTGGTAAAGAAATTTTTATGTGGACGGAAGGCTGTCCTTACCGTGCAGCCCTTGAAGAATGGCTTAAACTGAAGAATATCTCTCTTCCTATTACCAGCATTACTAGCTATGCCACGATTATTGGCTGTGTCAGTGCAGGCTCAGGGGTAGCGTTAGTGCCTAAAAGTATTTATGAGCAATATAAAAATTTGGCCCATATCCAAAGTTATAAATTTGAATATCTTGCTTTTATGCAGAACCACTTTTTCTGGCACAAAAATGTGAGTAACCATAAAGCTAGAGACATGTTTATAGAATTGATTAAGACTGAATTTAGTTTATGAATTATTGCAATGATTGGTTTAGCGCCATTAAATGATGATTTATCGTAATCAAATCGTATGGGTTTTATCTCATTGCAGTACAAGCTTTATTTTTAACAGTAAGATCACCACTTCATCTTTTGATTCTGGTTGGGGAGATTGATCCATATGAAAACCTTACAAGTGTTATGCGTTGCAAGTTCTATATTGGCTTCATCAACCTTATTTGCAGAAACAACACAGCCACAACAAGTTGTTGAAACAACACCCAAAACACAACCTTATGGTGACAATCCTAGCTTAGGGCGCGTACTGTTATATAAAACAGGCAAAGGCATACAAAATTTAGGAAACTCTATTCAAGGTGCTTCTGAAAAAACATCGAATAAAATTAGTGAGAAATGGCAAAACACCAAAGAATTTACTGCTGAAAAAGCAGAAGTCGTTCAACAAAAGGCAGATACAGCCAAAGTATTTACTGAACAGAAAATAGAACAAGCCAAACAAAATATTACCAGTAGCCGAAATGGTGAAAATATCCCGATCGAGCAAGGTGAATTAAGTAAATCGAGCACAGCAGCTAACTAATTTTTTGGATAGCGCGATAACTTCGCGCGCTTATAAACACAGATATTTATCTAGAAATAATGTCATTAACTATAAGAAAGCTAGGAATCTGCCTTATGAATAGTCAAAAACTCCTCTTTTCAACACTATGCTGCTTAGCATTAACTGCATGTGCGACCTCTACACCTCCTTCTTCATCTTATTCTCAAGCACAAGTTTTAGAACAAGATACGAATATCGAGGCTTATCCCTCTACTACAGGTAATGTAGCCAAGCTCATTAAACAAGATAAACAGGCTTGTATGATTGAATTTACTGGCTATTTAGGAGGCGGACATGTAACTGAACACTGGACTTTTAATAATAATGGTCTGATTTCAGCGACCTCTTCGACTATGCAATATCCTGATGAATCAGGCATATTAAATCAGGCAACCAAATCTACAACCAAAAGTTCAACGACTTTTAATATTCAAGATCCAGAAATTCAGAATAATTTCAAGAAACTCCAAAGCAACTTTAATCCAGCGAATCTAGCAAAGTGTAATTAATACTTATCCATAAAAAAACCCGTTGCAGAAGTTACCCTTTGCAACGGGTTATAGCCATTTATAAATTTCTTGGACCTAATTTAAAAAATTATAAATAAGCTATTTAATTAATAGTCAAACCATTTGTTGCTGCCAGTAAATCAATACGAGGGAAAACCAATCCCGTTCTTGGGTCAGTAATTGGTTTACCTGTCGTTTTTAAACGGCTGATGGTTTGATCAATACTTTCTGTTGGACTCACGCTATTCGCTCGTAACAAAGCAATTGCACCTGCCACATGTGGTGTCGCTTGAGATGTACCGCCCATGGTATAACCACCCGCCGTGATCATTGCTCCTGGTGCTAATAAGGTCACAAGACTACCACCATTACTAAAGCACGCTACCTTATCTGCCGCTGTGGTTGGGTCCGAACATTTCACTGGGTTCCCCCATGACACACCACCAATATTACTATCATAAACAGCCCCTACTCTTACTGCACCAGCAACACAGGCAGGAGATGAAATTCCATCTGAAAATGCATCATTACCTGAAGCGACTACAGGCACCACACCAGCAGCTCGTGCATTGGCAAATGCAGTTCCATAACTGCTATCACTACACTCCGAGGTATATTTAACACCTGGTACGCCAAGGCTTAAGTTAACTGCTTTAATATTATAGGTTTGTGCATTATTTACAGCCCAGTTAATCCCTGCGAGGATATCACTATCATAAGCTGTGCTTACCCATTTACCTTGGGATCTGACCTTTCTAAAGACATCAATACCTATAATTTTGGTTTTGGTAGCAACCTTAGATACGATGCCTGAAACATTACTCCCATGCCCATCATCATCTAAAGCGCCATCATCTGGTGCACTATCAAATGAATAAACCACTCGACATGTGCTTGATGGTGTATTTACTGCCGTACAGCCAAAATCAGAATGAAGATAATTCACACCTGTATCAATTACTGCCACACTAGAGCCTTCACCCGTAAAACCATTGGTATTGGCTTGTGGTTGATTAATTAAAGGTAAACTTTCATTGGTCGTAGTCTGGTTAATACGGTTCGGATAAACCGCTTTAACATTTGGATCATTTAATAAAGTCACCAAAGCTTCGCGATTACTAATTCGATAGAAAGCTAAAGGTAAATTATTGTAGTCCCTAAGTACTTGGACACCACCAGCACGGTTAAACCTTGCCTGTATATTCTTTTTATTTGTTGCAATATAACTCCGCCGCTCTAAACCAGAAGGCACACTCACCGAAGGAATATTGTATTCGACGATTAAATCATTCGAATCATTATTGACCAAGGCATCCAAATCGATTTTGCTCTGAAATACTTTTTGTTTTGCTGCTTGATTTAACCGCTGTTTAGCACCTTTAGAATCTAAAGGAAGAGCGGATGCAGTTGTACTTAATATCGTACATAGACCTAATAGAAATAACGTTTTGCTTTGCATTATTTTTCTCCGTAGTTTTTCAACTAACAATTTGCTTATTTCGCTTTTATTTCATTTGCTGGATCTTTTTCTGGATCAATCGGTTGAATAGAAAGATCACTTTTTGTGTCATAAAAAGGAACGGTATCAGCTGATACCGATTGAGGATGAGTTGAATGTTGAGATAGATTTTTAGGTTGAGTAGGCTCCTTAAGTTTAGAAAGAAAGGACGTGGTGTCTGGTTGTGGCGAATTCGACTCATGTAAAGCAGAATTGAACACATCAGATGCACCACTTGTTGGCTTAAGATAGAGAACAACGGCGATCAAGCCGACCAATACAAGAAGGGAAGCAATAATTTTCATCTGTCATATCTCTGTTTTTTTGTTTATAGATATCTATTTTTATTTTTGATTATTCGAAATAAAGCGCTATTTCTTTCAATATATTTCATGTGAAATTTCTATTTCATGAAATATACAAACCTGAGAAAAGCTAAAGTACCTTTTCCCGAATAAGCAAAAATACAGTTCTGCCCTGTACATTTATATTTCTGGCAGAATATGGTTCAAAAAAGTGCTAAAAAAGCACTCCATTCTCATAATAAGCAATAATTATGCCGTTTCCTCTAATAAATAATTAGATTCACATCACATTTAAAGATATAAAGGACAAGTCGAGAAAAACCGAAAGAGAAAAAATTAAAGGATATTTTTTAAAAAAGGAAAAACAAGAGAGTCTAATTAGAATATCTAACAAATAAATGTTCTTTTTCACTTTATTATTAATTTTTATTAATCTTCACAATTTATCCCTAGTCTGTTTACTCAACGTAACACTGTTGTAACATTTTGATGAAGACAGTTCACAAGACTATATTGCCTTGGCTATGATTCGTTTGCGTTTATGAAATACCTCACTAAAAGGGTATATTCTTTGAAGGATATCGCAATGAAAATGATGAAAACAGCTATCGTTACTGCAAGTGTTCTTGCTTCTGCCTCTATTTTTGCACAAAGTGCGGGCGTTAATGCAGGTGCTTCTGCTCAAGTAAATGTACAACCGGGTGGTCTTGTTAGTGGCGTAGCCAATACAGTCAAAAATACTGCACATACTGTGGGTAGCTCAGCAAAGCATGCTGGTCATGTAGCGGCTGACACTACAGTTAAAGCAACAAAAAAAACAACAGGAAAAGTGACTGAACTTTCTTCTAAAGCTGCAAATGGTACAAAACATTTTGCTGCCGAAGCTGCGACAGGTACTAAAAATGTAGCAACTAAAGCCGCAACTGGTACTAAACATTTTGCTACCGAAGCAGTAACAGGTACTAAAAATGTAGCGACTAAAGCTGCAAACGGTACTAAAAACCTAGCAGTTGAAGCGAAAGCTGATACAAAAGCAGGTATTGATGCTGTAAAAGCTAAAGTTACAGAAAAACAAGCAGACCAAAAAGAATTTACTGCTGAAAAACAAGCTAATGCTCAAGCGCATGTAGATGCTGTAAAAACTCGTGTAGCTCAAAACCAAGCTGAGCAAAAAGAGTTTGTAGCTGACACTAAAGCTGATGCTCAAGCAAAATTAAATGCAGCTCAACCAGCTCATGGAGTTAACGCTCAAACAGGTGTAAACGTTGGTGTTAATGTTGCTGGTATTAATGCAAATGCAAACGTAAATGCTGGTGCTCAAGCGTCTACACAAAAAGCTGAAAAGAAATCTTTTATTAAAGGTCTTTTCGGTAATAACTAATCCATTATAAATAAAAAAGGGCAATTAATTGCCCTTTTTTATTTCTCAAAAATTAAGTATTCAACTCGTTTCAGTTAAAACTAAGCCTGCACGCAAACCAAGCTTCACATTTGGGTTTGGAAATAAAATCCAGACCTGATCTTGCTCAACTACATAATTACCAGAAGGTTGAGTTGCAATGATTTCACCTTTGGTAAAAGTCGAAAAATTCGGAGCTTCAGCTGATAAATTCATCTTAAAATCTTCATCTTTTTTAATTAAAGAATCAGACACTTTAAAGACTCGAATTTTTGTTTTATTGCGTAGCGGCAAGGCTTGCTCAGAAACTACATTACGAATAACTTCATCAATTGCTGCAAATTGGCTCAAGTCATTTTGCCCAAATGGTAAGGCTTTGCCTAACTCTAACGTTGCGCTCGCAGCTTTAAAATTCTCACTCGTAAAATGTGTAAACGTTTTACCTACTGCATTGTGATAAACCAAAGCATCTAAATCGGCTGCTTCAAGACTTGCTGTTAAATCAGCATCATAGCCATGCGTTTGATAGGGAAATAAAGCAAACGTTGGTAACAATGAAGCACGAATTGCTGTGTGTAAATCATAGTGATAGCGTTTAGCGTCACTTGCACTTTCTTGAAAGAAGTTGGTGACAACTTGCTCTAAAACTTCAGCACGCTTTGATTCTTCAGTCACGGCTAGAGTTTTATATCCACCACAAAACATTCGATTTACATCATCATGCACATAGCGTTTGCCTTGACGCATTGCATAAGGGTTACCCAATACAAGCAGCAACCTCACAGCAAGGTTTAAACGCCCTGCAAATAAATCCGTACAAAGATGAGATAACAATTCAATTGGTGCTGTTTCATTACCATGCACTCCAGCTGACAGTACGACAGCTTTGTCGTACTGTGCGTTTGGCGTACATTCAAGAAGTCCTTCACCCAACCAACGCCAAGAAAAATTATTTTGTTTTCCTTCGCGAATTGTAGGCTGCTCACCTTGTAAGGTTAATGCTAGAAAATCTTGCATGTCACCTCCTCATTATTTTTGGAAAGGATAAACCGAACCCAAACCTAGAATTTTGGTCAGTTCGTCAAGTGCCATACGGCTTTCCATTAACAAATGCGGATCAGCCAGATCTTCTTGTGCTAAACGATCACGATAATGTTTATCAACCCATTGATTGAGTGTGCCAAACAATTGATCATTCATAAGAACTTTTGGATTTACAGCATTTAATTCAGTTTCGTTTAAAGCTACGCGTAAACGTAGACAAGCTGGACCACCACCATTACGCATACTTTCACGTAAGTCATATACCTGAATAGCATCAATTGGTGAGCCCATTTGAATCATGTCATTTAAATAGCCCCAGACTGCTGCATTTTGACGAGACTCTTCTGGTACAACAATAGTCATTCCACCATCTGGACGAGTCAAAATTTGGCTATTAAATAAATAGGTTGCTACGGCATCGTCAACGGTAACACGGTTTTCAGGGACTTCAATTGAAATAAAGTCTTCACCGATGCTTGCCATTTTTTGACGAATTTCAGCAAAGGCCTGATCTTGATTTAAAAATGCATGTTGATGATGGAATAAAACCTGTTGGTTACTTACCGCGATCACATCATTATGGAAAACGCCCTGATCAATTACATCCGGATTTTGCTGAACAAAAACGGTATGTGCATCATCTAAACGGTGCAAACGTGCAATTGCTTCACTTGCCTCACGCGTTTGACGAGCCGGATAGCGTTTTGGTCCCGGCAAGCCATTATTTAAATGTTGTTGACCATAAACAAACACCTGAACACCGCGCTTAGCATAATCACCCCCTAAACGGTTGTGATTGGCTGCTCCTTCGTCACCAAACAAAGCTACTTGTGGTAATGCTTCGTGGTGTACAAAGTGGCGTTCATTTTTAAAGATTGCTTGTAAAACTTGGCTTGTAGTTTCAGCTTCAATTGAACGGTGAAACTTATTGTTCAAGTTCGCTGCTGTAAAATGCACGCGCTCATCTTGACTATCTGCAGAAGGTGAAACAGTTGCTGCATTGGCAGTCCACATTGGAGAGGCTGAACTTAAAGATGACAATAGTTCAGGTGAATGACGCATTGCTTGAGCAACAACGCTAATGTCATCACCTGTAAAACCTAAACGGCGTAACATTGGAACATGTGGACGCTCATGTGGAGCAAGTACACCTTGTTTCATTCCCATGTCAGCCAAGGCTTTCATCTTTAGCAAACCTTGTTTAGCTGCTAATTTTGGATTCGAGGTATTATTACGGTTTTTTGTCGATGCTTCATTACCAAACGACAAACCCGCGTAGTGATGTGTTGGTCCCACTAAACCATCGAAATTTACTTCATATCCTTTCATTTTTTTCTTCCCTAGTGTTTAAGGCAACACAATCCCTGGAGATAATTTTTCTGGTAAGGTTAAGCTGTCACTTTCAAGTGATGCCATTGGCCAAGCACAATAGTCGGCAGCGTAAAAAGCACTCGCGCGGTGATTACCTGATGCCCCTACACCACCAAACGGTGCGGCACTTGAAGCACCAGTTAATGGCTTATTCCAATTCACAATACCTGCACGTGCTTCAATGAGTAAGTCATCAAACAGTTCACGTTTTGGTGAAACCAAACCAACTGACAAGCCAAAACGAGTTGCGTTAGCAATTTTTAATGCTTCATCAAAACTGTCATAACGTTGAATGGTGGTAAGTGGACCGAAATATTCTTCATCTGGAATATCTTTCACGCCTGTGACATCAACAATACCCGGAGTAAGTAATGAGCTGTCTTCTTGAGGACGTGTCATGGCTAATAAACTTTTTGCACCCAGCTCAAGTAACTTTTGCTGAGCATTCATCATGTTTGTTGCAGCAACTGAAGAGATTACCCCCCCCATAAATGGTTGTTGCTCGTCATTCCAACGGCCAACTTTTAGGTTTTTAGCAACTTCAACAAAACGTTGAATAAATGCATCACCTTCAGCACCATTTTTTACCAAGATACGGCGTGCACATGTACAACGCTGACCTGCCGAAACAAAAGCAGATTGAATAGCAAGATTAACTACTGCATCGACATCGATAATTTCATCAATAATCAATGCATTATTGCCGCCCATTTCAAGCGCAAGAATTTTTTCAGGTGCACCCGCCATTTGCTTATGCAAGTGATAACCAGTGTTTGCACTTCCAGTAAACAATAAACCATCAATTTCATGTGAAGCAGCTAATGCTTCGCCCGTGGTACGACCACCTTGCACCAAATTCATCACACCATTTGGCAGACCAGCTTGTTGCCAAAGTTTTACAGTTTCTTCAGCAGTCCAAGGCGTTAATTCACTTGGTTTAAATACAACTGTGTTGCCAGCAAGCAATGCAGGAACAATATGCCCATTTGGTAGATGGCCCGGGAAGTTATATGGGCCAAAAACTGCAAGCACACCATGCGGACGATGACGTAAAGATGCTACACCATCGGCCATTTCAGTCGAGCTTTCGCCTGTACGCTGGTGGTAAGCGCGAATCGAAATCGCAACTTTGCCAATCATTGATTGAACTTCAGTTAACGTTTCCCAAAATGGCTTACTGGTTTCTTGGCTAATGACTTCTGCTAAATACTTTTTATTTTCTTCAAGCAAAGCGGCAAATTTTTCAACAATCGCTACACGCTCTGCAAGTGGTAAACGCGCCCAAGCTGGAAATGCAGTACGCGCTGCCTGACAAGCTTGTTCTACATCAGTAGCAGTAGCCTCGGCACCTGACCATACAGTTTGGTTATCAACCGGGTTTGTTTTCTCAAATGTTGCGCCGCTGCCTTGTAACCAGACACCGTTTATAAATAAAGAGTTTGACATCAGGATACTTCCATTGGATTTAGTGATAACACACGAACAACGTGACCTTCTTGCACACCGAGTTTTTCAGCTTGTTCATGTGTTAAATTTATTGTGTTATCAACAAGATCAAGCTTTAACAGCATTGCCTTATAGTCATGATAATTATCATTGGCAATGAGATATTGGGTCTTACCGACCGCAGCTTCACTTGTAATTTTGACGTTTAGTAACTGACTTTCTTTTACTGCTCGCAATTCATCAATATTGGCTTCAATAGTTGGACCAGCATCAAAAATATCGACATATCCTTGATAGCGTAAGCCTTCCGACTCAAGCACATGATAAGCAGGTAAAGTTTGTGGATGCATTTTTCCAATTACCTCTTGCGCATCTTTTGGCAAGAGATCTACATAGACTGGGAAACGTGGCATAAGCTCTGCAATAAACACTTTTTGCCCAATTCCACTCAAATAGTCTGCAGTTGAAAAATCCATATTAAAGAAATGGTGACCAATCGCATCCCAAAATGGAGAACATCCATTTTCGTCTGAGAAACCACGCATTTCAGCAATTAACTTTTTCTCGAAATATTGCTTAAAGGCAGCGATAAACATAAAACGGATTTTCGATAAGAATTTACCGTTTTGGTTTTCACGACGCTCTGGATCTAAAAATAGTGTACAGAGTTCGCTACTACCTGTTCTGTCATTACTTAAAAATAAAGTAGGTAATGACTTATAGACATTTAATGCTTTTGAAGCGTGTACTTGAGTACCAACATGAAAGTTGTACCAAGGTTCAATGAGCCCTACAGCAACTTCAATTGCACTTAATCCAATAACACGTTGAGCTTCTGTATCTTCAAGAACAAACAGATAGCCTTGTTCACTTTTATGGACATTGCCATTTAAAGTATTGCGAGTACGTGAAATTCGAGCCGAAAGTGTATCCATATTTTGTGGCAAGGAAGTCAGGCCTACACCCGACTTACCTGCTAATTTATAAATATCTTCAAGGTCTCGAAACTCGGCATGACGGACGATCATCATGGCTAGCTTTCCTTTTTTTTATTTAGCCAACTTTGCCAATGCGCGCTTTAAACGAGCAATTCCTTCATCAATATCTTGTTCAGGAATAATCAGAGACGGTGTAAAACGAACCACGTTTGGTCCCGCGATTAAAGCAAGCAAACCTTCTTCGCCCGCCCAAGTCGTAATGTCTTTCGCTTTCCCTGCATACTCAGCTTTTAATACACAACCAATGAGTAAGCCTTGACCACGAATTTCTTCAAAAATCGGGTACTCAGTATTTAATTTATTTAATGCGTCTAGGAAATATTGATGACGATGTTTTACACCTTCAAGTACTTCAGGTGTATTAATAAACTCAAATACTGCACCAGCAACCGCACTCGCTAACGGGTTACCACCATAAGTCGTACCATGTGTACCGACAGAAAAATGCGGTGCAAATTTATCAGTTGTTAGCATTGCACCAACTGGAAAACCACCACCTAGTGCTTTTGCAGTCGTTAACACATCTGGAATAACACCAGAGTTCATATAGGCATAAAGTGCACCTGTACGGCCAACACCAGTTTGCACTTCATCAAAAATAAGTAAGGCACCGAACTCATCACACAGTGCTCTTAAGCCTTTTAAAAATTCGATGTCAGCAGGAATAACACCGCCTTCACCTTGGATCGGCTCAACAATAACTGCACAAGTTTGCTCATTAATGACCGCTTTTGCAGCTTCTAAATCATTAAAGGCAACATGATTAATACCGTTCGGAAGTGGTGCAAAGTCTTGTGAATATTTAGGTTGACCACCCGCCGAAACGGTAAATAAGGTACGGCCATGGAAAGCATTGTTAAATGCCACAATGCCACTTTTACCAGCAACACCGCTGTCTAGTCCAACTTTACGAGCTAGTTTTAATGCTGCTTCGTTCGCTTCTGCACCTGAGTTACAGAAGAAAACCTTGTCTGCAAATGTATTTTCAGTGAGTTGTTTTGCAAGGCGTAGAACGGGTTCATTTGTATAACCGTTACC